>NZ_JBEAJL010000089.1:0-60284 GCF_040065275.1 Klebsiella sp. JB_Kp042
CCGGAGCCCGGGGGTACAGGGGGCGGCGGCGACTGGCCGCCCCCTGTGCGCTCCCCGCGCCGTAAGAGACATAACGCAGAAGACTAGCCGGGAGCGCATACTACGCTGAAGCCACCGATAACATAAACAACCCCACGGCAGTGCTTCCCCTCTCCCGGAAACAGTCCGGCTGGCGTTCAGGCCCATGCAAGCGCAGCGCCGCCGGGCGAGACGTCAGGCGCAGTACCCGTGATGTTGCCGGGTGACGGCTGCGCCTTACCCGGCCTGGAGGACCCCCCTCACAGGCTCACACCCCGTAGGCCCGCGCAAGCGCAGCGCCGCCGGGCGATTTCACTCGCGGGCCAGCTTGCGCTGGTTCTTTTGCCGCAGCTTTTTCGCCCGACTCTCCAGCAGCAGATAGGCCACCGTCGCCAGCAGCAGCGGCAGGAAATAATAGAGCGCGCGCCAGGCGAGGAGGGCGGCGATGATCGCCCCCTTCGAAATCTCTTCCCCGGAGAGCATGGCGATAAACACCGCCTCCAGCACGCCAATCCCGGCCGGGATGTGGATAATCACCCCGGCGATACTGCTCACCAGCAGCACTCCCAATACCAGGAAATAGTTAATCTCGCTGCCCAACAGCAGCCAGATGATCGCCCCCATCGCCATCCAGTTCGCCGCCGAGACCCCCATCTGCAGCAGCGCGAATCGCCAGGAGGGCAGCACCAGCCGCTGGCCTTTGATCGTCAGGTGACGGCGTTTGGCGAACGCGCAGCCGAAGAGATAGCACAGCGTGAGAAATAGCATCGCTCCGCCGATAATCCGCAGGGTGGTCTGGCTGATGTACCAGTGCGACGGCAGCTTCACCAGATCCGCCGTAAAGATCACCCCACCGAGCAGGATATAGCCCAGCCAGTTGGTGGTGATGCTTAAGGAAAAAATACGGGTGATGGTGCTATTGTTCAGCCCCAGCCGAGAGTACAGCCGGTAGCGCATGCCGATGCCGCCGACCCAGGTGCTGAGGGTCAGGTTGAAGGCATAGCAGATAAACGACACCAGCATTACCTGGCGTTTCGCTAGCTTGTGTCCGCACCAGGCGCGGCCAAGCAGATCGTAGCAGCCGTAGATCAGATAGCTGACGATGACCAGCGCAATGGCGCTGAACAAGGCCAGCCGATCGTAGCCGCGGATCACCTTCCACACTTCCTGCCAGTCGACCTTCTGCGCGTAAATGACCAGCAGGACGATCACGGCGATAAAAAAGAGCACGGTCAGCACTCTTTTTGCCATCCGCCAGCGCGGGTGCGATTTGCTCATAGTGGATTATCCCTGGTAGGTGACTCGACGCGATCCTGCGTTTCAATCTCCGGCTGCACCGGCGGGCTAACCCTGGCCAGCCGCGGAGTATGGGCCGGCAGCCAGCCGACCCACGCCGGAAAGTGGCGCAGAAAGTGGAAGGCCATCACGCTCACCCCCAGCCGCCACCAGTTGCGTTTCGGCAGCATTGCTTTATCGATCCGCTGGCAATCCCGGGCGATAAGCCCGTTAAGGTTATCGCGCAGCGTCTGGTTAAACACCCGGTCGTGGATGATCAGATTGGCTTCCAGATTCAGCGACAGGCTGAGCGGGTCCAGGTTGCTCGACCCGACGGTGGCCCAGTGGTCGTCCGCCAGGGCGACTTTGCCATGCAGCGGACGGCGGCGATATTCGTAGATCTGCACGCCGCCTTTGACGAGGTAGTGATAGAGCAGGTGGGCGCCAAATTTCACAATTGGAATATCCGGTTCGCCCTGGACGATCAGCTTCACCCGCACCCCGCGCCGCGCGGCATTGCGCATCGCATGCAGCAGACGGTAGCCGGGGAAAAAATAGGCGTTCGCGATTATCACCTCCCGGCGGGCGCTGGTCAGCATCTTCAGGTAGTGGCGTTCGATATCGTCGCGGTGATCCTGATTATCGCGCCAGACGAACAGCGCCTGCGCCTCGCCGGGGGTCTGGTTGATCTCCGGCTGATGGCGACGACGGCGCCACCAGCGGCGGGTGGTTTCGCTGTTGGGCAGATTCTCCAGTTCGAACTGCAGAATATCGAGCACCACCGGCCCCTCGACCTGCACCGTGTAATCCTGCTTCGCCTCCGGGCCATAGTCGCTCATATGTTCGGCGGAGTAGTTAATGCCGCCGACAAAGGCGGTGGTGTCGTCGATCACCACGATTTTACGGTGCATGCGACGGAACAGGTTAGTGCGCATTCCCATCAGCTTAGGGCGCGGATCGTAATAGCGGAAAATCACCCCGGCGGCGGTCAGTTCGCCGACAAACTCATCGCTAAGATCCGGCGAGCCGTAGCCGTCAAGCAGCACTTCCACCTGGATGCCGCGGCGGGCGGCCTTCAGCAGAACCGCGTGCAGCCGCCGGCCGACCTCATCTTCAAACCAGATAAAGGATTCGAGGATCACCCGCCGGCTGGCGCGACCGATGGCCGCAAACAGCGCCGGATAGTACTGGTCGCCGTTCTCCAGTAGCGTAATGCGGTTGCCTTCCTGCCAACGACATTTCACAAATGAATCTCCACGCTAAGGGGTGCATGATCGGACAAATGCCGCCACTGTTTGAGGGCCAGCGCCTTCGGGCGGCTGGCGTGGGCGTTCTTGACGTAAATGCGATCGAGGCGCAGCAGCGGAAAACTGACCGGAAAGGTGCGCGCCGGGCGTCCGCGGGCGCGGGTAAAAATCTCTTCCAGCCCCGCCTGGGCTTTTAACGGCTGGTTAGCCTGCTGACGCCAGTCGTTAAAATCCCCGGCCACCACCACCGGCTCGCCGGCGGGCAGGGTGTTGACCCATTCCGTCAGCATCCCCAGCTGCGCCTGCCGCTGGTCGGCACGCAGTCCGAGATGAACGCAAATGACGTGAATCGTGACGCCGCTCTGAGGCGGCACGATGCGGCAGTACAGCAGGCCGCGTTTCTCCCCGTTGCCGACCGAGATATCGCGATTCTCATAGTATTCAATCGGGAAGCGCGACAGCACGGCATTGCCATGGTGACCTTCCGGATAGACCGCGTTGCGCCCATAGGCGTAGTCGCTCCACATGGTGTCGGCGAGAAATTCGTAATGGGTCGTATCTGGCCAGTTTTCGATATGCAGCGGGTGAACTTCGTGAGCGCCCATCACTTCCTGCAGGCAAACTATGTCAGCGCTGACGCTGCGAACGGCTTCGCGCAGCTCGGGCAAAATAAAACGCCGATTAAACGCCGTAAAGCCTTTATGGGTGTTAATTGTCAGCACGTTCAACGAAAATCCCGACGTTGGCTCAGCCATAATTCTCCAGTAAATGTCACTTTCCTGAATAAAATAGTGTAGTAGACGTCACAAAAAGATGCGGTGTTACGGAATTTTCCGTAAAGTGCGGTACTCTGAGTAGCAGAGAAAAATCCTTCAGGAGAGAAGCCATGAAGTGGCAACAACGTGTACGCGTCGCAACAGGTCTTAGTTGCTGGCAGATTATGTTGCATCTACTGGTCGTGGCAGTGCTGGTGATGGGATGGATGAGCGGCGCGCTGGTGCGCGTCGGATTAGGGCTGTGCGTCCTCTACAGCGTCACGCTGCTGGCGATGCTGTTTCTGCAGCGTCATCACGAGGCGCGCTGGCGCGATGTGGGAGACTTCCTTGAGGAGCTCACCACCACCTGGTACTTCGGCGCCGCCATGATAGCGCTGTGGCTGCTGTCGCGCGTGCTGCACAACAACCTGCTGCTGGCCCTCGCCGGGCTGGTGATACTGGCAGGCCCGGCGGTGGTCTCGCTGCTGGCGAAAGATAAAAAATTACGCAATCTTTCTTCGGAACATCGCATACGCCGCTGAGCCGGTGGTGGCCGCTATGACCAGTAGCGGCCACAAACTTCCCCACACAATCTCCAGACTCGCATCCTTCAGATAAATTTGCTTGGTGATATCGGTAAAGTGGCGGATCGGGTTTATCCAGGTCAGATCCTGCAGCCACTGCGGCATGTTTTCCACCGGTGAAACGTAGCCGGAGAGAAGAATCGCCGGCATCATAAAGACGAACACGCCGATAAACGCCTGCTGCTGCGTGGCGCACAGCGATGAGATCAATAAGCCAAAGCCCACCAGCGATAGACCGTAAATCACCATGGTGAAATAGAACAGCAGCAGCGAGCCGGCAAACGGGATCTGATAGGCCCAGATACCAATCGCCAGCACGATAGTCGCCTGCAGGGTGGCGACGATCAGCGCCGGCACCGCTTTACCAACAAAGATTTGCCAGGTGGCGAGAGGCGAGACCAGCAACTGATCGAGGGTGCCCTGCTCGCGCTCGCGGGCCACCGACAGCGAGGTGACGATCATCACCCCGATGGTGGTGATCATGGCGATGAGCGACGGCACCACGAACCACTTGTAGTCGAGATTCGGGTTATACCAGTTGCGCACCACCAGTTCGCTATTGTTCGGCTTCGCTTTGTCCTCCAGCAGTTCCTGCTGGTAATTTTTCACGACCTGCTGCAGATAGTTGGCGGCGATTTGCGCGCTGTTGGAGTTGCGCCCGTCGAGCAGGAGCTGCAGCGGGGCGGTTTGATAGTTGTCGAGGTTGCGTGAGAAATCCGCCGGGAAGCGCACCACCAGCAGGGCTTTTTGTTCATCGATGGTCGGCTGGATCGCCTGCGGGCTTTTCAGCAGCAGGACGTGGGTAAAGGCTTTGGCGCGGGCAAAGCGCTGAGTGAGTTCCACCGCGTGGCGACCGCTGTCCTCGTTATAGATGGCGATGGTGGCGTTGGTCACCTCCAGCGTCGCGGCAAAGGGAAACAGCAGCACCTGAATCAGCACGGGCATGATTAAAATCGCCCGCGTCTGCGGTTCGCGCAGCAGCGACTGCAGCTCTTTGCGGATCAATGTCCATAAACGGTGAAACATAATAGCTCCTTTGGCCCATTCAACAACGCCGGGCGGCACTGCGTACGCCCGGCCCACGGGATCGGCGAACCGTATAATCGATGTTGGTTAAACCGTAGGCCCGGTCAGCGCAGCGCCACCGGGCAAAACCTAATCCAGACGCCGTTTGGTTTTCAGCCACGTCAGGCCGATAAACATCACCGCCGAAGCAATCAAAAACAGCACATTCACCAGCAGCACCACCGGAATATTGCCCGCCAGAAACAGGCTTTGCAGGGTGTTGACGAAATAGCGCGCCGGGATCACATAGGTCACCGCGCGGATCACCGCCGGCATGCTGTCTATCTGGAAAATAAACCCGGACAGCATTATCGACGGTAAAAAGGCGGCGTTCAGCGCCACCTGCGCGGCGTTAAACTGGTTGCGGGTGATCGTCGAGATCAGCAGTCCCATCCCCAGGGTACTGAGCAAAAACAGACTGGTGATGACAAACAGGATCGGCAGCGAACCGCGATAGGGGACGCCGAGAATAAACACCGACACCAGCATACACAGCAGCATCGCCAGCATGCCGAGGAAGTAGTAGGGGATGAGCTTGCACAGCAGCAGTTCAGCGCGGGTGATCTCCGTCGACAGCAGCGCCTCCATGGTGCCGCGCTCCCATTCGCGGGCCACCACCAGCGAGGTCAATATGGCGCCGACCACGGTCATGATAATGGTGATTGCCCCGGGGATAATAAAGTGCTGGCTGATGGCCGCCGGGTTAAACCAGTAGCGCATCTGCACGTCGATCAGCGGTTCAAAGGTCTCGCCGCGATCTTCCGCCCGCTGCTGCTGCCAGATCTGCCAGATACCCTCCACGTAGCCCTGGGCGAAGTTAGCGGTATTGGGCTCGCTGCCGTCGGTAATCAACTGAATTGGCGCGTCGGCGCCGGGGCGCGCCATCTGGCGGTCAAAGTCGACGGGAATGACCACCATGGCGCGGATGCGCCCGGCCTGCATCATTTGAATCAGCTGCTGGCGATTATCGCTGACCGTGGCGTCGATATAAGGCGAGCCGGTCATGGTATGCACGAAGTCCAGCGCCTCTTCGCTCTGCTGCTCCAGCAGAACCCCCACCCGCAGCTTACTGGAGTCGAGATTAATGCCGTAGCCGAAGATAAACAGCAGCAGCAGAGGGATCACCACCGCAATCAGCCAGCTGCTGGGATCGCGGACGATCTGCCGGGTCTCTTTGACGCACAGGGCGCGGACCCGCCGCCAGGAGAGGAGATTACTGCTCATGGCCATTCTCCTTATCCCAACGGTTAATCAGGGTAATAAACGCCTGCTCCATGGTCGGGTCCGTCTGGTTGTCATCCGCCGCCTGGGCCTTCAGCGCGTCCGGGGTGCCGCTGGCGATAAGCTTGCCGTGATAGACCAGCCCAATGCGGTCGCAATACTCCGCCTCATCCATAAAGTGAGTGGTGACCATCACCGTCACCCCTTTATCCACCATGCTGTTGATATGCAGCCAAAACTCGCGACGGGTGAGGGGATCGACCCCGGAGGTGGGTTCGTCGAGAAAAAGAATGTCGGGTTCATGCATCAAGGAGCAGGCCAGCGCCAGCCGCTGCTTATAGCCGAGCGGCAGCTCGTCGGCAGCGTGGCGGGCGATGCTGTTCAGACCGAAGGCATCGCTCATACGGGCAATTTTGTCATTTTGCGCCCGGCCACGCAGGCCGTAGACCCCGGAGAAAAAGCGCAGGTTCT
The DNA here is from genome assembly GCF_040065275.1 of Klebsiella sp. JB_Kp042. NCBI lineage: Bacteria > Pseudomonadati > Pseudomonadota > Gammaproteobacteria > Enterobacterales > Enterobacteriaceae > Klebsiella > Klebsiella sp. JB_Kp042. The sequence goes on from NZ_JBEAJL010000089.1 coordinate 6,637, forward strand.
GCTCTACGCTGAGGTTGCCGTACAGCGAAAATTTTTGCGCCATATAGCCCAGATGCTGACGCGCCTTGCCGGAGCTGACCTTGAGATCCATCCCCAGCACCAGCGCTTTGCCGGAGGTGGGCACCAGCAGGCCGCACATCATTTTGAAGGTGGTGGATTTCCCTGCGCCGTTGGGGCCGAGCAGGCCGAAGATCTCGCCGCGCTTGACCTGGAAATCGACGTGGTCGGTGGCGGCGAAATCGCCAAATTTTTTAGTCAGCGACTGCGCCTCAATCACCGTTTCGTCTTTGCTGCCGTCAACGCGATGGATAATCGCCCCCAGCGGCGATTCGGCGGTCCCGGCGCCGCCGAGCAGGTCGATAAAGGCGTCTTCAAAGCGCGGCGCGGTGTCGGTCACCTGCAGCGACGGCATATCGTCATGTTGCTGAACCTCATCGATGCGCGCCTCCTTTTTCAGGATCAGACGCACCGATTTGCCCTGAATCACGCCGTCGCTAACCTGCGGCAGCTTCAGCGCCCGCTGCAGCAGGCGGCGGTTGTTCTCCTGCGGGCTGGAGACCAGAAAGCTGCGCCCGGCCATGGTTTGTGTCAGGGCCGTCGGCTCTCCTTGATAGAGCAGTTTACCTTCGTTCATCAGCAGCACATCGCGACACTGCTCGGCTTCATCGAGATAAGAGGTGCTCCACAGGATCAGCATGCCGTCGCCGGCCAGCTCGTGCACCATCTGCCATAGCTCGCGGCGAGAGATCGGATCGACGCCGACGCCGGGCTCATCCAGCAGCAGCACCTTCGGGTCACCCACCAGGGTACAGGCGAGCCCCAGCTTTTGCTTCATGCCGCCGGAGAGCTTGCCCGCCAGCCGCCCGGTGAACGGGCCAAGGGCGGTGAATTCCAGCAGGCGGTCGAAAATTTTCTTCCGCGCCTCGCCGGTGACGCTGCGCAGATCGGCGTACAGGGTGAGGTTTTCCATCACCGTCAGATCTTCATACAGGCCGAACTTCTGCGGCATATAGCCGAGCACCGCGTGCAGAGCGCTGTCGTCTTTTAGCGGATCAAAGCCAATCACCCTGGCGCTGCCCTCATCAGGCTTAAGCAACCCGGCGAGCATCCGCATGAGGGTGGTTTTCCCTGCGCCGTCGGGGCCCACCAGCCCCGTGACGTAGCCGGCGCGGATCGTACAGGTCAGCGGGGCCACCGCTGGCCTGTCCATCCCGGGGAAACGGCGGCTCAGGCCGTTTAAGGCGATGACGGCCTCACTCATGTCCGTTCCCGTTGTCAAAGGAGACGGTCACCGGCATCCCCTGGCGCAGCGCGCCGTCGGCGTCGGTTACCACGATGCGCAGACGGTAGACCAGATCGGTGCGCAGATCCGGCGTCTCGACAGTCTTCGGCGTGAACTCAGCGCTCGGCGAGACAAAGCCGATTTTGCCGTGATAGGGCTTATCCGGCCGGCTGTCGGTATAGAGCAGCACTGCTTGTCCCGGCTGCGCCTGGCCGAGGTTTTTCTCGTCAACGTAGGCGCGGACCCATACTGGATGGGTCAGGGAGAGGGTTAGCACGGTGCCGCCGGCGTTGAGCATAGTGCCGGGCTCGACGGCGCGGGTCATCAGCGTGCCGTCGGAAGGGGCGGTCAGCACGGTATCGTGCAGGTCCAGTTTAGCCTGGGCCAGCGCCGCCTGCGCCTGTTCGAGGCTGGCTTTGGCCTGGGCTATCTCCTGCGGACGATTGCCTGCGCGGTATTGACGCAGTTTATCCTGCGCTGACTTCAGCGTTGCCTGCGCCTGGTCGCGCGAGGAGCGGGCGTTCTCCAGATCGTTGGCGGAAATGGCGCTGCTGGCGCGTAAACCCAGCTGGCGCTGATAAAAGTTTTGCGCGTAGTCGTAAGCGGCCTGCGCCTGATTCACTGCCGCCGCGGCCTGGGCAATCTCTTCCGAGCGGTAGCCGGCCATCATTAGGTCATACTGCGCCTGGGCGGTGGAGACGTTGGCCTGCGCCTGCAGCAGGGCGTTTTCATAGGGGGCACGGTCAAGCTCGCCGAGGGTTTGCCCGGCGCGGATGCTGTCGCCTTCGTCGACGGTCAGCGAGGCCAGTCTGCCGCCGACGCGGAAGCTCATATTGACGGTGCGGATATCGACATTGCCATACAGAGTCAGCGGCTGCTGCCGGCTGCTCTGGTACCACCACCAGCCGCCGCCCAGCGCGGCGAGAAGAATCACGATCAGCAGAATGACGACGACGGGTTTTTTCATCAGCCCAAACTCCTTTGCGATAACCCATGCAGAATGAAATCGATATGACAGGTAATGACCTCAAAAATCTGTTCGGTTTTTTGCGCGTCAAACTGCGTCCAGCCGGTGCGCAGCAGGATGGTTTCACGCCCGAGACGGAAAGCGAGCACCTCGCCCAGCAGGGCGTGGGTATGGAGGATCATTTGCGTATCACCGGCATCGCGACCCGTCCAGGCGGCGATCAGCCGGGTGAGATAGTGGTGCAGGGGGGCGATCACCTGCTGGTGGATCAGATGGTACGCGGCGGTGGGCGCCAGCTGTTCCCGGGAAATAAATTTGCTCAAGTTGACCGTATCATCCTGGGTCAGCAGCAGGATCATGTTATGGCAGGCGCTGAGGATGAGGGCGCGGATCGCCTGGCGATCCGGCGACTCTCCGGCGAGCAGGGCCTCCGCCGCTTCGGCGTGCGGGCGAAAATTGTCACCGATAAAATCGGCGATCCACTGGCCGCAGGCGAGATACAGGTCGTCTTTCGAGCCAAAATAGTAGGTGATAGCGGCGATATTCTGCCCGGCCTGGGCGGCGATATCGCGGGTGGTGGCATGCTGGCCGTACTCGCCAAACTGGGCGATAGCGGCCGCGATAAGCTGGCTTTTTGCCTGTTCGCCTTTACTGGTCATCGCGCTCTGAAAAAATTAATCAATCGATTGATTAACTTTAGGCGCCGACTGGCGGTTTGTCCACCTGCCAGGACTAAATATGAAAACCGTCTTCCTGTAGCTCCCCGGCGACCCAGGCGAAGAAGCGCTGGACCTTTTCCTTCTGTTCATTGGCGTGGGGAAGGACGAAGTGGTGCGCGCCGACCGGCATACTCCGCTCGTCGGCAAACACCGGCGTCAGCTGCCCCTGACGCACGTGGCCGCCGGCCAGCAGATTGCTTTCCAGGATCACCCCCATCCCCATTCGGGCCGCCTCGATGCTCATGTACGACCGGTCGAAATTAAAGATAAAGTTTTTGTGCCAGCCGCGGACCTTGTGCCACGACAGCCAGTTGCTCCAGTTAATTAAGGTGCTGTCGGAATGGATCAGATCGCAGGCCAGCAGATCTTCCGGGGCGCGAACCGCATGGCGGGCTAAATAAGAGGAGGCGCTGTAGGGAAGGACGCACTCATTTTTAATGGTCCTGACCAGCAGCGTCGGCCACTGCGACAGCCCGTGGCGAATATCGATATCAATATTATCCCGGGAGAACTGAATGCTTTCGTAAGAGCAGGTCAGGCTAATTTTTAGCTCCGGCCACGCCTGACGGAATTTATCCAGCCGCGGCATCAGCCACAGCAGGCCGAAGCTCGGCGCTGAGTGAATACGTAAATAATCCTGATGAATATCGTTGATCACCTGGCTGGTGGCCTGGCCAATCATATTCAGCGCTCCGGAGACCTCTTTGAGATATTTTTCTCCCACTGCGGTTAACATCACGCCTTTGCTGCTGCGGGAGAACAGTTTTTTTCCCAGCAAGTGCTCCAGACTGGCTATCTGGTGGCTGACCGCCGAGGCGGTAATGTTGAGGTTCTCTGCGGCCAGGTTGAGGCTGCCGGTTGCGGCGACTTCAATAAAAGCCTGGATATTGCGTAAAGAGGGCATCGGCAGATTTTTATTGGGCAGCGGTTGACTCATGGCGGCATCCTGCGCGGGGCGCGAATAAAAGAAAATGGCGAACAGCGTGGCGCAGCCGTGATGAACAGCATAGGGAAAAGCGAAAATAACCTTTTAATTTGTGATGGGCTTAACAATTTATCTCGTTAAAATCGCCCCTCTCAGTAAACGCTAAAATTTGCGGGGAGTCACTAACTCAATTTTTCTCAATCATAATTGAGCTTTTTTGAATACCTTTTCATTTTTGGGTTGTTATATTCCCCTCACAGGCCTGATCACAAACTGCGATGCGCTTGGGTCGCAATAATAAAACACCTAACCACCTGTTTCGCTGTGCGAAAAGACATGTCTCTCTTGTTGCGCCAGGGCGCGTGAAACGCGGCGAACCCAGGCGGCAACCTACGGCGAAGTGGATGAGGTATAAGATGAGGAAACCCTATGTCACGTATAGATACGCTGGTCTGTACTGACGCCAGGAAAACAAAATATCGTTATGTGGTTTTGACGATGATTTTCCTGGTGTATGCCATCAATTACGCCGACAGAACGAATATCGGCGCGGTACTGCCGTTTATCATTGATGAATTTCATATCAATAATTTTGAGGCCGGAGCGATTGCCAGTATGTTTTTCCTCGGCTATGCGGTCAGCCAGATCCCGGCCGGCTTTTTCATCGCCAGACGCGGCACTCGAGGGCTGGTTTCGCTATCTATTTTCGGCTTCTCCGCTTTTACCTGGCTGATGGGCACGGTGAGCTCCGTATTTGGCCTGAAGCTGGTGCGGCTGGGCTTGGGACTAAGCGAAGGTCCCTGCCCGGTGGGGCTGGCGTCGACGATAAACAACTGGTTTCCGCCGAAAGAGAAAGCCACGGCAACCGGCGTTTACATCGCGGCGACCATGTTTGCCCCGATTATCGTGCCGCCGCTGGCGGTGTGGATTGCGGTGACCTGGGGCTGGCGGTGGGTCTTTTTCTCCTTTGCTATTCCCGGGATCGTAGCAGCGATAGCGTGGTACCTGTTGGTGAAGTCAAAGCCCGCGGAAAGCGGATTCGTATCTCAAAGCGAACTGGCAGAGATTAATGCCGGGCGGGACAGCCATCATAATGACGGTGTACGTGAAAATATATTAATCGCCGATCGCTTCACCTGGCTGGATAAAATTATCCGGGTGAAAAAAATGCCGCCTGTGGATACGGCGAAGGAATTATTTACCTCAAAAAATATTCTCGGAGACTGCCTCGCATATTTTATGATGGTCAGCGTGTTATATGGATTATTAACCTGGATCCCGCTGTATTTAGTGAAAGAGCGCGGTTTCGATGTGATGAGTATGGGCTTCGTGGCCAGTATGCCGTGCATCGGCGGCTTTATTGGCGCGATTGGCGGAGGATGGATTTCGGATAAATTATTAGGCCGCCGGCGTAAACCAACCATGATATTCACAGCGGTATCAACCGTAGTCATGATGTTAATTATGCTGAATATACCGGCAAGCAGTCTGGCGGTCTGTATTGGTTTATTCTTTGTCGGTTTCTGTTTGAATATCGGCTGGCCGGCTTTTACCGCCTACGGTATGGCCGTTTCGGACAGCAAAACCTATCCGATCGCCTCTTCCATTATTAATAGCGGCGGCAACCTCGGCGGATTTGTGGCGCCGATGGTGGCCGGTTTCTTACTGGATAAAACGGGGAGCTTTAATTCTGTCTTTACCTATTTTGGTATCTGCGCCGCAATCGGTTTGGTGGTGATTCTTTTCCTCGATGAGCCACAATAACGAAAATAGAACCTGTTAATTAATATGACGTAATGTCATGGAGTGAAACTATGTTATTAAAAGATAAAGTCGCCATTATTACTGGCGCGGCCTCCGCACGCGGTTTGGGTTTTGCGGCCGCGAAATTATTCGCCGAAAACGGCGCGAAAGTGGTCATTATCGACCTCAATGGCGAAGCCAGTAAAACCGCCGCGGCGGCGCTGGGCGAAGGCCATCTCGGCCTGGCGGCGAACGTCGCCGACGAAGTGCAGGTGCAGGCGGCCATCGAACAGATTCTGGCGAAATACGGCCGGGTCGATGTGCTGGTCAATAACGCCGGGATCACCCAGCCGCTGAAGCTAATGGACATCAAGCGCGCCAACTATGACGCGGTGCTCGATGTCAGCCTGCGCGGCACGCTGCTGATGTCACAGGCGGTGATCCCCACGATGCGGTCGCAAAAATCCGGCAGCATCGTCTGCATCTCGTCCGTTTCCGCCCAGCGCGGCGGCGGTATTTTCGGCGGTCCGCACTACAGCGCGGCAAAAGCCGGCGTGCTCGGCCTGGCGCGGGCGATGGCGCGCGAGCTTGGCCCGGACAACGTCCGCGTTAACTGCATCACCCCGGGGCTAATTCAGACCGACATTACCGCCGGCAAGCTGACGGACGACATGACGGCCAATATTCTTGCCGGCATTCCGATGAACCGCCTCGGCGACGCGGTGGACATCGCCCGCGCCGCGCTGTTCCTCGGCAGCGACCTCTCTTCCTACTCCACCGGTATCACCCTGGACGTTAACGGCGGCATGTTAATTCACTAAGCGAGGCACAGAGATGAACATCACCGAATCACAAAAAGTCGCCGCGGCGGCGTGGCGTATCCGCCGCTATGCCCTGCAAATGGTGGAAGTTCAGGGGCAGGGCTATATTGGCCAGGCGCTGGGGTATGCCGATGTGCTGGCTACCGCCTTCAGTTACGCCATGACCTATCGCCCGGAAGATCCTGAGTGGGAGGGGCGCGATCGCTTCCTGCTTTCTCATGGCCATTACGCTATCGCTTATTATGCCGCGTTGCTGGAGGCGGGCATTATTCCGGAAGCGGAACTGGAAACCTACGGCTCCGACGACAGCCGCCTGCCGATGTCCGGCATGGCGACCTACACCCCGGGGATGGAGATGTCCGGCGGCTCGCTGGGGCAGGGGCTGTCTATCGCCGTCGGCATGGCGCTCGGCCTGCGGCAGAAACAGAGCAAGGCCTGGGTCTATAACTCGATGTCCGATGGGGAGCTGGATGAAGGTTCGACCTGGGAAGCGGCGATGTCGGCGGCTCACTATGGCCTGACCAACCTGATTAACCTTGTCGACGTCAACAAACAGCAGGCCGACGGCGATTCACGCAAAATCCTCGGCTTTGAGCCGCTGCAGGATAAATGGGCCGCCTTCGGCTGGTACGTGCAGCGCGTGGACGGTAACGATCTGTCGGCGGTGATGGCCGCCTTTGACAACGCGAAAAGTTATTCCGGCAACCAGCCGCGGGTCATTTTATGCGACACGCTGATGGGCAAAGGGGTGCCGTTCCTCGAAACCCGCGATAAGAACCATTTTATTCGCGTCGATGCCGACGAATGGCAAAAAGCGATTGCGGTGCTGGACGCTAACAAACCGGAAGGAGTGCTGTAATGAGCCAGAGTAAACCCCGTTTAAAAACGTCGGCGATGATCGCTTCGATTGCCGATGAAGGCCAGGCCACCGTCTCTGCGCCCTTCGGCGTCGCGCTGTCGAAACTCGCGGCGCAGCGCCCGGCGATCGTCGGTATGACCGCGGACCTGTCAAAATATACTGACCTGCATATTTTCGCCCAGGCCTTCCCGGATCGCTTTTTCCAGATGGGAATGGCGGAGCAACTGCTGATGGCGGCGGCGGGAGGCATGGCGAAGGAGGGATTTATTCCCTTCGCCACCACCTATGCCGCCTTTGCGACCCGTCGCGCCTATGATTTTATTCATCAGGTGATCGCTGAAGAGCATCTGAACGTCAAGATTTGCGCGGCGCTACCGGGCCTGACGACCGGCTATGGCCCCAGTCATCAGGCCACCGAAGATCTGGCGATCATGCGTGGTATCCCTGGAATGGTCATCGTCGATCCCTGCGATGCGCTGGAGATTGAGCAGGCGGTACCGGCCATTGCCGATCATCATGGCCCGGTTTATATGCGCCTGCTTCGCGGGAAGGTGCCGCTGGTGCTGGATAAATACGACTATCAGTTCGAACTGGGCAAAGCGAAGCTGCTGGAGGACGGCAACGACGTGTTGATTATCTCCTCCGGGCTAATGACCATGCGCGCGCTGGAGGCGGTTGAAAAGCTGCGGGACGATAATATCAGCGTGGCGGTCCTGCACGTGCCGACCATCAAACCGCTGGATGAACAAGCGATTATTGAACAGGCGTCGAAGCCGGGTCGCCTGGTGGTCACCGCCGAAAACCACACCGCGGTCGGCGGGTTAGGAGAGGCGGTGGCCGCCCTGCTGATGCGCAATGGGGTTCGCTGCGAGCTGGATACCGTAGGGCTGCCTGACGCGTTCCTGTTAGCCGGCGCGCTGCCGACCCTCCACGATCGCTACGGCATCTCCACCGCGAAGATCGTTGAAAAAATTAAGTATCGTCTGCGTTAACCGCGCTGCGGCGACCCGCCTGGCCGCTGAGCGCCCTCAGCGGCCTTCTTCCCCCCGCCAGCCAGGGGCGGCATTCTTTTGCAGATTTTATGCGGCCTGTCACAAAATCTGCTAGACTGCGCCCCTTCATGGCATTGTGGTTTTTGCCATCTCTTATCGCAATAATCTCCCTGAAAACTACGCCCTTCACCGGGCCGGGGCGGTTCGGAGTTGTTATGTCTTTTGATTCCCTTGGCCTGAATCCCGATATCCTGCGCGCTGTCGCTGAGCAGGGCTACGTTGAGCCGACCCCTATCCAGCAGCAGGCGATCCCGGCGGTACTGCAGGGCCGCGACCTGATGGCCAGCGCCCAGACCGGCACCGGTAAAACGGCGGGCTTTACTCTGCCGCTGCTGCAGCGCCTGATCCAGAACGAGCCGCACGCGAAGGGTCGTCGCCCGGTGCGCGCGCTGATCCTGACCCCGACCCGCGAGCTGGCGGCGCAGGTGGGCGAGAACGTGCGGGATTACAGCAAATATCTGAATGTTCGCTCGCTGGTGGTGTTCGGCGGCGTGAGCATCAACCCGCAGATGATGAAGCTGCGCGGCGGCGTCGATATCCTCGTCGCCACCCCGGGCCGTCTGCTGGACCTGGAACACCAGAACGCCGTCAGCCTCGATAAAGTGGAAATCCTCGTACTGGATGAAGCGGACCGCATGCTGGATATGGGCTTTATCCATGACATCCGCCGCGTACTGGCTAAACTGCCGCCGCGTCGGCAGAACCTGCTGTTCTCGGCGACCTTCTCCGACGAGATCAAAGGCCTGGCTGAGAAACTGCTGCACAACCCGCTGGAAGTGGAAGTGGCGCGTCGCAACACGGCCTCCGAGCAGATCACCCAGCACGTCCATTTTGTTGACAAAAACCGTAAGCGCGAGCTGCTGTCGCAGCTTATCGGCGAAGGCAACTGGCAGCAGGTGCTGGTCTTTACCCGCACCAAGCATGGCGCCAACCACCTCGCGGAGCAGCTCAACAAAGACGGCATCCGCAGCGCGGCGATCCATGGCAACAAGAGCCAGGGGGCGCGTACCCGCGCGCTGGCCGACTTTAAATCCGGCGGCATTCGCGTGCTGGTGGCGACCGATATCGCCGCCCGCGGTCTGGATATCGAAGAGCTGCCGCACGTGGTGAACTACGAGCTGCCGAACGTGCCGGAAGATTATGTCCACCGTATCGGCCGTACCGGTCGCGCCGCGGCCACCGGCGAAGCCTTGTCGCTGGTGTGCGTGGATGAGCACAAGCTGCTGCGCGATATCGAGCGCCTGCTGAAGAAAGAGATCCCGCGCATCGCGATTGCCGGCTATGAGCCGGATCCGTCCATTAAAGCCGAACCTATCCAGAACGGTCGCCAGCAGCGCGGCGGCGGTCGTGGTCAGGGACGCGGCGGCCAGGGCCAGGGGCGCAGCGGACAGCCGCGCAGCCAGAGCAGCGCCCCGCGTCGTCAGGACGGCGAGGCGCCGAAAGCGCGCACTCAGGACGGCAAACCGCCGCGCCGCCGTCGCCCGCGTAAACCGGCTGGCGAATAACAGGCTGATGCCCGGACCGCGAGAATGCGGTTAAGTACGGCTCAGGCCCGTCTGTCCGCTACGCGGCGGCGGGCCTTTTTCTTTCCATTACACTATTTGTCGAGCACGCTTCCACACTGAGCAGAAAGCAATACCTCCGGGCGGGCAAAAATGGCACAATAGTGGCTGTTTATACAGTATTCAGGTTTTCTCATGGCTTTGACCGCTGCGCTGAAAGCGCAAATCGCCGCCTGGTATAAGGCGCTTCAGGAACAGATCCCGGACTTTATTCCCCGCCCCCCGCAGCGGCAGATGATCGCTGATGTGGCGAAAACCCTCGCCGGGGATGAGGGCCGGCATCTGGCTATCGAAGCGCCGACCGGCGTTGGTAAAACGCTGTCATATCTGATCCCCGGCATTGCCATCGCCCGTGAGGAACAAAAAACGCTGGTGGTCAGCACCGCCAACGTCGCCCTGCAGGATCAAATCTACAGTAAAGACCTGCCGCTGCTGCGCAAGATTATCCCCGACCTGCGCTTCACCGCCGCCTTCGGTCGCGGACGCTACGTCTGCCCGCGCAATCTGACGGCGCTGGCCAGCACCGAGCCGACGCAGCAGAATCTGCTGGCCTTCCTCGACGACGATCTCACCCCGAACAACCAGGCCGAGCAGAAGCTGTGCGCGACGCTGAAGCAGGATCTCGACAGCTACCGCTGGGACGGCCTGCGCGACCATACCGACAAAGCCATCGACGATGGGCTGTGGAGCCGGTTGAGCACCGATAAGGCCAGCTGCCTGAACCGCAACTGCCACTACTATCGGGAGTGTCCGTTCTTTGTGGCGCGGCGGGAAATTCAGGAGGCGGAAGTGGTGGTGGCCAACCATGCGCTGGTGATGGCGGCGATGGAGAGCGAGGCGGTGCTGCCGGAGCCGAAAAACCTGCTGCTGGTCCTCGACGAAGGCCATCATCTGCCGGACGTCGCCCGCGATGCGCTGGAGATGAGCGCCGAGATCACCGCCCCCTGGTTTCGCCTGCAGCTGGATCTGTTCTGCAAGCTGGTGGCTACCTGCATGGAGCAGTTCCGCCCGAAAACCACGCCGCCGCTGGCCAATGCGGAGCGGCTCGCCGGCCATTGCGAAGAGCTGTTCGAGCTGATTGCGTCGTTGAATAATATTCTCAATCTCTATATGCCCGCCGGTCAGGACGCGGAGCATCGCTTCCCGATGGGCGAACTGCCGCAGGAGGTGATGGAGATCTGCCAGCGGCTGGCGAAGCTCACCGAGACGCTGCGCGGGCTGGCGGAGCTGTTCCTTAACGATCTCAGCGAAAAGACCGGCAGCCATGACGTGGTGCGCCTGCATCGGGTGCTGCTGCAGATGAACCGCGCCCTCGGCATGTTTGAAAGCCAAAGCAAGCTGTGGCGTCTGGCGTCGATGGCGCAGTCCTCTGGCGCGCCGGTGACCAAATGGGCGACGCGGGTGGTGCGCGACGGCCAGATCCACGTCTGGTTCCACTGCGTCGGCATCCGCGTCAGCGATCAGCTTGAACGACTGCTGTGGCGCAGCGTGCCGCATATCGTGGTGACGTCAGCGACGCTGCGCTCTCTAAACAGCTTCTCGCGCCTGCAGGAGATGAGCGGCCTGAAGGAGAAAGCGGGCGACCGCTTCGTGGCGCTGGATTCGCCGTTCAACCACGTAGAGCAGGGGAAAATTATTATTCCTCAAATGCGCTATGAACCGCTGATGGATAACGAAGAGCAGCACATCGCCGAGATGGCGGCCTATTTTCGCCAGCAGGTGGAGAGCAAGAAACATCTCGGGATGCTGGTGCTGTTCGCCAGCGGGCGAGCGATGAATCGCTTCCTGGAGCATGTGACCGATCTGCGCCTGATGCTGCTGGTGCAGGGCGACCAGCCGCGCTACCGGCTGGTGGAGCTGCATCGCAAACGGGTGGAAAGCGGCGAGCGCAGCGTGCTGGTGGGCCTGCAGTCCTTCGCCGAAGGTCTCGATTTAAAAGGCGATCTGTTAAGCCAGGTGCATATCCATAAAATCGCCTTTCCGCCCATCGACAGCCCGGTAGTGATCACCGAAGGCGAATGGCTGAAAAGCCTCAATCGTTATCCCTTCGAGGTACAGAGTTTGCCCAGCGCCTCCTTTAATCTTATTCAGCAGGTGGGGCGTCTGATCCGTAGCCATCACTGCTGGGGAGAGGTGGTGATTTACGATAAGCGTCTGTTGACCAAAAACTACGGCGCGCGTCTACTGAACGCGTTACCTGTTTTTCCCATAGAGCAGCCGGGCGTCCCGGAGGTTATAGTAAAACGTAAAGCAAAACAGACAGCAAAACAGACAGGCCGCAAACGTCGTTGACGCCGGCGCGTGACGCAACAGGGGGAGCCATGGAGTACAGCAAAATTATAAAAGAGGTGGGCCGCGGTAAGAATCATGCCCGCGACCTGGATGAAGAGACCGCCCGTGCGCTCTACGCGCGGATGCTGAACGGCGAGGTGCCGGAGCTGGAGCTGGGGGGAATATTAATCGCCCTGCGCATCAAAGGCGAAGGCGAAGCGGAGATGAAAGGCTTTTACGCCGCGATGCAGCAGTATACTCTGCGCCTGACCCCGCCGGCAAGCAAGCCGATGCCGATCGTTATCCCCAGCTACAACGGCGCGCGCAAGCAGGCGAACCTGACGCCGCTGTTGGCGATGCTCCTGCACAAGCTGGGGTTTCCGGTCGTGGTTCACGGCGTCAGTCACGATCCGACCCGGGTGCTGACCGAGACCATTTTTACCCTGCTGGACATTCCGGCTACCCGGCATGCCGGCCAGGCTCAGGCGCAGCTGGAGGGGCATGAACCGGTGTATATCCCGGTGGGCGCCTTCTGCCCGCCGCTGGAGAAACAGCTGGCGATGCGCTGGCGGATGGGCGTGCGCAACAGCGCCCATACGTTGGCCAAACTGGCCACGCCGTTTGGCGAAGGGGAGGCGTTACGTCTCTCCAGCGTATCGCATCCGGAATATGTTCCCAGGGTGGCGAGCTTCTTTCGCGAGACCGGTGGCCGCGCGCTGCTGATGCACGGTACCGAAGGCGAAGTGTACGCCAACCCGCAGCGCTGCCCGCAGATCAGCCTGATCGATGACCAGGGCGTGCGGGCGCTGTGCGACCGTCAGACCGAGGCCGCGGCGGAGGAAGTCATTCTGCCGGCCTCAAAAGATCCCGAAGTGACCGCGCGCTGGATCGAGCGCTGCGTCGCCGGCGTCGAACCGGTACCCCACTCGCTGAAGATCCAGCTTGCCTGCTGTCTGCTGGCCTCCGGGGAGGTCTCAACCCTGGAGCAGGGGCTCAGCCGCGTCAACGACTGCTGGTGATTGGCTCGGCAGAATAAAAAAAGCCCGTCCGGTGGCTCGGACGGGCAAGGCAAGGGTATTAAAGGTCTTTTCAGGGTTAATTCAGTGGCTTACAGGGTTGAGCTGCGATTATTTATAGATAACCGCGGTACCGCTCAGTTTGTTGTTGGTGTTAGCGGAAGTGATGCTATAGCCGGTTGCGCCAGCGGCTTCGGCTTTAGCAGCCAGTTTCGCTTCCAGACCATCTAACGTGGTTGCGCCTTGCGCAGACACCACGCCGATCTTATTCATGCTTTCAGCCTGAGCGGGGGTAACCGGCTCGGCGGCAAAGGCGCCGAAGGAAAGGGCGGTCAGAGCGATGGCAGCGGCAGCATATTTGATGTTTTTCATAGTTAATCTCTCGCAGGTTGTTCTGTTCAGGGGACGATGTTCCGTCGATGTGATAAGTATCACGCTTTTTTGCGGGAGATAAAATCGAAGGAAATTCACAGTCTTCATCTAATTTTTTGAATGATTAATAATTTACTGATTATTAATAAATTATTTCTCATTCTTTTCGTCTGATGGCGGAGCGAGGGGGACCGGCACGCTTAAGGGCACATATTGCGACATTTATCGCCAAAAAGTGTGCGCGAAAAGATAATGCGAAAGGCTGTCATGAACGGTAAAGGAAAGTCAGCGTAGCTGGCTATCCTTGGAACCACGGCGATTATATCCTGAAAATGTATTGTTATGTAAATCTTTCTCCTGCTGGCACTTCACGCAGTATCTCACCCCGGGTATCGCCTGTCGACGCGCCTCCGGAATCGGCTCTCCGCATTCATCACAAAATTTGTTGCTTTCGCCGTGCGGAAGCTCGCGGCGGGCGCGAGCCACCGCATCGTCAATGGTGCTGTCGATCTGATCCTGTACGGCGCCGTCGCCTGCCCAACCTGATGCCATTGTCTGCCTCCTGTAAAAAAGGGTTATTGATAAATTATAGCTGAACCGTACAGCCGGTTACCGCTGCTGGCGGCATTGACCCGCCAGGCTATCGCCCCACGACGGTGGGCCTTATCCGCGAGGGCGGCCACCAGGTCGTCAAGGGTGCGGGCGCCGGAGGCGGAGACGGTGCCGACAGGACGCAGCGGCCCGCCATAGGGCAGTACGGGGGGCGGCGGCAGGGAAGAGGCCGCGTCGGCCTGAGCGGCAAGCGCAGCGGCGAACAGCAGCGAGGTGATTTTCATCAGCATATCCTCATAAACAGCATGGGACATAGCTTAAGTGTAGGCCTTTCCAGACCGCGCGATAGGGAATTTTTTATGCAAAAACAAGGCGTTTCGCCCGCAACCGGCGCAGGGTAGCGGTCCCCGCGCCAGGGATATTATTTAGCGGGCATCCGGGCGGATCATGTCAAAACGCAGGCTGTCATCAATACTGTAATAGGCGCTCGGCCCCCCGGCACGCAGGATCGGCTGAGCGCGGGCGGTTTGATAGATGCCGTTCTCCAGCAGTGATTCATCGATATGCACGGCGACCACTTCGCCGAGCACCAGCCATGTATCGACAAGGTTGCCGTCGGCGGTGGTGAGCTGAATACATTGCGACAGGCGGCACTCAAAGTTCACCGGGCTCTCCGCCACCCGGGGGGCCTTGACCAGGCGACTGGCGGCGGCGGTGAGTCCGGCGCGCACGAATTCATCCTCATGGTGCGGGATCGAGGCGGAGGTTTCGTTCATCGCGGCGGCCAGCGGGCGCGTCGCCAGGTTCCAGACGAACTCCTTCGTTTCGACGATATTTCGCACGCTGTCTTTCCAGCCGCTGCTGGCGAAACCAATGATCGGCGGGCGATAGTTAAAGCAGTTAAAAAAGCTGTATGGCGCCAGATTACGCTGGCCCTCGGCGTCCTGCGAGGCGATCCAGCCTATCGGGCGAGGCCCGATTATTGCGTTGAGCGGGTCATGCGGCAGGCCGTGGCCCTGCGAAGGTTGATAAAAGTACATGCTGCACCTGTCACGGATAAAGGAGATATCCAGACTCCCTTATTTACCGAGCGGCCGTCAACGGGTATCTTACGCGGCTGTTCAAAGGAGATTGTCATGAAAGCCCAGAAACCGGGGTTACACCCGCGTAACCGCCACCATCAACGCTACGACGTGCCCGCGCTCTGCCAGGCGCATCCTGACCTGCAGGGATACATTACGCTCAATCCGCTGGGTGAGCAGACCATTGATTTTGCCAATCCGCAGGCGGTAAAGGCGTTGAATAAAGCGCTGCTGGCGCATTTCTACGCGGTCAAACACTGGGACATTCCTGATGGTTTTCTCTGTCCGCCGGTGCCGGGGCGGGCCGATTATATTCATCATCTGGCGGATTTGCTGGCCGGGGACAGCGGCGAAGTGCCGAAGCAAGCCACAATCCTCGATATTGGCACCGGCGCCAACCTCATTTATCCCCTGATCGGCGTTCACGAGTACGGCTGGCGCTTTACCGGCAGCGAAATCAGCCCGGAAGCCTTCGCCAGCGCGCAGGCGATTGTCAATGGCAACCCGGGATTGACCCGGCAGATCCGTCTGCGTCGGCAAAAAGAGAGCCAGGCTATCTTCCACGGCGTGATCCACAAAAACGAGACCTATAACGCCACGCTGTGTAATCCGCCGTTCCATGACTCCGCAGAGAGCGCCCGGGCGGGCGGTGAGCGCAAGCGCCGCAATCTCGGACTCGGCGCCGACAGCGGGCTTAACTTTGGCGGTCAGCAGCAGGAGCTGTGGTGCGAAGGGGGCGAAGTGGCCTTTATCTCGCAGATGATCCGCGAAAGTCAGGCCTTCGCCCGCCAGGTGAAATGGTTTACCTCGCTGGTGTCGCGCGGCGACAATCTGCCGCCGCTCTACCGCCTGCTGACCGAGGTCGGGGCAGTGAAAGTGGTGAAAAAAGAGATGGCCCAGGGGCAAAAGCAGAGCCGCTTTATCGCCTGGAGCTTTATGGACGACGCCAAACGCCGCCGTCCGTTCTAACTACTCCGCGGCCGGGCTATCGGCGCCCGGCATCGGCAGCTGCTGCCAGGTTTGTACCGGGGCGCGAACCCCGGCGCGGTCGAAGTGCTTTTTCACCTGGGTGTCGAGGGCAAAACGCACCGTCCACTGCTTCAGCGGCAGGGTGGTGAAGCTGACGCGCAGCGTAAAGGCGGTATTGCTCAGCCCCACCAGCCCGGCGAACGACGGTTCGCCAATGATCAGGCCGCGGATCTCCTCCTGGGCCAGCAGATCGTCCACCGCCGCCTTCAGCGCCTGACTGGCTTTATCCAGATCCTCATGGCGGTCGACGTCATAGTTGGCCACCACCGAGCCAATGCCGCGCACGAAGTTGGCAAAGGTGGTGATCGAGGACCAGGGGATAATGTGATAAGCGCCGGTATCCTGGCGCACCCCCACTGAGCGAATCGACATCCGTTCCACCGTGCCGGTCAAGGGACCGATGGTGACCAGGTCGCCGGTATTCATCCCGTTCTCAAACTGGATAAAAATGCCGGTGATAATGTCTTTGACCAGGGTTTGCGCGCCAAACGAGATGGCCAGCCCCAACGCCCCGGCGCCCGCCAGCAGCGGCGCGATATTGACCCCAATCTCCGAGAGCAAAATCATCACCGTGATAGTGCTGATCACCACCGCCAGCGCGTTGCGAAACAGCGTCAGCAGCGTCCTGGCCCGCGCGCTGGGCAGCGGGCGGCCATGGATATCCGAGGCCAGCCGGTTTTCGATCAGGCTGGCCAGCACCGTCCAGCCGATAGCGGAGAAGAAGAGGATAAGGGCGATACGGATCAGCACATCCACCGTTTTTTGCCCGGCATCGTTGTGCAGCCATTCGCGGAAGTCAAACAGCCCCCAGGCGCTCAGGAGCAGCATGATGGCGACGCAGACGGTGAGAATACGCGCTGCCTTCAGCGACGCGGAGATCCAGCCGTTCAGCCGCTTTTGCAGCTCAGGATAGTTGCGCTGAGTGGCAGGGGAGAGGGTGATGGTTTTGGCTATCCAGCGCGACAGAATGCCGGACACCAGCGCCGCGCCGCCGATGATCGCCAGGCTGCGCAGGGTGGCGCCCATCATAAATTTCAGGCTGTTGCCTGGGTCGAACAGGGAAAAGAAAAAGAGCACCACAAAGTAGGCGCAGGCCAGCCAGTGCCAGATCAGAGCGAAGGCGCGGATAAACAGGCTAAAGAAGGAGAGCGAGCGGTCAGCCAGATGGATCAGTCCCTGCGTAATCACCGCTTTGTTATGGAAAATCAGATACAGCGCCCACAGCGTAATGCACAGCATGATGACGACGTTAGCCAGCGCGCCGACCTGAACATTCACCTGGTTGGAGATAATCGGCACCGCGACGATCAGGCCGTAGCCGATCAGGCTGCTGAGGGCGCTCAGGCGCAGGCTCCAGTAGGAGGCGGCCTCGTCGCTGAGGTTAAAGGGCCTGAGCGCCGGGATGCGCGGGCAGAAAATGAGCCGCAGGATGGCTTTAAAGAATTCGATCAGCGCGAAGGCGTTGAGGAAAAGGCTCTGCTGGAAGGCGATAGTAGGGTTGTCGCCATTCAGGCGATCGCTCAACAGCTGACCGATAAACAGGGTCAGCGCCAGCAGCAGCAGATCGATGATAAACGCCCCGGCGATGGTCAACGGCAGCTGGAGCCAGTTTCCGCGATCGCGGTTTTTATGCCGTCCCCATTCGCCCATTTTACGATACAGCGGCAGCGCCGCGAGGCGTACCAGCCACCAGAAGGCAAACACCAGCCCGGCCAGCAGTAAAAAATGCCAGGCGGCGCTGGTAAAGGTTTGCGGATTAAAGGGCTTATGCGGCGAGCCGGTAATATTGCGCCACAGCTGGGAGAAGCGCGATGAGAACTCATCGCCATATTCCCGGCTGATCTGCGTGACGTTCTCCAGCACCGTGGTCTCTTCTTTCACCGCCGGCGGCGTCAGCGTCGGGGTGCTGTCGGGCGGCGGCGTGGCGGCCGCTTTACGCAGCTGGTCAATGAGCTCCTGGCGGGCGGAGTCGTTGGCCAGCACGTCGGCCAGCGCGGCATAGGCCGCTCTTTTCTGTTCTACATCGGGTTCGCTGGCGCTGGTTTTATCGGCATTAGCGGTCGGCACGCCGGGCAGGGCGGCGGCGGAAAGCGGGGGAGTAAACAGCGCAGCGAGCAAAAGCAGGATCCACGGCATGGGCACCTCCGTTGCAACGTAAACGGGTAAGTATAGAAGCCGATGGCGGAAGGGGAGGGAAGAGGAATCTGGAAAGCGGCTCTCTCCGCGACGGAGAGAGCCGTTGTGGGTCAGGCGACGTGCTGCAGGAATTCCCGCAGACGCGGGCTTGGCGGGTTGTTCACCAGCTCCTGTGGGTTGCCGTCTTCGGCAATTCGTCCCTTGTCGATAAAGATCAGTCGCGAGGCCACTTTTTCGGCAAAGCCGATTTCGTGGGTCACAATCACCATCGTCATGCCCTCTTCCGCCAGATCCTGCATCACCTTGAGCACTTCATGACGCAGTTCCGGGTCGAGCGCGGAGGTGGGCTCATCAAACAGCATCATCTTCGGCTTCACCGCCAGCGCGCGGGCGATGGCCACACGCTGCTGCTGGCCGCCGGAGAGTTCAGACGGATAGTGATGCGCGCGCTCTGCCAGACCGACTTTCGCCAGCAGATCTTTCGCCAGCTTCTCCGCCGCCTGCTTGCTGGCGCCGCGTACCCGCAGCGGGCCAAACATCACGTTTTCCAGCGCCGTGAGGTGCGGGAACAGGTAAAACTGCTGGAACACCATCCCGGCTTCCTGACGAATCAGACGTTCGTCCACCTTCGGATCGTTGACCTTCAGGCCATCGACAATCAGATCGCCGCTGGTGATCTCTTCCAGTTTATTGATGCAGCGCAGCATCGTCGATTTACCGGAGCCGGACGGGCCGATAATGACCACCACTTCACCCTGATTGATTTTCAGAGAGATATCGTGCAGCACCTGGGTCGGGCCAAAGTGCTTGGAGACGTTTTTAAATTCAATCACAGGATTTTCATCCTTCTTTCAAGACGACGCAGAATAAAGCTCAGGACCAGGGTGATGATCAGGTAGATCACGGCAACGGCGCTCCAGATTTCCAGCGCGCGGAAGTTGCTGGCGATGATCTCCTGTCCCTGACGGGTCAGTTCGGCGACGCCGATGACGATGAACAGCGAGGTGTCCTTGATGCTGATGATCCACTGGTTGCCCAGCGGCGGCAGCATGCGGCGCAGCGCCAGCGGCAGGATCACGTGGCGAATGGTTTCGCGACGCGACAGGCCCAGCGCCAGGCCCGCTTCGCGGAAGCCTTTATGAATGGAGAGCACCGCGCCGCGGGTAATTTCCGCGATATAGGCGCCCGAGTTAATCATGATGGTCACTACCGCCGCGGAGAAGGGGTCAATGCGCAGATCGCTAAAGGCCATCGGCAGCGCAAAGTAGATGAACATAACCTGCACCACAATCGGGGTGCCGCGAATGATTTCAATAAACACCAGCGCGATGTGGTTGGCGATCCAGCCGCCGAAGCAGCGGGCGAAACCGGCCACCAGACCGATGATCAGGCCGCCGGCCAGGCCGAGGACGGAAATCCACAGCGTCATTTTGGCGCCTTCCAACAAAATCGGAATGGCAGGCCAGATGGCACTCCAGTCAAACTGCATAATACGTTCCTGTTACCGTGTCGAGAGCAGAGGAAAGCCTCCGCCAAAATACTGTCTCCCGCAACGTCTGTGCCGGAAGACCGTTGTGAAGTCGCCGGGCCTGCGCCCGGCGATGTACGTTTTTATTATTTTGGTTCAGTGCCGAACCATTTTTTATAAATTTCGTTGTAGGTGCCGTTCTCGCGCAGCGTTTTCAGCGCACCGTTCACTTTCTCACGCAGCTCGTCGCTGCCTTTCGGGAAGGCGATACCGTAGTTTTGCGCTTCCAGTGATTCACCTACCGCTTTGAATTTGCCGTTGCCCGCGGTTTTGATGAAGTAGAGGATGTTCGGCGTATCGTGCAGGACCGCATCCGCGCGGCCGGTACCCAGCTCCATGTAGGCGTTATCGATGTTCGGGAACTGACGCAGATCTTTGGTTTTGATATTGGCTTTCGCGTAGTCAACGGAGCCGGTGCCGCTCTTCACCGCGACCACTTTGCCGTTCAGATCTTTCACATCTTTGATGTCGTTATTATTGGCGTTGACCATCACCAGCAGGCCGCTCTTGTAGTAGCCGTCAGAGAAGTCGATGGCTTTTTTACGCTCGTCGGTAATGGTGATCCCCGCCAGCGCCAGATCGATATTTTTGGTTTGCAGCGCCGGGATAATGCCGCTGAAGTCCATTGGCTTCAGGGTGTAGTCGAGCTTCAGCTCTTTGGCGATGGCCGCCCACAGGTCAACGTCAAAACCCACATACTTATCGCCTTGCTTAAATTCGAACGGGACGAACGCCGTATCGGTGGCGACAACCAGGGTCTTATTGGCGGCATGGGAAGAAACCGCAAAAGCCAGGGTCAGTGCAGCCAGTGAAACTTTAAATACAGACTTCATAGCATTTCCTTTTATATCCACGGGACGATCCCCTGCGAGAACGACTAGCCTAATGAAAAAATCGTGCCACTTTTACAAGCTGTTGTTTTTCAACAAACGAAGCGGTAGCCGTTGCACAATATCGATCGTTTCAGGTAAAGAGTGCACCATAACGGGGCGTTATTTTGGTGCATCCTGAGGTCGCTGAATAACGAGCCCATTTTTAGCGCAAACCCTGATGGGAAAACAATCTCGCCGTAACGATTGTGTGAGGTGATTATTACAATTGTTTTACTTTTGTGCGCATTTTCATCAATTTGGCGCCCTGAAATGGTGCAGGGCCAGCGGGTGAGGGAAAACGGAGGAGGGAAAAACAACAAGGGCTGGGTGGAAAAAGCAAAGGCGCCGTCGACCGCGCTGCGGCCGACGGCAAAGCCTTACTCGATATTCGCTTCAATAAACCACAGGAATTTATCCAGGTCGCGGGAAGCGGCGGTGAAGATATCTGCGGTATCTTCGTCTTTAGCTTCGCCGATCGCTTTGCGCACATCGTTAGCCACTACCGCGTAGCGGTCAGCCAGCGCTTTCAGGTGATCCTGAACATGATGGATATCCAGTGGGTAGCTCTGCAGCGGGGTTTTGCTGTTGATCACCTGAGTGGTGCCCAGGGCGACGCCGCCCAGCTGCACGGCGCGCTCCGCCATGGTATCCAGATGCTCAGTGAGCGCAGTACGGAAACCGTCCAGCATTTCGTGCACGGCGATAAAGTTCGCACCGCGCATATTCCAGTGTGCCTGCTTGGTGATAAGGGACAGGTCAATGAACTGGATCACCTGGCGATTCAACAGCTCAATGGTCGCTTTCTTTTCGCTGTCAGCGACATCGTTGCGGGTATAGACCAGATTAGATGCTTTTGATTTAACCAGTTTAGCGGTACTCATCGTTTCATATCCTCTTGATATTGATGCTCGTCACACTTCAAAACTGAATGATGTGGAGCGTTGTCCCAAGTAACTTCGGGACTAAGTATAGCAAGGGTTTTAAAGTTTGAGGCATCGGCAGGCCATATCACTCCGATAGCGCAAAGTGGTTGGCTATTTGAAAAAACAAGTCCAATCAGAAGGTTAGCGAAGGCTGGCAGGCCCGCAGCTGACGCGGGCCGCCGCCGTAACAGAATGTTAATTGATATCGACTTGCTTGATTTTGCTTTGCCGCTGCATGGTCAGCGTGGCGCCCATTGAGGCGATGATAATGGCGCCCAGCGCCAGGGTCTGGGAGAGGTTCAGGGTTTCGCCAAGGAAGATCATACCGGACAGGGCGGCTAGCGCCGGCTCGAGGCTCATCAGCGTACCGAAGGTGCGCGTCGGCAGGCGCGTCAGGGCCATCATCTCCAGAGAGTAGGGGAGTGCGGTGGAGAGAATGGCAATCCCCAGCCCCAGGGGCAGCAGCGACCATTGCCACAGCGTATCGGTGGCTTGCGCCATACCTAACGGGACAAAGACCAGCGAGGCGATAAGCGACCCCATCGCCACCGTGGCTGGACCATGCTCCTCACCCGCGCGCTGGCCGGTCAGAATATAGACCGCCCAACAGGCCCCGGCGCCGAGAGCGAACAGCGCGCCGGTTAAATCCACCTGCGCCACGTTCTGCCCCAGCGGCAGGAGATACCACAGCCCGAGGATCGCCAGCGCCACCCAGACAAAATCCAGCGGGCGGCGCGAGCCGAAAAGCGCCACCGCCAGTGGGCCGGTAAACTCGAGGGCCACCGCCACGCCGAGCGGAATACGCTGCAGGGATAAATAAAACAGATAGTTCATCGCCCCGAGCGCCAGGCCGTACAGCAGCAGCGGCACGCGCTGCGCCGGAGAGAAACGTAGCCGCCAGGGCTTGAACACCACCACCAGGATCAGCGTCCCGAGCGCCAGGCGCAGGGCGGTAACTCCCGGGGCGCCGACCACCGGGAACAGCGATTTGGCGAGCGATGCGCCGCTCTGAATCGAGGTCATAGCGATTAAAATCACCACTATCGGCAACCATGCCGCCGCTTTTCGGGATGGACCGGGCATCCTTTCTCCTGTCAATTTTTGTCAAAAGGGGTAAAAGTTCCAGTGTACTGGAATTAGCTGCTGGCGGTTGAGCTAATGTTGAAAAAAACAGGCGCAAAAACAGTACAATGGCGAAAGTTGCTGAGAAATTCACCAGGTGATTAGGATTAATCTGGATGCTTGCGAATTTCTTAATGAGCGTTAAACTGTAAGTTAACGCCAAAAACTCTTGTTTTCCATATTGTTATAGAAATATGGAAACTTTTGGTTACATGAAAAAGTATGTTAGACAATGTAAACTCCAAAGAGTTTCCCAAAAGTTTTTGATATATTTAAGGCTTAGGACTTATTAGAAACACATTTGAGGTGGTTATGAATAAAATTGCACGTCTTTCAGCACTGGCCGTTGTTCTGGCTGCATCCGTAGGTACCACTGCATTTGCTGCAACTTCTACCGTAACCGGCGGTTACGCGCAGAGCGACATGCAGGGTAAAGCGAACAAAGCTGGCGGTTTCAACCTGAAATACCGTTACGAGCAAGATAACAACCCGCTGGGCGTTATCGGTTCCTTCACCTACACCGAAAAGGATAATAACAGCAACGGTACTTACAACAAAGGTCAGTACTACGGCATCACCGCTGGTCCGGCTTACCGTCTGAACGACTGGGCAAGCATCTACGGCGTAGTGGGTGTTGGTTACGGTAAATTCCAGAACAACAACTTCCCTAATAAATCCGATATGAGCGACTACGGTTTCTCCTACGGTGCTGGTCTGCAGTTCAACCCGATCGAAAACGTTGCCCTGGACTTCTCCTACGAGCAGTCTCGTATTCGTAACGTTGACGTCGGCACCTGGATCGCTGGCGTGGGTTACCGCTTCTAATCACTCCGGTGATATAAAAAATCCGCCTCCTGGGGCGGATTTTTTTTTGCCTGCTGACCGCCAGCCCGGCCGGTTGGCCGGCGCTGACCGCGTCGTTTTAGTTGATGGTGAACTCATCGCTGCCGAGGTGTGAATAGTCCACCTTCTGCAGCTGGAAGTTGGTGATATACACCGGGCCGGCCTTCTGCTCAGAGATAAACCGATAGCGCGGGGCGATTTCCGCCGCCTTGATGCCGGTCCATTGCGAGAAGAAGCTGAGGAAATCATTTGCCGAGCGCTGCGCCTTAATGACTTTATGCGCTTTGTCATCGCTGGAGAGCACCATAAACGGCACCTGGAAGTTCTGCTGGAACTTATCGTCGTGCGCCAGATACTGCACCTCTTTGCCTCGCTCCTTGAACGCCAGACCATGATCGGAAAAGTAGGTCAGGGAAAAGGTGTCGCCGGAATTTTGCAATTGGCTGTAGAGCTTAGCCAGCAGGGTATCGGTTTGCGTCATGCTGTAGAGATAGCAGGAGGTCTCTTTCGACTGGACGAAAACCGTATATTTGCCTTTGGTCCGGTCGCAGGCCTGCGGGTGCGAGCCCATCAGATGCAGAACAATCAGCTGCGGCTGGGTACGCTGGGTGGAGAGCACCTGCTCGGTCAGCTTCAGTAACTGCTCGTCCTGGGTGTTTTTATTGGCTTCGAAATCGCCGTTTTTCAGGAACTGCACTTCATCCGCCCGTTTGGCGATACTGGCGATAGCGGTGTCGTACTCGCCGATCTGCCCCTGGTTGGAGAACCACCAGGTCTGGAAACCGGCGCGGTTGGCGAGGGTGACAAAGTTATCCTGAAACTGCGGTTTGCCATCGACCACCCGGTTAAGGGTCAGGCCGAGGGATTTTTGCGTCGAGCCGCTGGCGGCGACGTAGTTGTTAAACAGATACCCGTTCACCGAGCTGGCAAACGGCGTGTTGTCCCAGTGGCCGCCGAAGGCGCCGAGGGCGTCGCGGCGGGCGCTTTCACCGATCACCACCACATAGAGATGGTACTTCGGCTTCACCGCCAGCACGTGCCAGCTATCTTTCATGCCGGCCAGCTGCGCCATCCGCGCCTGCTCGTCCAGCACCTCGTTATTATTCACCACCACGTCTTTGACAAAACGGAAGGCCGGGTAACCAGTATCGATCACCTTGAATACACCGCCCCAGGCGAGATTTTGCACCGGCTGAAGAAAGAAGATCCCGATGCTGAACAGCAGGCCCAGGGTCTCCATTTTTCCCCAGCGGGTCTGCTCGACGATCCTGCGGCGGACCGCGATGATCCCCAGCGCGAAGATAAATACCGCCAGCAGATAGTTGTACCACGGGAAGATGGTGAGGATTTCCGTGGACTCTTCCACGTTGGTGGCGTGCAGCGCCAGCAAGGTATTGAAGTTGGGCGCGCCGTAAGCCTGGCCAAACGGGTAGTAGAGGGCCGCCAGCAGAGAATAAGCGCCGACCACTCCTTTCTGCACGCGCGGAAAGGCACGCCACAGAAGATGTAACACGCAGGTAAATGCCACGGTATAGAGCAGGCTAAATTCATAGCCCAGCGCCAGGTTAATCAACAGCGATTGTAAAAAGTAGAATCCTGTCCATGGGTTCAGTGCCAGTCGGCGGGCGACCAGCGTATCTTTCAGGGTGGTGACATTCATAGTAAACAATCAAAAAGAGGCCATGCGCATCCCCTGGCTTCAAGGGGTAAAACCTGCTGGACAGTGCGTGAAGAGGGTCTCTGCGAGCCGCGAATGTGGCAGGGCTGTGCAAAGATAGGGCTTGTAAATGGTAAGGTCAACCAGACATAACAGATTGTTTTGCGAGGACGCTTACAAAACTTGAAAAAAGGTGGGGGAAACGGGATAAACCGGTCAGTTTAGCGGCAGATGATGACGGAAAAATGAAGCGGCGTACCGCGACGCCGCCTTAGCGATGGGGTTTGTCCTGCTGCGGTTTACCGTTGATCATCTCGCACAGCATACCGAGCAGCATTAAGCGTACTTTAAAGGGTGAATGGCTGAACACGTTTAAGCACCTCTTGAATTCGTTCATCTGCTCTCCTCCTGCCTGTTCGCTCCATCATTCCCTGATGGATGTTTGCATTATATACAGATATAGCACAGGCTATATTTTATAGCTATGGCTAAAACGTTAAATTTTTGTGCTCTTGGCGCAATCCATTACAATGTGGATCTTTTTATATGATGCTTGACGCGTCACACGA
Organism: Klebsiella sp. JB_Kp042; assembly: GCF_040065275.1. Taxonomy (NCBI): domain Bacteria; kingdom Pseudomonadati; phylum Pseudomonadota; class Gammaproteobacteria; order Enterobacterales; family Enterobacteriaceae; genus Klebsiella; species Klebsiella sp. JB_Kp042. The sequence continues at coordinate 32,539 of NZ_JBEAJL010000089.1, forward strand.
ATGAGGAAGCACAATGAACCGTCGCGCAGGTAAGCCAATAACAAAAAAAGTGACGCAGTTAGTAAATGTTGAAGAGCACGTTGAAGGGTTCCGCCAGGTGCGGGAAGCGCATCGGCGCGAGCTGATTGACGACTATGTTGAACTGATTTCCGACCTCATCCGCGAGGTGGGCGAGGCGCGTCAGGTGGATATGGCCGCCCGGCTGGGGGTCTCGCAGCCCACCGTCGCCAAGATGCTCAAACGGCTGGCCAGCGTCGGCCTTATCGAACAGATCCCGTGGCGCGGCATATTCTTAACCGCGGAGGGTGAGAAGCTGGCCCAGGAGAGCCGCGAGCGCCATCAAATCGTGGAGAACTTCCTGCTGGCGATCGGTGTCAGTCCGGAGATCGCCCGTCGTGATGCCGAAGGGATGGAGCATCACGTGAGCGAAGAGACGCTGGCGATGTTCCTGAAATTTACCCAAACACAGGGATCTCAGGAAGCATGACTCTTCCCTTCGTCCAGTCGCTGCTGCGCGACCGTTTTCTCCATCTGCTGCTGATTATCGCCTGCGTGCTCAGCGTGATGGTGCCGTTTGTCCCGGCAAGCTGGCCGGCGGCCATTGACTGGCATACCATCATCACCCTCAGCGGCCTGATGCTGTTGACCAAGGGGATTGAACTGAGCGGCTATTTTGACGTGCTGGGGCGTAAAATGGCCCGCCGCTTTGTCACCGAGCGTCAGCTGGCTATGTTTATGGTGCTGGCGGCGGCGCTGCTGTCCACCTTCCTCACCAACGACGTCGCGCTGTTTATTGTGGTGCCCCTGACCCTGACCCTGAAGAAGTGGTGCGCCATCCCGGTAAACCGGCTGATTATTTTCGAAGCGCTGGCGGTGAACGCCGGGTCGCTGCTGACGCCGATCGGCAACCCGCAGAACATCTTGCTGTGGGGACGCTCCGGTCTCTCTTTCCCCGGGTTTATCGGCCAGATGCTGCCCCTGGCGGCGGCAATGATGCTGACCCTGCTGGCGCTGTGCTGGCTCTGTTTCCCGGCAAAGCGGCTTACCTACCAGAGCAGCGATATGGCGCCATCGTGGCAGCCTAAGCTCGTCTGGAGCTGTCTGGGGCTCTATCTGGTGTTCCTGACGGCGCTGGAGATGGATCAGGCGCTGTGGGGACTGGCGCTGGTGCTGCTGGGCTTTCTGGCGCTGGCCCGGGCGGTGATCGTCCATGTTGACTGGTCGCTGCTGCTGGTGTTTATGGTGATGTTTATCGACGTCCATCTGCTGACCCAGCTTCCGGCGCTGCACCAGGTGCTGAGCGGGGTCGGGACGCTCTCCGGCGGTGGACTGTGGCTGACCGCCATCGGCCTGTCGCAGGTGATCAGCAATGTGCCCTCGACCATTCTGCTGCTCAACTATGTCCCACCGTCGATCCTGCTCGCCTGGGCGGTTAACGTGGGGGGCTTTGGTCTGCTGCCGGGCTCGCTGGCCAATATCATCGCCCTGCGCATGGCTGGCGATCGGCGGATCTGGTGGCGTTTCCATCTCTACTCCATTCCCATGCTGCTGTGGGCGGCCCTCACCGGCTATTGGCTCTTCAAACTCTGCGCCTGATTTCCGCAGCAGTCCGCCGCCCTCCACGTCGTTCGACAGGATCGCTCTCCGGGGCGATCTTTTTTTTGCCCGGCTCACAGAAAACGATCCCTGGCTTTGCGCATCCGTTCGCTTTTCGATATATGACTAGTCATGAAGTTTAAATGACTAGTCATATATCGAGGCGCAGGATGAAGAACAGACTACCGGCAGATTTCTTATGGGGTAATTCCGTCTCCAGCATGCAGACGGAGGGGGCGTGGAACGAGGGCGGCAAGGGGATGTCGGTGTACGATATCCGGCAACCGGCAGAATTCGCTTCCGACTGGAAGGTGGCGACCGACTCCTATCATCGCTTTAGGGAAGATTTCGATCTGATGCAGGATCTGGGCATGAACTGCTACCGTTTTCAGATCGCCTGGAGCCGGGTGTGCCCTGAGGGAGACGGCGAGTTCAATGAAGAGGGCATCGCCTTCTACCATCAGTTTATTGATGAACTGATCGCCCGCGGCATCGAGCCGATGATCTGTCTGTACCACTTCGATATGCCGCTCTCGCTGGCGGAGCGCTACAACGGATTTACCGACCGCCGGGTGATGGACGCCTTTATTCGCTATGGCCAGAAGATGATCGCCTGCTATGGCGACAAGGTGAAATACTGGCTCACCTTTAATGAACAGAATCTGTACCATTCGCCGGAAGCGTTTCTGATTTCCGGCTACCTGCAGGGGGAGAAGACCCTGCGCGAGCTGTACCTGATCCAGCATCATGTGATGATGGCGCACGTCCATCTGACCGATCACCTGCATCAGACGAAGCCGCAGTGTCTGATGGGCGGGATGCTGGCCCACGCCCTGGTTTATCCGGCGACCTGCAAACCACGCGATATCCTGTGCGCCCAGCAGCTGGACGAGTTTTTAAACCAGAACCTGCTGCGGGCTTACGCCGGGGAGGGCTACAGCCCGGAAGTGATGCATTTTGTCGCCACCGAAGGGTTCGATGATATCTATCGTCCAGAGGATCTCGCGCTGATGGCGACGGTGAAGGTCGATTATCTGGCGTTCAGCTATTACGCCAGCCGGACGCTGAACAGCGATGCGATCCCGCCGGGAACGGCGGTTAACAACTATATGCTGTTTGGCAATCAGGATAACCCGTTCCTGAACGCGACAGAATGGAACTGGCAGATCGATCCGCTGAGCTTCCGGACCATTATCACCCGCTATTATAACGACTGGCGCCTGCCGGTTTTCCCGATTGAAAACGGCATCGGGGTGATTGAGTCGTGGGACGGTGAACATCCGGTTGCCGACGATTACCGCATCGCCTACCATCGCGACCATATCAACGCCATGAAAGCGGCCATGTTTGAGGATGGGGCGCAGGTGATCGGCTATCTCGGCTGGGGATTAATCGACATCCTCAGCTCGCAGGGCGATATGCGTAAGCGCTACGGCGTGGTCTACGTCAATCGCGAGAACCATGACCTCAAGGATCTGCGGCGGGTGCCGAAGAAGAGCTATGCGTGGCTGAAGCAGGTGATCCACAGCAATGGCGACGTGATGTAATGGTGTTCTGGCGGTCAGGCCGTGGATCCTGCCCGCCAGCCACTCACTGAATGTATAAGGACCGGGGAATGACGGCGAAGTATCTGCAAATCGCGCGGGAAATAAAAAAACGGATCATCAGCCAGCAGTATCCTGCCAGCGCGCCGTTACCTGACCAGTTTGCGCTGGCGGCAGAGTTCAGCACCAGCCGGATGACCATCCAGCAGGCGATGCGCCAGTTAATCGTCGAAGGGCTGATCTATACCCGCAAAGGGCAGGGCACCTTTGTGCGGAAAAATTTCCTTCAGCTGTCGCAGTGGGAGCTGCCCGGCAGCGACTATTTCGGCGCCACCAAAACCTGGGAGCATCTTGGCGAGGTACAAAGCGAAGTGGTGCGCTTTGAGGTGCGTTTTCCCACTGACAAGGAGCAGAGTTCGCTGCTGATCGACGCCGATGCCCCGGTGTATGACTTTGTTCGCCTGCGGTTGCTCAACGGGGAACCGGTGTCGCTGGATCTGACGGTCATGCCGGTGGGGCTGGTGCCGGGGCTCAATAAAAGCCATCTGGAAAGCTCGGTGTTTCGCTATATCCAGGAGACGCTGGGGCTGAAGCTGATGGGATCTTACCGCGTGGTGCGGGCGATGAAGCCGGATGAACTGGATAAACAGCATCTTCACTGCGAGCCCACCGATCCGGTGCTGGAGGTGGAGCAGGTTATCTATCTGGAAGACGGCACGCCGCTGGAGTACGCCCACTGCCACTATCGCTACGACCATGGCGGGATTATTCTGGTGAATAACGGCTAGACCGGGGGCCCCGGTTGGCGCAGCGCTTAGCAGGGCCAGGGTGTTGTCAGGTTCAGTCGCCAGGCAAGGCGTCAGCCGCAGCCCGGCACAACACCGATAAAAAAAACGGCGGGCATCAGGCCCGCCGTTTTTCTTGTCATGCAGAACTTAGTTCAGACGCACCGGCATACCGGAGCGGTTCTGGATAGCCTGCTCGACCACGTTCTGATCGACATCAGACTGGCTGGTGATCGCCTGTACCGGCTGAGTCAGGGTGATCGGCACGATCTCGCCGCCCTGGAACTGCGCTTCGGTGGTCGACAGCGGGTTGTGAACCTCGATGTAACGGCTGCCGTCCGGCTCGGTGGTGGCTTTTACCGGCTCATCGATAAACTGCACGCGGGTGCCGACCGGCACGTTCTCAAACAGGAATTTGATGTCATCGTTGCGCAGACGTACGCAGCCATGGCTCACGCGCAGGCCGATACCGAAGTTAGCGTTGGTACCGTGGATGGCGTACAGACGGCCGATATACAGCGCGTACAGGCCCATCGGGTTATCCGGACCGGCCGGTACGACGGCTGGCAGCGGGTTGCCGGCGGCAGCGTATTCCGCATGCATCTTGGCGGTCGGCGTCCAGGTCGGGCCAGCCTTCTTACGTTCGACTTTGGTGGTCCAGTTGATTGGCGTGTCTTTGCCTAACTGGCCGATACCGATCGGCAGAACAATCACGGTGTTGGTGCCTTTCGGGTAGTAGTACAGACGCATTTCGGCGCTGTTGATGATGATCCCTTCATGGACGGTATCCGGCAGGATCAGCTGCTGAGGGATGTTCAGGACGCTACCGCCCTTCGGCAGATAGGTATCCACCCCCGGGTTGGCTTCCAGCATGTTGGAAAGCCCCATCTGATATTTCGCCGCGAAGTATTCCAGCGGCTGCTTGTTATCATCCGGAATGGTGATGACCTGGTTCTGACCAACCAAACGGCTGCCATCGGTTGGCAAAGGATAGGTGACAGCAGACGCTGTATTGCAAAAGCCTACGATGGCGAAGGCTGCCGCTAAGAGTGTAGATAATTTCATAGTTTTTAATGTCGTGTGCGAAATCAACGCCACACAGGCCTTTGTTAATGATTGAGACAGTAGATGGGAGCGCATTATATGTGCATTCCGCTGAACAGGTAAATCAGATGTGTACGAAATCACATTTTTTTCCCTGTCGCCTCGGCTGCCGCGCCCTGGCGTTCGGGGCGACGAGGGTTAGTCTTCCAGCAGCCGGGCCTGCAGCGCCGCGCGGACCGGGGCGGTCAGCTGGTACTCTTCCGCCAGCCAGGCGTCGACATTGCCATAGCGCTGCTGAATAGCCGACAGCGCGGCGGCGAGATAGGACTCTTTCACCGTCAGGATGTCCGCCAGGCTCTGGCGCCCCTGGGGCGTCAGGTCGTTGCCGAGCATCTCCAGCATCCAGGCCTCCACCTGCGTCAGCATGCCATGGGTAAGGAGATACTCCTCCATCACCGTCTCGCTGTCGCATCCGACGGCGAACAGGGTTAACGCGCAGCCGACGCCGGTGCGATCTTTACCGACCGCGCAGTGTTGCAGCAAGGCGCCGTCGAAAGGGGTCGTCAGCCATGCGGCGAGCTGGCGATAGGCCGGATTGTTAAACGGCAGCTGGCGATAGAGTTGCAGCATAAACTGCTCGCCGTTCAGCGCATTAAGGGTGGCGGCATTCAGCTCGGTGACCTTCGCGTTGACCTCGCTGATCGGCGGATTGGCCGGCGCGTTGAGATAGTGGGTGAGCGGGCTCAGTTTGTCCGGCGTGCGCTGTACTTCACCGGGGTCGCGGTAGTCGAGCACCCGGCTGAGCGGCAGGGTATCCAGGTGGTCGAGATCCTCTGCCGTTAGCCGGTTTAGCGCACCGGAGCGTAGCAGCTTGCCGCTGCGTACCCGGCGTCCGTCGGCGGCGCGCTGGCCGCCCAGGTCGCGAAAATTAATGCCGCCCTGCAGGGATAAAAAGGCCGGATGTCGCGGTTGGCTGGTGGTCATGGGACTCCTCATCATCACGTACAGAATAACGGTTTGCGCGCAGGTCTCTGGCGCATCTGACAACGACCTTAGCACAAGCGCCGCGGCGGAATTTACCGCAGACCGTGAAAAGTGCGTCATTTACTGGCATAATGTCTGCTGTATCACACCCCTCATACTCTTTTTTCAGGATATCCCCGTGCTAGTATCCAGCAACGTTACCATGCAGTTTGGCAGTAAGCCGCTGTTCGAAAATATCTCCGTTAAATTTGGCGGCGGCAACCGTTATGGTCTGATCGGCGCCAACGGCAGCGGTAAATCGACCTTTATGAAGATCCTCGGCGGCGATCTCGAACCGACGCTGGGCAACGTTTCTCTCGACCCGAACGAGCGCATCGGTAAGCTGCGTCAGGATCAGTTCGCCTTTGAAGCGTTCACCGTGCTGGATACGGTCATCATGGGCCACGGCGAGCTGTGGGAAGTGAAGCAGGAGCGCGATCGCATCTATTCCCTCGCCGAGATGAGCGAAGAAGATGGCTATAAAGTGGCCGACCTGGAAGTGAAATATGGCGAAATGGATGGCTACTCTGCTGAAGCGCGCGCGGGCGAACTGCTGCTGGGCGTGGGCATTCCGGTTGAACAGCATTACGGCCCGATGAGCGAAGTCGCCCCAGGCTGGAAGCTGCGCGTCCTGCTGGCGCAGGCGCTGTTCTCTAACCCGGACATTCTGCTGCTCGATGAACCGACCAACAACCTGGACATCGACACCATTCGCTGGCTGGAGCAGACGCTGAACGACCGCGACAGCACCATGATTATCATCTCGCACGACCGTCACTTCCTGAACATGGTTTGCACCCACATGGCGGATCTGGACTACGGCGAGCTGCGCGTCTATCCGGGCAACTACGACGAATACATGACGGCGGCCACCCAGGCGCGTGAACGTCTGCTGGCGGACAACGCCAAGAAAAAAGCGCAGATTGCCGACCTGCAGTCCTTCGTTAGCCGCTTCAGCGCCAACGCCTCTAAATCGCGTCAGGCCACCTCGCGCGCGCGTCAGATTGACAAAATCAAGCTGGAAGAGGTTAAAGCCTCCAGCCGTCAGAACCCGTTTATCCGCTTCGAGCAGGACAAGAAACTGTTCCGTAACGCGCTGGAAGTGGAAGCCCTCACCAAAGGCTTTGAAGACGGTCCGCTGTTCAAAAACGTCAATCTGCTGCTGGAAGTGGGCGAGAAGATTGCCATTCTGGGCGCCAACGGCGTGGGTAAATCCACGATGCTGAAAACCCTGGTGGGTGAACTGCAGCCGGACAACGGCACCGTGAAATGGTCTGAAAACGCGCAACTCGGCTACTATGCGCAGGATCATGAGTACGAGTTCGAAAACGACCTGACGGTCTTCGAGTGGATGAGCCAGTGGAAACAGGAAGGCGACGACGAGCAGGCGGTGCGCAGTATCCTTGGTCGACTGCTGTTTAGCCAGGATGACATCAAGAAGCCGGCGAAAGTATTGTCCGGTGGTGAGAAGGGCCGCATGCTGTTTGGTAAGCTGATGATGCAGAAGCCAAACATCCTGATAATGGATGAACCGACCAACCACCTGGATATGGAATCCATCGAATCGCTGAACATGGCGCTGGAGATGTATCAGGGTACCCTGATCTTCGTCTCCCACGACCGTGAGTTCGTCAGCTCGCTGGCCACCCGCGTGCTGGAGATTACCCCGGAACGGGTGATCGACTTTAGCGGCAACTACGAAGACTACCTGCGCAGCAAAGGTATCGAGTAATCCCGCTTCGTTACCCGGGTTGCGGCTACGCCTTACCCGGGCTACGCCTGGCATGTGATCTGTAGGCCCGCGCAAGCGTAGCGCCGCCGGGCAATAACCGCGTGTAAAGAGCCACTTTCGCGCCGGATGGCGGCTGCGCCTTATCCGGCCTACGGTCCGTGCCATTGTGAGCTTAAGAGCTCTATCTTGTACCCATGGTTACTGAAACTGTCCGTTACCCGGGCTACCAAACCGCACAGTGCTGTAGCCCCGGTAAGCGGTAGCGCCACCGGGGATTTTGAGGCCACCAGTTTGTAGCCCGGATTAGCGTAGCGCCATCCGGGAACATTATTAAATCCAGGCCGGGCGAGGCGTAAGCCGCCGCCCGGCATATGCTCAGAGCCTCCACTCCGTTCCTTCGACGCCATTCACCAGCAGTTTGCGTTTTTCTCCCGCCGGTAATGACAGCTTCAGCGCTTTCCACGCCGGGCGATAATTGCCGCGGGCGTTGACCTTCAGGTTGATGGTGCTGCTGTCGCACGCCATTTCCCACTCCAGCCATAGCGCATCGCCCTGTTTATAGCCCCAGCTTTCGCCGTCATCCTCAAACAGCAGACCCGAAGAGGTCCCTACGCCTTTCAGCGGGAACAGCTGCAGTTCGCGACGATCGTCCTGTTGCGCCGCAACATGACGGATGCGCTCGCTGAGCGGCAATCCGGCCCCGGCGCGGACCAGCAGCGGCAGCTTTTCCAGCGGCGCGTCGAGGGTGACCCACTGGCCGCCGGCGAACCATTGGTGGCTGTAGAAATCATACCAGCCGGCCTGATTATCCGGCAGCCACACCTCACGCTGACGGGCGCCAGGCTCGACCACGCTGGCCACCAGCAGGTCGCGGCCCAGCAGGAAGTCATCGCATTCGGCGAAGGTCTGCGCGTCGTGTTGATGATCGAGGAAGGTCGGGCGCAACATCGGCTCGTCGTCAGCATGCGCCTGCCACAGCAGGGTATACAGATAGGGCAGCAGGCGGTAGCGCAGCTCAATCGCGGAACGAATGGCCGGGGTAACGGCCGGATACATCCAGGCTTCGTTGACCGTCTGGTCGTCATTCCATGAGTGAATGGTAAAGCGCGGGTGCATCACGCCGTTTTGTACCCAGCGCACAAACAGCTCCGGCTCCGGTTTATCGCCGGAGAAACCGCCGACGTCGTGGCCGACGTTAAACAGCCCGGAAAGGCTCATGCCCAGCCCCATGCGGATGTTATAGCGCAGCGTATCCCAGTTGGTGCGGTTATCGCCGCTCCAGGTCTGGACGTAGCGCTGCATCCCGGCGCAGCCGGAACGAGAGATGAGATACGGGCGCTTTTCCGGCGCAAAGCGCTGCTGGGCTTCCATCGAGGCGCGCATCATCAGCAGCGGCATCACCGGGCGAATATGCTTGATGGCGATTTCGCGGCCAAAGCCGTAGCAGCGCGCTTCGCCGTCCCACACCTCATACTCGTTATTATCGTTCCAGGTCGAGTCTATGCCCATCTCCAGCAGCTGGCTGGTGACCCCTTCCTGCCACCAGGCCACGGTTTGCGGATTGGTGAAGTCGAGGTGCGATCCTTCATCGTCCCAGAAGCTGGAGCGCTCCGGAGCGTCGGTTTGCGAATCGCGAACGAAAAGGCCGCGCTCCGCCACCTCGCCATAGCGCGGATGGTCCTGCAGCAGGCAGGGTTTGATATTGGCGGCCAGCTTCAGCCCGGCGTCGTGAAACGACTGACTCATCACTTTTGGCTGCGGCACCTTGTCGTAGTTCCAGTTAAAGACGTAGCGCTTGCCGTTAATCGAGGTATAGCCGGAAGAGAGCTGGAACGAATCGCACGGAATAGCGTGCTCATCGCACAGGCGGATGAAGTTCATCAGCTGATTTTGCGCATCCGGCGCGTCGGTATAGTGCATGCTCGAGCCGCTGTAGCCGAGGCTCCATTTTGGCCCGAACAGGGTTTTACCGGTCAGACGGACGAAGGCCTTGGTCACATCCAGCACCTGTTTACCGGTGAACAGGTAGTAATCGATATCGCCGGCTTCCGCCTGCCAGCGGCGATAGGCGGTATGATAGTTGTCGATTTCGTTACCCAAATCCAGCCAGCAGCTGCTCAGGTTGTCGTAAAACAGGCCATAGCTAACGTCGCTGCGTTGCGTGATGGTGAACGGAATATGTTTATACAGCGGGTCGGTGCTGGCGGCGTTGTAGCCCATGGCATCAAGGTTGCGCATTTCATAACGCTTACCGGTGCGCTGCAGGTCGCCGGCCTTTTCGCCCAGGCCATAGAAACGCTCGTCTTTGCGGCGGCTCAGATAGTGGGCGACGCCGTCGCCGTGGGCATTGGCCAGATAGGCGCTGGTGGGACGGTCGTTGGCAAGCAGCTGCCATTCCCCGGCATCGTCGCGATAGCTCCACTCCAGCCACAGCGGCTGATGGACGGTGACGCGCAGCTGACGGGTGGCGATGGTCAGCGTATCGCCCTCCTGGGTCAGCTGCCAGGCCGGGAGACTAAAACCGCTGAGGTCATCCCGGGCGCGGCCTTCCCACGGTACATCCTGCTGCGGAGCGATGCTCCAGGTGCGATCCAGCGCCAGCTGGCCCTGGCGTTTCAGCAGCACGCGGAATAGATTCTCTTCCAGTACGTACAGGCACAGGGTGTGCTGGCCATCGACCGTCAGTTCAACGTGATGCTCCAGCTGTTGATGCAAACTCCAGTGTTTCAACGTCTTCATATCTTACATCCACTCTCAGGCGCGCTTGGCGCGACGTTCAGCAATAAATGCCACCAGGAAAACGGCGCCAATCAGGTCAAAGAAACCCATGGCGATGAACAGCGGGTTGAAGCCAATTTTGTCGGCGGTCACCCCGATTAATAACGAGAACAGGAAGCTGGCGATCCACGCCGCGGATCCGCGCATACCGTTCACCGTCGCCATTTGTCCCTTGTCGAACGACTCCACCACCAGCGCGCTGAGCATGCAGGAGATGATCTGATGCCCGAAGCCGCCAATGGAGATCAGGACGATGGTGATATAGGGATCGCGGGTGATAGCGACGAGGGCCAGGGAGATCATCAGAAACGCGCCGGTCACCGAGCTGGCGATCACCGAGTTGACTCGCGTACAGCCGAACCAGCGAACGTACAGGCGGGTGAGGTAGCCGCTGACCACGCTGCCGAGGTCGGCGGCAAGGAACGGCAGCCAGGCGAACATGGCAATCTGCTTGAGGTCCATGCCGTGCTCTTTGGCCAGGTACAGCGGTACCCAGAAGCTCAGCACCGCCCAGGCGGGCTCGGCCATAAATGCGGGAATGGCGATCCCGTAGAAACGTTTATTCTTCGAGACGGTTTTGAGTGCGGTAAAGAAGGGCTGTTTCACCGGCGGCGCTTCGTTATCCTGCTTGATGTACTCGAGCTCGCTTTTGCTGAGATTGGGGTGCTTTTCCGGGTTCTGATAGAAGGCCCACCACAGCACCACCCACAGCAGGGCCAGCGCGCCGGTAAACATAAACGCCCCCTGCCAGCCGAAGGAGGCATGGGCGAAGTAGATGATCGGCGGGGCGAGCATGGCGCCGATGGAGAACCCGACGCCAGCCCAGCCGGCGGCGATTGGCCGTTCAGACTTCGGGAACCACTCGCCGATGGTCTTGGCGTTGGCCGGGGTGGCGGCCGCCTCGGCCCCGCCCATAAAGAAGCGCAATATAGCCAGGTGCAGCCAGCTGCCGGCCGCGGCGTGGGCGATGCAGGCCAGCGCCCACAGGGTGGCGCAGATCATAAACCCGAGCTTCAGGCCGATGACGTCGATAAGCCAGCCACAGAGCGGTTGGAAAATCGTGTAAGCCAACTGAAACGCGCCGACGATCCAGGAATATTGTTCGGTGGTGATACCGAGCGTCGCTTTCAGTTCCGGGGCGATAATCCCCAGCGAGTTGCGTGTGATGTAGTTGACGGTGACGCCAAGTAAAAACAGGACCAGCACCCACCAGCGCAGGTTTTTTACCACCCGGCGCGTTTTGCTGACCGCGATATCATTGTTGAGGCCTTGACTCATAGCACACTCCACATGACGTTAGTAGGGGGAAAGTGACGTTCTCAATCCGTGAGCGGTCACGTAGTGTTGTTAACTATTTGAATAGTCTATTTTTTTATCTCAACACCATTGGTATAACTAGTATGGGAGATGTTGGACCAATTCAGGCTAAGGGAGAAAAAACGTCGGGCAAAGCGCTATTTATGCAAGTTTTTTCATGAAATGACCGGGATCTCAAATTTTGCGCTGTCATTTGCTTACAGGGAGCGCTTTGGCGATTATGAAAATTCTTTCATTTTCCAATCGGAGCTGGATCACAAAATGGATAAAAAGCTGCGCGTCGCCGAAATCGCCGCCCGCACCGGGCTGTCGGCCAGTACCGTTTCGCGCGTCCTGGCCGGGAAGGCGAATACCAGCGACAAGGCGCGCCGGGCGGTGCTGGAGTGCGCCCGCGAGCTGGGGGTCATGCAGGGACTGGCCGCCGGACGTCTGTTGCTCAATAATCTGCTGGTGTTTGCCCCACAGCGCGCCTTCGATGAGCGGTCGGATATCTTCTACTACCGGGTGATCCAGAGCATCAATAACGCGCTGGCGGCGCATGAAGTGCGCCTGCGCTACTGCGCGCTGGACGAGAACGACAGCGACGCCAATCTGTTTCTTGCCCGCATGAACGAAGCGGAGACCCAGGCCGCGGTGCTGCTGGGGATCGACGATCCGCATATTCATGGCCTGGCGGCGGACCTGGGCAAACCCTGCGTATTGATCAACTGTCGGGATGAAGGGATGCGGCTGCCGTCCATTGCCCCCGATCATCGTCTGATTGGCCTGTGCGCCGCCCGCTATCTGTTTGATATGGGGCATCGCGTGGTGATGAACGTCATGTGCCTGCGCCGCTATACCATGGAGCTGCGGCTGGGGGGGATCCAGGAGGCGTGGCGCGCGCGCAATTTGCGCTTTACCGCCAGCCGGGATCTCATCAGCGTCGCCAACTTTAGCGCCAGAGAGACCGAAGAGCAGGTGGGGGCCTGGCTTGATGGCTTACAGGGCAAGCCGTTGCCCACCGCTTTCCTGGTGGGCGGCGATTTCATGGCCGCCGGCACGGTCAGCGCATTGCAAAAGCGCGGCCTGCGGGTGCCGCAGGATGTCTCGGTGATGAGCATCGACGGGTTTAATCTGGCGGCGATCCAGGAGGTGCCGCTGACCGCAGTGCATGTGCCGCGGGATGAGCTGGGCAGCGAGGCGGTGCACCTCCTGCAGCAGCGCCTGCTGCGCCCGGAGGCGCCGCACGGTTCGCTGCTGCTGCACGGCACGCTGGTGGTGCGTGATTCGGTACGGCGGATCCGGCCGGGCAAAGGCCATACCGCTGTGGAGCCGCAGGGGCTGTATGACGATTAAACCGCGATACCCAACGCCCGTTTGCCGTGGATGTTCAGATCCTCCAGGGTGAAGCGCCCCTGCCAGCTGGCCTCATAGTCCTCGCGCGGGAAATCACCCGGCGAGGCCCCTTTTTCCAGAGCGATTTTCACTTTCTGCGCGTAGGCGAGGTTCTTCTCGCACATCGGCGCCGCCGGAATGTACATCACATTGCCCCAGCCCTGCTGATTTTCCACCGGCGCCACCGAGTGAATGACGTCGCAGTGCCACCAGACGGAATCGCCAGCGTTCAGCGCCGGGATCGAACTGAGGGCTTTGATCAGCAGCGGGTGCCACTGCTCAGAGATCGGCAGCACTCTGCCCGGCGCGACGCCGCACAGCTCATCCTCCGGCACATCGTCAAGCAGCGGGCGCAGCAGCACATAGGCCATCGCCTCGGGGATCGGCACCACGTGCAGCAGTCCCTGACCCGGGATCATATCCGACAGCGCGGTCCAGCCCTGGAAAGTGCGGAACACCGAGCACTTGGTGGTGTTGTCGACAGTGTACTCTTCCACTTCAGTACGGTGCGCGGCGTCCCATGGATCGTAAGCGTCGACATGACCGTTAAAGACGTTGGCGAAGACCTGCTGGTAGGCGGGGAGTAGCCAGCGCTCCAGCGCACCGGAATCGGTATGCGCGCCCAGCCCTTTCGAGGTGGTTCCCGGCGGACGGCGGCGAATGCGGTCGGGGTAAATGACGCTGACGTCCGGATCGAACCAGCGCTTGCCGTCCTGCTCAAAGCGCCACAGGCGGTTAAGGAAGGACTGCGCCGCCGCCATTTCATCGCTCTGGCGGGCCTGCATTTGCGAGGGCGACCAGTAGATGGGATAGATTTCCGGCCGCGAAGCCTCAAGCGTACCGAAGAAGCTGTCGCCTGGCCCTTTGTAGACCTCGTCGAAATGGTTCAGATCCAGATATTCCAGCATCGCGGTATCCCAGGCCAGCGCCTGTTCGCGCGGAAAGTGGCCTTTGATCACCGCGCAGCCCCGGCGCTTAATGGCCGCGCGCTGGGCATCGCTCACGGTTCCCTCGGCGATATCGCGGAACGGAATGGTTGGCCAGACCTCCTGGCCTGCGGCTTTCAGCGTCTCAATCTCCTGCAGGCGCTCGCTGATGCGCGCTGAGAGCTTGTCGAACACCGCCTGGACGTCGCCGATTTGCGCCCGCAGCGCCTGCTTCATCTGGCGAATCGCCGCTTTGTGGTCGGCGGGGAGTGTTTCGTGGGTCGGGAGAGCAGCCATAATAACCTCGCTGTATCTTTCATTCGAAAGTATTAAATCTTACAAACGTTAATTTAAGTTAAAATGGAGTTAATGCAAGTTTAAAATCTTGCTGTGGCGCACAAAATGGACAAGCCGGGGCGCGCAGCCCCGGAGAGCGGTCAGGCGTTGAAGGGAGCGCGGTTATCAAGGACGGCCTGAATGACGTTCAGCGCGCCGTCATGATTATTATCGTCGGTCGCATATCCGGCGATAGCTTTGATGCTGTCGGCGGCGTTACCCATGGCGAAAGCGTATTTCACCAGCTTCAGCATTTCGGCGTCGTTGCCGCTGTCGCCGATGGCCACGCACTGTTGCGGCGACAGGTTCCAGCGCTTGAGCAGGCGGCTGATGCCGTTGGCTTTATGCAGACCGGGAATAATCAAATCGACAAAGCCAAAGCCGCTGGTGACCGGCTTCATAATGCCGTCGAGCGAGACGTGCAGTTTATCGATCAGCTGCGGGATCTCGCTGTCCGGCAGGTTCAGAGAAAATTTGAACAGCGTATCGTCGATGGCGTGATAGTCGCTTACCCGCTGCAGACGGTGGTAGTGCTTTGACATCAGGTCGACGAAGGCGTCCGGGGCGTTATCGCTCACGTAGGCGCTGTGCAGGCCGCAGGCGACGAAGTTCAGCTGCGGATCTTTGAGTAATTCGCCAATCACCACCTGCGATTCGTGGCGGGTCAGTTCGCCGTGGAACAGCTGCTTACCATGCTCAAAGACCAGCGCGCCGTTTTCGGCGACGAACGAGATCTGCTCGCGGATCTCCGGGAAGAAGGAGATCAGCTGATAGTACTGGTTGCCGCTGGCGACAACGAATTCAATGCCGCGCTGCTGCAGCTGGGCGAATTGCGCCAGAAACCGTGAGCGGTCGTAGGTTTTGGCGTCATTGAGAAAAGTTCCGTCCATATCGGTGACGATAACTTTAACGGTCATAAGGGGATGCTCCTGGCTTAACTTCGACCAGTAACATTCTAATTACAATGTGATGGGGAGCACAAATTTATTTCGAATGAAAGTTCACGCATTCAGAAAATGCCGGGAGGCGGCATTGCCTTTCCCGGCCAGCAGGACAGGGGAGGCCCGCTAAGCGTCGCGCCAGCGGGCCTGAAGGGCTACAGCGTATGCTCGGTACGGGCGATAATATCGTCCTGGGTATCCGGCGACAGAGCGGTAAAGAACGCCGAGTACCCGGCGACGCGCACCACCAAATCGCGGTACTGATCAGGATGTTTCTTCGCCTCCAGCAGCGTGTCGCGCGAGACAATGTTGTACTGGATATGCCAGCCTTTATGCACCTCGAAGAAGGTGCGCAGCAGCACCATCAGCTTCTGCTTGTCGGACGCGTTTTCCAGAGTGGACGGATTCAGCTTCTGGTTTAGCAGCACGCCGCCGAGGATCGCCCCGGTGGGCAGTTTACCCACCGAACTGATGACCGCCGTCGGTCCCAGATGGTCGGTTCCGGAGGCCGGGCTGGCCCCTTCCGCCAGCGGAGTGTGCGCTTTACGGCCATCCGGCGTCGCCATGGTCTGCGCGCCGAACGGAACGTTGGCGGAGATAGAGGACGTGCCGGCGTAATAGTTGCCGCCGATCGGGCCGCGGCCATAGCGCGGGTTGTGATACTGCTTCAGCTCGTCGATATAGGTCTGGTAGGCCCGCGCCAGCAACGCGTCCACGCTGTCATCATCGTTACCGTACTTCGGCGCGCCGTTGATCAACCGCTGGCGCAGCTGCTCGTGGGTCAGGCCGTCAAAATCTTCCGCCAGCGCCTTCGCCAGTTCCTGCTGGCCGATAACGCCCTGATCGAAGACCAGCTTTTTCACCGCCGCCAGGCTGTTGCCGAGGTTGGCGATGCCCACCTGCAGGCCGGACACCCAGTCATACTTAGCGCCGCCCTGCTTAATGCTCTTCGCCCGTTCGATGCAGTCGTCCACCAGCGCCGAACAGAGAATATCGTGGACGTTCTCTTCCAGCATAGTATCGACCACATACTCAATCTCAATCGACTTACGGGTGTAGTAGCGGATCTGGCGGTCCCAGTCGGCCAGCACCTCGTCGAAGTTAGTGAAGTTGCCTTTCGACAGGGCGTGCTCCTGCGGCAGGAACACCTGGCCGCTGGTGGCATCGCGGCCGCCTTCCAGCGTCGCCAGCATCACCCGCGCGAAGTTGATAAAGCTCATGCCGGTGCAGCGATAACCCCATTTGCCGCCGACCGCGGTTTCGATGCAGCCGATGGCCGCATAATCGTAGGCATCCTGCGGCTCGATTCCCAGCTTGATAAATTCCGGGATCACGATTTCGTCGTTATTAAACGCCGGCATGCCGAAGCCGCAGCGGATCACCTGGACGCAGGCGTCGAGGAAGTCGTTGCTCATTCCGGCGTGGTAGCGCACGCTGAGGTTCGGCTGGGTCGAGCGCAGACGACCGCAGGATTCCAGAATGGCGTACGACAGCGGGTTGATCGCGTCCTGCGGCTGGCCGTCCACCAGGTTCTGGCCGCCGATGGTGACGTTCTGATACAGCGGGCTGCCGGCTGAGGCCTTGGAGTGGGAGCCGGAGCGGATCTTGTTGACCTCCAGCAGCTTCAGCCAGCAGCTGTGCAGCAGCTCAATGGCCTGTTCGCGATCCAACGATTGCTGCAGCTCAACGTCGCGGCGGTAGTACGGATAGAGGTACTGGTCCATGCGGCCAAAGGAGACCGAGTGGCCATTGGATTCAATCTGCAGGATCAGCTGAATGAAGTAGCACAGCTGCAGCGCCTGCCAGAAGGTCTTCGGCGGCTCATGGGCGATGATGTCGCAGTTTTCGGCAATCGCCAGCAGCTCATCGCGGCGTGCGTCACGGGATTCTGCCGTCGCCATCTCGCGCGCCAGCGCGGCAAAGCGTTTGCTGTGGTCACTGACCGCCGCCAGCACAATATCAATCGCTTTCAGGAACTGTTCGCCGTGCAGGTCTTCCAGCACCGTCAGGTTGATGCGCGACCGGCGTTCGGCGACTTTCGCGCGCATGCCGTCCAGTCCTTTCTCCAGCAGCAGCGGGTAGTTGACCGCCAGGTGGGCGTCGCCGGAGGTCATGTTGCCCTCCGCCTTAATAATGCCGGTGGCGAGGAGCGCTTTCTGCTCATCGGTAAACATGCCGTAGCAGCGGTCCTGCACGGTCTGGCCGCGCCACCACGGGCACACTTCGTGCAGCACGCGCTTGTTCTCTTCGCTGACCGCGAAGCCGGCGCCGGGGCGGTCGGCGAGATCGTCGATCTCTTTCTCGATCCAGCTGACGGTGTATTCCGGGAAGATCGGCGCGGCGCGCACTTCGCTGGCCTGGTTGCCGACGATCAGCTCATCGTGCTTGATCCAGATGGTGCGCTCTGCCAGGTGGTGAGCGAGGGCCAGGGCGCGGCGCACCGGGATCGGCTTATCAAGATGCTGCTGATACATCTCGGTATAGTGGCGGGCGCGTTCGGTACAGACCGGCGGCTTGACGATATGCACCAGCGCCATTTTATGGGCCTGGATACGGGCGCTGAGGGTGTTGAGTTTCAGGGTAGTCATAGGGGTTATCCTCGTAAGATCGCCGTTAGCCCCTTGCTCCGCGCATAATCCTGCGCAAAGGCGAGCAGCTCGGGAGCATCCAGCGGTTTATCCGGTGCGGTGTAGGGCTGACTGAGTAACTGGTATTTATTCATTCCCAGCGTGTGGTAGGGCAGGAAATGGATTTCGCTGACCCGCAGGCGGTCGGCGGCAAAATCAGTGATGGCGGTAATGTCGGCTTCGCTGGCGTTGAATCCCTGGATTAACGGCACGCGAATAATGATGTTTTTCCCCGCCTGCGCCAGGCGCTGCAGGTTGTCCAGCACCCGGCGGGCGCTGCCGTCGGTCCACTGCCGGAAAACGGCCTCGTCGACGTGCTTCAGGTCGGCGAGAAACAGGTCGATGAAGGGTAAAGCCGGCTCAATGTATTTCCACGGTACGTGCAGGCAGGTTTCCACAGCGGTATGGATACCCGCCTGATGGCTGGCCTCCAACAGCGCCTGCGCCAGGGCCGGGTTCATAAAGGGTTCGCCGCCGGAAAGGGTGATGCCGCCGCCGCTGCGATCGTAAAAGGGTTTGTCGCGCAGCACCGTCGCCATGATCTCCTCGACGCTCTTCTCCTCGCCGCACACCATGAGCGCGGTGGTGGGGCAGCAGTCGCGCAGCGCGGCGATATGGCTGTCGTTAACGTGTTGCCGGTGAATGATCAGACCCTCGAGGGTGCGGGTGATAACCGCCGGCGCCGCCTGCTGGCACAGCTCGCAGCCGGCCAGGCACAGGCGCGGGTCATACAGCAGGTCTTCGCTGCGGGCGCGGCTCTCCGGGTTCTGGCACCAGCGGCAGCCCAGCGAGCAGCCTTTCAGGAAGACGACGGTGCGGATCCCTGGGCCGTCATGGGTGGAATAGCGCTGGATATTGAAGATCATGGCTTACCCTCTTGTTTGCGTATGAATATAAAAACACTTTCGAATGAAAGTTGTATTGACGCAAATCAACAAGCGGGATGGCGATAATCGCCAGGGGATAGAATAACGGCAGAGGTCACAACTTCACCGGCGACGACCCTCGCCGGCGGCTGAACGTTAGCGGGTACCGCATACCTCGCACTGCGGGTGGCGCATCAGCTTCATTTCACGAAACTGGCAGGTCATGGCGTCGTACATTACGATTTTCCCGCTGGCGGGCGTGCCGTAGCCGGTCAACAGCTTAATGGCCTCCATCGCCTGCAGGGAACCGATAGTGCCCACCAGCGGGGCCATCACGCCGGCTTCGACGCAGGTGAGGGCGTTTTCGCCAAACAGGCGGCTCAGGCAGCGGTAGCAGGGTTCGCCCTCCTGATACGTGAAGACGCTGATCTGCCCCTCCATACGGATCGCCGCCCCGGAAACCAGCGGGGTTTGGTGGCGGAAGCAGCCGGCGTTGAGCTGGTTACGAATGGCGACGTTGTCGGTGCAGTCGAGCACCAGATCGTGCCCGGCAATCTGCGCCGCCAGCGCCGGTTCGTCCAGTAAGGCATTGAGCGGCGCCAGATGAACGTGCGGATTAATGCGCGCCAGCGCCTCGCGGGCGGAGTCCACCTTCGGCTGGCCGATGGCGGCGTCGCTGTGCAGCGTCTGGCGCTGCAGATTGGAGAGCGAGACGGTGTCGAAATCGAGCAGGGTGAGCTGTCCCACCCCGGCGGCGGCCAGATACTGCGCGGCGGCGCAGCCAAGTCCGCCGAGGCCGACCACCAGCACGCGAGCGGCCTTTAGCCGCTCCTGGCCGTCAAAATCAAAACCGCGCAAAACAATCTGCCGGTTATAGCGCAGCATCTCTTCATCGCTCAGCTCCACGGCCATTACAGCCCCCCAAACAGATGGCTGAACGGTTCGACGTCGACCCATTCGCCCGCTTCAACGTGGCCGCGCTCGCGCTCCAGCACGATAAAGCAGTTGCCGAGGCTGAAAGAGCTGAAAATGTGCGAGCCCTGATGACCGGTGGTGGTCACCACCAGCTCGCCGTCCGGGTTGCGCTGCAGAATACCGCGCTGAAAATCGAGGCGGCCCGGGGACTTTTTCAGCCGCGCGGCGGCCCGCACCCGCAGGCGGGTCGCCTGAAGCGGACCGTGCTTACCGGAGAGCTTCGCCAGCAGCGGCTGTACCAGCTGACAGAAGGTGACGGTGGCGGAAACCGGGTTGCCCGGCAGGCCGCAGAACCAGCTGCTGCTGAGCTTGCCGAAGGCGAAGGGTTTGCCCGGCTTGATCGCCAGCTTCCAGAAGCCGATCTCCCCCAGCTCTTCAAGAATGGTTTTGGTGTAGTCGGCTTCGCCCACCGAGACGCCACCGGAGCTGATGACCACGTCGGCCTGCTGGTCGGCGGCGATAAAGGCCTCACGCAGTTGCGTCGGATCGTCAGGAATAATGCCGAGGTTAATGACCTCGCAGCCCAGCTGTTCGAGCATCAGATGCACCGCCAGGCGGTTGGTATCGTAAATCTGGCCGTCGCCAAGCGGTTGACCCGGCAGCTGCAGCTCATCGCCGGTCGAGAAGACCGCGACGCGAACCTTGCGCACCACCTCGACGTCGGCAATGCCCAGCGAGGCCAGCACCGGCAGCTCGGCTACCGTCAGCGGCGTTCCCGCCGGGAAGACCACCGCGCCGTGGGCGATATCTTCCCCGCGGCGGCGAATATGCTGCCCGGCTTTCACCGGCGCGGTAAAGCGCACGCCGACGTCGGTCTGTTCGGTCTCTTCCTGCATGACCACCGCGTCGCAGCCCGCAGGCACCGGCGCGCCGGTCATGATGCGGATACAGGTGCCGGTGGGCCAGGCGTCGTGAAACGGTTGGCCCGCAAAGGCCTTCCCGGCGACCGGCAGGGCCGCGCCGTCGTTGAGGTCGCTCAACCGGACGGCATAGCCATCCATCGCCGCGTTATCAAAGCCGGGGACATCCAGCGGGGAGATAATGTCATGGGCGGTGACGCGCGCGAAGGCCTGCAACAGCGGTACAGTTTCCGTCGCGCTCAGCGGCGTAATACGATCGAGCATCTGGGTGAGGGCTGTGTCGAGCGGCATCAGTCCGGCGGTAAAATCCATGGGTCACTCCTGCGGGCAAAACGGCGAAAACGCCTATTATGGCAGAAAAGCGGCGCGGGCTGTATGCCACCTGGGTACGAGGCTTTACATCGACCGCCGCTCTTTCTATATTCAAAAATTGTATAAGGCATTCAGCAATATAATGATATCAATACCCTTATTCCTGACGTGACCGGCGCCGCGACGCGGTACGACAGGGCGGGGGCTATCCACTTCATCGTTAAGGACTGGCGAAATGGGCAAGGCGGTTATAGCAATTCACGGCGGCGCAGGGGCGATTTCTCGCGCGCAGATGACGCCGGAGCGGGAGCGGGAGTACGTGGCGGCGCTGTCGGCTATCGTCGAAAGCGGGCAGAAAATGTTGGCTGCGGGCGCCAGTGCGCTGGATGCCGTGACCGAGGCCGTCCGTCTGCTGGAAGAGTGTCCGCTGTTTAACGCCGGGATGGGCTCGGTATTTACCCACGATCAAACCCACGAGCTGGACGCCTGCGTGATGGACGGCTACAGCCTGCAGGCGGGGGCGGTGGCCGGGGTCAAACATCTACGTAATCCGGTGCTGGCGGCGCGTCTGGTGCTGGAGGAGAGCCCGCACGTGCTGCTGATCGGCGAGGGGGCGGAAAATTTCGCCTTCTCCCACGGAATGGCGCGCGTCGATAACGATCTCTTTTCCACCCCCGAGCGTCTGCTGCAGCTGCAGGAGGCGAAAGCGGGCGGGGAGATCATCCTTGACCATCACGCCGCTCCGCTCGACGAACGGCAGAAAATGGGCACCGTCGGGGCGGTGGCGCTCGATCTGGCCGGCAATCTGGCGGCGGCGACCTCCACCGGCGGCATGACCAACAAACTGCCCGGACGCGTCGGCGACAGCCCGCTGCCGGGCGCGGGGTGCTACGCCAACAACGCCAGCGTGGCGGTCTCCTGCACCGGCACCGGCGAAGTCTTTATGCGTACCCTGGCGGCCTACGATATCGCCGCCCTGATGGAGTACGGTCAGCTCAGTCTCTATTCCGCCTGCGAGCGGGTGGTGATGGAGAAGCTGCCGGCCCTCGGCGGCAGCGGCGGGCTGATTGCCGTCGATCGCGAAGGCAACGTCGTTTTACCGTTTAACAGCGAAGGCATGTACCGCGCCTGGTGCTATGCCGGCGATACGCCGACCATTGGCATTTATCGCGAATAGAACAAGGGAGAGGAGAGTGCCGCAAACTCACGAAACGGATACCTGCGAAGTACTGGTGGTGCGCAACCTGAACGTGGCGTTCCGCCAGCAGGATGCGCCAGAGGTGCAGGCCGTGCGTCAGCTTTCCTTCAGCCTGCGCCGCGGCGAGACGCTGGCGATTGTCGGGGAGTCCGGTTCGGGAAAATCGGTCACCGCGCTGGCGCTGATGCGTCTGCTTGACGCCGCCAGCAGCGAGGTGAGCAGCGAGGGGCTGTGGCTGCGACGGCGCAACCGGCAGGTGATCGCGCTCAATGAGCAATCGGAGGCCGAAATGCGCCGGGTACGCGGCGCGGATCTGGCGATGATTTTTCAGGAGCCGATGACCTCGCTGAACCCGGTATTCACCATCGGCGAGCAGATCGCCGAATCCCTGCGCCTGCACCAGGGGCTGGGGCGCGAAGAGGCGCTGCGCGCGGCGAAAAAGATGCTCGACCAGGTGCGTATTCCCCAGGCGGAAGAGATGCTCTCACGCTATCCGCACCAGCTCTCCGGCGGTATGCGCCAGCGGGTGATGATCGCCATGGCGCTCTCCTGTCGGCCGGCGGTGCTGATTGCCGACGAGCCGACCACGGCGCTGGATGTCACCATTCAGGCGCAAATTTTGCAACTTATCGCCGTCCTGCAAAAGGAGATGGCGATGGGGGTAATCTTTATCACCCACGACATGGGGGTGGTGGCCGATATCGCCGATCGGGTGCTGGTCATGTATCGCGGCGAGGCGGTGGAGACCGGCAGCGTCGAGGAGATTTTCCGTTCCCCGCAGCACCCTTATACGCAGTCGCTGTTGGCGGCGGTCCCCCGGCTGGGGGAGATGCGCGGTCAGGATCTGCCTCGCCGCTTTCCGCTACCGGGGCAGCCGCTGGCGGAGACAGACACGCCAGACACGGTGGTGGTGGGGGAGCCTATTCTGCAGGTGCGCGATCTGGTGGCCCGTTTCCCGGTGCGCGGCGGACTTCTCAATCGCGTGACGCGCGAAGTGCATGCGGTGGAGAAGGTGAGTTTTGATCTCTGGCCGGGAGAGACCCTGTCGCTGGTGGGGGAGTCCGGCTGCGGCAAGTCGACCACCGGCCGGGCGCTGCTGAGGCTGGTTGAGACCCAGGGGGGCACCATTACCTTCGATGGTCAGCGGATCGATACCCTCTCCGGCAGCAAGCTGCAGTCCCTGCGGCGCAATATTCAGTTTATTTTTCAGGACCCTTACGCCTCGCTCGATCCGCGCCAGACAGTCGGCGATTCGATTATGGAGCCGCTGCGGGTGCATGGCCTGCTGGACAGGGAGGCGGCGCGCGAGCGGGTCGCCTGGCTGCTAAAGCGCGTGGGGCTGCAGCCGGAGCATGCCTGGCGCTACCCCCACGCCTTTTCCGGCGGCCAGCGGCAGCGGATCTGCATTGCCCGCGCGCTGGCGCTTAATCCGAAGGTGGTGATTGCCGATGAGTCGGTGTCGGCCCTGGATGTCTCCATTCGGGCGCAGATTATCAATCTGATGCTCGACCTGCAGCGCGAAATGGGCATCGCGTTTCTGTTTATTTCCCATGATATGGCGGTAGTGGAGCGCATCAGCCACCGCGTGGCGGTGATGTATCGCGGCCGGATTGTCGAAATCGGCCCGCGCCGCGCGGTGTTTGAAAACCCGCAGCACCCCTATACCCGTAAGCTCATGGCCGCCGTACCGGTGGCCGACCCGGCCTACCGTCATCCGCAACGGGTCCTGCTGTCAGATGACGTTCCGGGCAATATTTATAAGCGGGGCGAGGAGATCGCCAGCCCGCCATTGCAGCAGGTTGGGCCGGGCCACTTCGTCGCCCGCGACGCCGCCGATGTGCTGGGCAGAGCATAACAACACATAACGCACCTTTTCAGGAGAACACGATGACACAACCTGTTTCACGCAAATGGTGGCTGGCGCTGAGTATCGCGGCGGCCCTGGCGAGCGCCCCCGCTTTTGCCGCCAAAGATGTGGTGGTGGCGGTCGGGTCTAACTTCACGACGCTCGACCCCTATGATGCCAACGATACCCTGTCGCAGGCGGTGGCGAAGTCCTTTTATCAAGGCCTGTTCGGCCTTGATAAAGAGATGAAGCTGCAAAATGTCCTTGCCGAGAGCTACACCGTATCGCCGGATGGCCTGGTGTACACCATCAAGCTGCACAGCGGGGTGAAATTCCAGGATGGCACCGACTTTAACGCCGAGGCGGTCAAGGCTAACCTCGACCGCGCCAGCAACCCGGAAAACCATCTTAAGCGCTATAACCTGTATAAAAATATCGCCAGCACCGAGGCGGTCGATCCAACCACGGTGAAAATTACCCTCAAGCAGCCGTTCTCGGCGTTTATTAATATTCTCGCCCATCCGGCGACGGCGATGATTTCGCCGGCGGCGCTGAAAAAATATGGCAAAGACATCGGCTTCCACCCGGTCGGCACCGGGCCGTATAAGCTCGATACCTGGAACCAGACCGACTTCGTGAAGGTCAGCAAGTTCGATGGCTACTGGCAGCCGGGGCTGCCGAAGCTGGATTCCATTACCTGGCGACCGGTGGTCGATAACAATACCCGGGCGGCGATGCTGCAGACCGGCGAGGCGCAGTTCGCCTTCCCGATCCCCTATGAGCAGGCGCCGCTGCTGGCGAAAAACAGCAAACTGGAGCTGGTGGCCAGTCCGTCGATCATGCAGCGTTACATCAGCATGAACGTGACGCAGAAGCCGTTCGATAATCCGAAGGTGCGCGAAGCGATCAACTACGCCATCAACCGCCAGGCGCTGGTCAAGGTGGCGTTTGCCGGCTATGCCACCCCGGCGACCGGCGTGGTGCCGCCGTCGATTGCCTACGCCCAGAGCTATCCCGCGTGGCCTTACGATCCGGCGAAAGCGCGCCAGCTGCTGAAAGAGGCCGGCTACCCCAACGGGTTTAACACGACGCTGTGGTCGTCACATAACCACAGCACCGCGCAGAAAGTGCTGCAGTTTACCCAGCAGCAGCTGGCGCAGGTGGGCATTAAGGCGCAGGTGACGGCGATGGACGCCGGTCAGCGGGCGGCGGAAGTGGAAGGTAAAGGGCAGAAAGAGAGCGGGGTACGGATGTTCTATACCGGCTGGTCCGCCTCCACTGGCGAAGCCGACTGGGCGCTGTCGCCGCTGTTTGCTTCCCAAAACTGGCCGCCGACCCTGTTCAACACCGCCTTTTACAGCAACCCGCAGGTGGATAGCGCGCTGAGCGAGGCGCTGAAAACCACCGATCCGCAAGAGAAAACCAAACTCTATAAAGCGGCGCAGGATATTATCTGGAAAGAGTCGCCGTGGGTGCCGCTGGTGGTGGAGAAACTGGTCTCTGCCCACAGCAAGAATCTCACTGGCTTCTATATCCAGCCGGACACCGGCTTCAGCTTCGAACAGGCAGATTTAATACCGTGAAGGTCGAGATGATGCCCTCCGGCACGGGTGGGAGGAGGGCGGTTTTTCCGCGGGGCGGGTGGTGGAGGTACGATGCTCAACTATGTGATTAAGCGCCTGCTGGGGCTGATCCCCACCCTGCTAATCGTCGCGGTGCTGGTGTTTCTCTTCGTCCATATGCTGCCCGGCGATCCGGCGCGGCTGATTGCCGGACCGGAAGCCGACGCCCAGGTGGTGGCGATGGTGCGCCAGCAGCTGGGGCTTGACCAGCCGCTGCATGTCCAGTTTTGGCACTACATCACCAACGTGCTGCGCGGCGATTTTGGCATGTCCATGGCCTCGCGGCGTCCCGTTGCCAGTGAGATAGCCAGCCGCTTTATGCCCACCCTGTGGCTGACGCTGGCCAGCATGAGCTGGGCGGTGCTGTTTGGCATGGCGGCGGGGATCGCGGCGGCGGTGTGGCGCAATCGCTGGCCTGACCGTCTGGGAATGGCGCTGGCGGTGAGCGGCATTTCGTTTCCGGCCTTTGCC
Source organism: Klebsiella sp. JB_Kp042 (assembly GCF_040065275.1). Lineage (NCBI taxonomy): Bacteria > Pseudomonadati > Pseudomonadota > Gammaproteobacteria > Enterobacterales > Enterobacteriaceae > Klebsiella > Klebsiella sp. JB_Kp042. The sequence continues at coordinate 58,712 of NZ_JBEAJL010000089.1, forward strand.
CTCGGCATGCTGCTGATGCAGGTGTTTTCGGTTGAGCTGGGCTGGCTGCCGACGGTGGGCGCCGACAGCTGGCGGCACTATATTTTGCCTTCGCTGACCCTCGGCGCGGCGGTGGCGGCGGTGATGGCGCGCTTTACCCGCGCGTCGTTCGTCGATGTGCTGCATGAAGACTATATGCGTACCGCCCGGGCGAAAGGAGTGAGCGAAACGCGGGTGGTGCTCAAGCATGGTCTGCGCAATGCGATGATCCCGGTCGTCACCATGATGGGGCTGCAGTTCGGCTTTCTGCTCGGCGGCTCGATCGTCGTGGAGAAGGTCTTCAACTGGCCGGGGCTGGGGCGACTGCTGGTCGATTCGGTAGAAATGCGCGATTACCCGGTGATTCAGGCGGAAGTGCTGCTCTTTTCGCTGGAGTTTATTCTTATCAATTTAGTGGTGGATGTGCTGTACGCGGCCATAAACCCGGCTATCAGGTATAAGTAAGGTGCGATTGCTTAACTGGAGAAGGCAGGCGGCGCTGAACGCCATGCCGGGCATCAGGCCCGGCGAGATCCATACCCCCTGGCATGAGTTCTGGCGGCGCTTTCGGCGTCAGCCGGTGGCCATGGGCGCCGGTATTTTTGTGCTGTTGCTGATTGCGGTGGCCATCGTCGCCCCATGGATAGCGCCGTACGATGCGGAAAATTATTTCGACTATGACCGGCTTAACGAGGGGCCTTCGCTGGTGCACTGGTTCGGCGTCGACTCGCTGGGGCGCGATATTTTCAGCCGGGTGCTGGTGGGCGCGCAGATCTCGCTGGCCGCCGGGGTGCTGGCGGTGCTGATTGGCGCAGCCATCGGCACGGTGCTTGGGCTGCTGGCCGGCTACTATGAGGGCTGGTGGGACCGGCTGATTATGCGTCTGTGCGACGTGCTGTTCGCCTTTCCGGGGATCCTGCTGGCGATCGCGGTGGTCGCCGTCATGGGCAGCGGGATGGCCAACGTGATTATCGCCGTGGCGATCTTCTCGATCCCGGCGTTCGCCCGGCTGGTGCGCGGCAATACCCTGGTATTAAAGCAGCAGACCTTTATTGAATCGGCGCGCAGCATTGGCGCCAGCGATGCCACCATCCTCTTCCACCACATCCTGCCGGGGACGGTGTCGTCAATCGTGGTTTATTTCACCATGCGCATTGGGGTATCGATTATTTCGGCGGCCAGTCTGTCGTTTCTCGGCCTCGGCGCGCAGCCGCCCACGCCGGAGTGGGGTGCCATGCTCAACGAGGCGCGGGCGGATATGGTGATGTCTCCGCACGTGGCGCTGTTTCCGGCGGTGGCGATTTTCTTGACCGTGCTGGCGTTTAATCTGCTGGGAGATGGCCTGCGCGATGCGCTGGATCCGAAGTTAAAGGGGTAGGGGACGTCGGGGGACGGTCTGGCGCACGACGGGGGGATAAGCTGCATCGGTTGCCCCTTTCTCATCCGGGAAAAGCGTTTATCACGTGTGGCGTCAGCGCATATTGCGCTCCCGGTTAATTTTCTGCGTTATGTCAATCATGGCGCAGGGAGCGCACAGGGGGCGGCCAGTCGCCGC
>NZ_JBEAJL010000090.1:0-58325 GCF_040065275.1 Klebsiella sp. JB_Kp042
GAGCGGTCGGAGGTTCGAATCCTCCCGGATGCACCATATTCTCCTTAGTAACAGCGAAAACGTTGTTTCATGGTCTGCGAATTTATCGTCAGTACCAGGGAGGATAACGTTGCGTAAGCAACGGCCCGAAGGGCGAGGCGCAGCCGAGTAATCCTCCCGGATGCACCATATTCTCCTTAGCAACAGCGAAAATGTTGTTTCATGGTCTGCGAAATTATCGCCAGCACCAGGGCGGATAACGTTGCGTAAGCAACGGCACCCTCTTCACGCTTCCCTCGCCATCCCGATAACCGCGTTTTCCATCCCAGTTTCATCCTGACTTTTTTTATTGGCAAGCCGCGCTTTCCACTATAATTTATCCTTGTATATCAGCGTTATCAGGCTGAGATAAATGCAAGGAGAGAAATCCATGAAATGGTTCAAAGCAATACCTGCTTTTTGCGCGACGCTGCTGGTGGCGACGGTCCTCGCTGGCTGTGCCGGTTCGTCCACCAAAGAAAGTACCGGCGGTTACATTGACGATACCGTGGTGACCACTAAGGTGAAAACGGCGCTCTTTAACGATAAAGACATCAAGTCCTCTGAAATCAGCGTCCAGACCTTTAAAGGCCGCGTCCAGCTGAGCGGATTTGTCTCCTCCGCGGAAAGCGCTAAACGGGCGGTGGAAGTCACCCGTCGGGTGCAGGGTGTGCGAATGGTCGAAAACGATCTGCGTATTAAATAAGGCCGGCTATCCGGTCTGATGCCTGAAGGCGCCTGTGGGCGCCTGTGGGCGCCTGTGGGCGCCTTTGTCGTCTGCGCCGCTGGCCGCGACAACGACCGGCTTTTGCGTTACAGTAACCATTCATTAACCGGTTGGTGAGAAGACGATGTACGAAGGTTACGCAGGACTGATCTTTGATATGGATGGCACCATCCTCGATACCGAGCCGACCCACCGTCAGGCATGGAACGAGGTGCTGGGCCGCTACGGTATGCGTTTCGACGAACAGGCGATGGTCGCCCTCAATGGCTCACCGACCTGGCGGATTGCCCAGGCGATTATTGAACTCAACCAGGCGGATCTCGATCCACATCGCCTGGCGCAGGAAAAAACCCTGGCCGTTAAGGCGATGCTGCTGGATAGCGTACGCCCATTGCCGCTGATCGAGGTGGTCAAAGCGTGGCACGGCCGTCGCCCGATGTCGGTCGGCACCGGTAGTGAAAGCGCCGTCGCCGAAGCGCTGCTGGCGCACCTGGGCCTGCGTCATTACTTCTCCGCGGTGGTGGCGGCCGATCATGTGGTCAACCATAAACCCGCGCCCGATACCTTCCTGCTGTGCGCCGAGCGCATGGGCGTCGCGCCGGAAAAATGCGTGGTCTTCGAAGATGCCGACTTTGGTCTGCAGGCGGCGAAGCGCGCGGGAATGGACGCAGTAGACGTGCGTTTGCTGTGAGCGACGCGCTGTCACTCCTCTCGCTGTTTGCCAGTAGCTTTTTAAGCGCCACGCTGCTTCCCGGCAATTCGGAGGTTGTGCTGGTTGCGATGCTTCTTACGGGGGTTAGTCATCCGTGGTGGTTAGTATTAATAGCAACAATCGGCAATAGCCTTGGAGGGGTAACTAACGTTATTCTGGGGCGCCTGTTTCCGCTGCGTAAAACCTCGCGCTGGCAGGAGCGGGCGGCCGGCTGGCTTAAGCGCTACGGCGCGGTGACGCTGTTGCTAAGCTGGGCGCCGGTTGTCGGCGATTTACTGTGTTTGCTGGCGGGATGGATGCGCATTTCCTGGGGACCGGTACTCTTTTTCTTATGCCTTGGAAAGGCGCTGCGCTATATCGTCATTGCGGCAGCGACGCTTCAGGGCATGACGTGGTGGCACTAATTGGACTGATAGTTCATCCATTACAATTATGCTTATTCAAACGATTTCGACAGGCGGGAGGTCAAATTGATCCCGGACGTATCACAGGCGCTGGCCTGGCTGGAAAAACATCCGCAGGCCCTGCAGGGTATTCAACGTGGTCTGGAGCGGGAGACGCTGCGCGTGAACGCAGACGGTACGCTGGCGACGACCGGTCACCCTCTGGCGTTAGGCTCAGCGCTGACGCATAAATGGATTACCACCGATTTTGCCGAAGCTTTACTCGAGTTTATTACGCCGGTGGACGGCGATATTGAGCATATGCTGACCTTTATGCGCGATGTCCATCGCTATACCGCGCGTCAGCTTGGTGACGAGCGGATGTGGCCGCTGAGCATGCCTTGCTATATCGCCCCCGGTCAGGATATTGAGCTGGCGCAGTACGGCACCTCTAACGTGGGACGCCTGAAAACGCTGTATCGCGAGGGGCTGAAGAACCGCTACGGCGCGCTGATGCAGACTATCTCCGGCGTGCACTATAACTTCTCGCTGCCGATGACGTTCTGGCAGGCGAAGTGCGGTGTGGAAGACGCTGAAAGCGGGAAAGAGGCCATTTCGGCAGGCTATTTCCGCACGATTCGTAACTACTATCGCTTTGGCTGGGTGATCCCGTATCTGTTCGGCGCCTCGCCGGCGATTTGCTCTTCATTCCTGCAAGGAAAGCCGACGACGCTGCCCTTTGAGGAGACGGGCAACGGCATGTACTACCTGCCGTACGCCACCTCGCTGCGCCTCAGCGACCTCGGTTATACCAATAAGTCGCAAAGCAATCTCGGAATTACGTTTAACGATCTGCACGAGTATGTGGCAGGATTGAAGCGCGCGATTAAAACGCCGTCGGAAGAGTACGCCAAAATCGGGCTGGAAAAAGACGGTAAGTATCTGCAGATCAACAGCAATATCCTGCAGATTGAAAACGAACTCTATGCGCCGATCCGCCCGAAACGCGTCACCCGTCGGGGCGAAACCCCGTCCGATGCGCTGCTGCGCGGCGGCATTGAGTACATTGAAGTGCGTTCGCTGGATATCAACCCGTTCTCGCCGATCGGCGTTGACGCCCAGCAGGTGCGTTTCCTCGATCTGTTTATGGTTTGGTGCGCGCTGGCCGACGCGCCGGAGATGAGCAGCGATGAGCTGCTGTGCACTCGCACCAACTGGAATCGGGTGATTCTGGAAGGCCGTAAGCCGGGCTTAACGTTGGGCATCGGCTGCGAAAGCGCGCAGTTCCCGCTGGCGCAGGTAGGTAAAGATCTGTTCCGCGATTTACGCCGCGTGGCGCAGACGCTGGATAGCATTCACGGCGGCGAGGCCTATCAACAGGTCTGCGATGAGCTGCTGGCCTGTTTTGACGATCCGGAATTAACCTTCTCAGCCCGCATTCTGCGTTCTATGATTGAAGAAGGGATTGGCGGAACCGGCCGTGCGCTGGCCGATCGTTACCGGACCCAGCTGCGTGAAGAGCCGCTGGAGATCCTGAGCGAAGAAGATTTCATCGCCGAGCGCGACGCGTCGGTGGCGCGACAGAAGAAAGTAGAAGCGGAAGACAGCGAGCCGTTTGAGGCGCTGTTGGCGCGGCACGCGTAGCGCTGGAAAAGAAAAAGGCCACATCACTGTGGCCAAACTTTCATCTCTGATTCAGGGATGATGATGATAATAAATGCGCGTCTTTCATATACTGAGACTCGCGGCTGAACAAAGAGTTCATTTTATTTTAAAAAAATTCACTCCCGGAGGTGACGAATGCCGTTGTTAGATAGTTTCACAGTCGACCATACCCGAATGGAAGCCCCAGCGGTGCGTGTCGCGAAGAAAATGAACACGCCGCATGGCGATGAAATCACCGTATTCGATCTGCGCTTCTGCGTGCCGAACCAGGAAGTGATGCCGGAGCGCGGTATCCATACCCTGGAGCACCTGTTCGCCGGCTTTATGCGCGATCATCTGAACGGGAATGGCGTGGAAATTATCGACATTTCGCCGATGGGCTGCCGCACCGGGTTCTATATGAGCCTGATTGGTACGCCGGACGAGCAGCGCGTCGCCGACGCCTGGAAAGCGGCGATGGCCGACGTGCTGAAGGTGCAAGATCAGAACCAGATCCCGGAGCTGAACGTCTACCAGTGCGGGACCTATACCATGCACTCGCTGGAAGAGGCGCAGGAGATCGCTCGTCATATCATTGAGCGCGATGTGCGCATCAACAGCAACGACGAACTGGCGTTGCCGAAAGAAAAACTGCAGGAACTGCACATCTAGTGCTTCCGCCGCGGCCCGACGCCTGTCGCCGGGCCGCTCTCCCGACGCCGCCATGACGACCACCACCACCTTCTCCTTTCAGCACCGCCCGCTGGTGCCCTTTGCCCATGATTACGCTCACGGTGACCAGGAAGACTGGCATCAGCATGACTGCGCCCAGCTGCTGCATATTTTAAGCGGCGTGGTGCGGGTGGCGACGCCGGCAGGCTACTGGGTGGTGCCGCCCGGGCGCGGCGTCTGGCTGCCGGCGGGAACGCCCCACGCGCTGCGCATGACCGGCAACGTCGCGGCGCGCACGTTGTTTATCGATCCGCTGGCGCGCGCCGATCTTCCGGCGGGCTGCCAGATCGTACAGATCACGCCGCTGCTGCGGGAACTGATCGTCTCTTCCCTGGCGCTGGCAGAGCGCTATGCCCCCGCCAGCCGCGACGAACGGATTTATGAGCTGATCCTCGATGAGATCCGCGGGATGGCGATCCTGCCGTTTGGCCTGCCGGAGCCGCAAAGCGAAACGCTGCGCCGGCTGTGCCAGCAGGTGCGCGAGGCGCCGGGCGACGTCTGGAGCAGCAGCCAGGCGGCGAAGGCGTGCAGCATGAGCGAGCGAACCCTGAACCGCCATTTTCAGCAGCAGACTAGCCTGACGTGGCGCGAGTGGGTGCGCCGAGCGAAGCTAATGGAAGCGTTGATTCGCCTGGCGCAGGGCCACTCCGTCCTGCGGGTGGCGCTGGAGCTGGGCTACGGCAGCCACAGCGCCTTCAGCGCCATGTTTCGTCGGGTGATGGGCGTCGCCCCCAGCGACTATTTTCGTCCACCGGCCTGATCGGCGGCGCTGAGCGCATTGCACAGCGCCTGCAGCGAGGCGCGCGCCACGTCATTATCGATACCCACGCCCCAGTAGCTTTCTCCTTGCGGAAAAACGCAGCGGATATAGGCCACCGACCGGCTGTCGCTGCGCGTGCCGAGGGTATGCTCATGATAGTCCTTGATCATAAACGGCTGCCGAAACAGCGCGCTGAGGCCGCTGGCGGCGGCGGAGAGCAGGCCGTTGCCCTGGCCCTGCAGGCGTCGGGTTTCGCCGTGGTGACGCAGCGTCGCCTGCAGGGACAGCTGGCCATCCTGCTGGCTGGCGCTCTGATAATCGACCAGCGTCAGCGCAGGCTGCGCCTGCAGCCCGTAGCGCGTGCGGAACAGCTGCCACAGCGCATGGTGGGTCATCTCTTTGCCGTCGCTATCGGTGGCCTGCTGAACGTGCTGGCTGAAGTCCTGCTGCAGCCCGCGGGGCAGCTTCAGACCATGATTTTGTTCGATAAGCCAGGCGCTGCCGCTTTTCCCCGACTGGCTGTTGACGCGGATCACCGCCTCATAGCTGCAGCCAATATCCTGCGGGTCAATGGGCAGGTAGGGCATCCGCCATGGGTCGCCAGGCTGACGGGCATCAAACCCTTTTTTGATCGCATCCTGATGGGAACCGGAGAAGGCAGTGTAGGCCAGACTTCCCGCCCACGGGTGGCGCGGGTGTACGGGGATCTGATTGCAGTTTTCCACCACTTCCACCACCCGGTTCATCTGCTCGAAGCGAAGCTCAGGGTCGACGCCCTGGCTGTAGAGGTTCATCGCCAGCGTCACCAGGCAGACGTTGCCGGTGCGTTCGCCGTTGCCGAACAGGCAGCCTTCCACCCGGTCGGCGCCGGCCATCACCGCCAGCTCGGCGCTGGCGACGCCGGTACCGCGGTCATTGTGAGGATGCACGCTGATGCAGACCTCGCCGCGGCGGGAGAAGTGGCGGCAAAAGTACTCGATCTGATCGGCATAGACGTTGGGGGTGTTGACCTCCACCGTCGCCGGCAGATTGACGATCATCGGTCGCTCGGCGCAGGGCTGCCAGACGTCCGCCACCGCTTCGCAAATCTCGAGCGCAAACTCCGGTTCGGTGAAGCAGAAGGTTTCAGGCGAATATTCATATTGCCAGCGGGTCTCCGGCTGTTGTTCGCACTGCTGGCGGATAAGCCGGGTGGCGCGGGTCGCGAGGGCGATCACCTCGGCCTTGTCCATACCGAAAACCAGTTCGCGGAACAGCGGCGCGGTGGCGTTGTAGAGGTGGACGGTGGCCCGGCGGGCGCCGCGCAGCGCTTCAAAGGTACGCAGGATCAGCGGGTCCCGCGCCTGGGTCAGCACCTGGATGGTGACCTCCTCCGGGATGCGCTGTTCGTCAATCAGCTGGCGGACAAAGTTGAAATCGGTTTGCGAGGCGGAAGGGAAGGCGACCTCAATCTCTTTAAAGCCGCACTCCAGCAGCAGATCCCAGAACTGCAGTTTGCGGGCGCTGTCCATGGGCTCCGCCAGCGCCTGGTTGCCGTCGCGCAGGTCGGTCGACAGCCAGCGCGGGGCGTGGCTGATTTGCCGGTCCGGCCAGCGGCGGTCGGGCAGGGTAATCGGCGGATAGGGACGGTACTTTTCAGCAGGATGGCTCAGCATAGTGTTCTCCTTAATAGTCAGCCTCTATCCTGCCCGAGCGCCGGCTGGCGGGCTTTCGCAAACGAGACAGAAACTAGCGAGAACTGGACAACCTGACGCCGTAAAAAGGGACCCGCAGGTCCCTTAATGTGAGGCTTAGTGCGCGCCGCCGCCGCCGCCGCCGGCGCTGAACGGGGGTCTGGCGAACCACACCAGTCCCAACAGCAGGATGAAAATGGCCGCTGAGATCCAGAAGATTTCGTTGGCGGAGATAATCAGTCCCTGGTTGGTTATCTGCTGCGCTATCCAGCCGGACGCCTGCTGCTGCGTCATTCCCATCCCCTGCAGCTGATCGTAGATCTGCTGCGCATTGGGGTTGAACGGCGTCACCGATTCGGTGAGCTGCGCATGGTGCAGCGCCTCGCGGTTGGTCCACAGGGTGGTGGTGATCGAGGTCCCGATGGAGCCGGCAAGGGTACGGGTGAAGTTCGACAAGCTCGACGCCGCCGCCAGCCGTTCCGGCGGCAGGCCGGAGAGGGTGATGGTGGTCAACGGCATGAAGAAGCAGGCTACCGCGAAGCCCTGGATAAACTGCGGCCACGCCGAGGCGCCAAAGTCCATCCCCGGTTCGAAGGTCCAGGCGCGCCAGTAGAAGCAGACGGCGTACATGATAAAGCTGAAGGTGACCAGCCGTCGCATATCGAGCTTATGCGCAAAGCGGCCGATAATCGGCGACAGAATGACCGGGATCACCCCCACCGGCGCTGACGCCAGGCCGGCCCAGGTCGCGGTGTAGCCGTAGACCTCCTGCAACAGCTGCGGCAGCAGCACGATGGCCCCGAAGTAGAGCATGTAGGCCAGGCTGATACAGAGGCAGCCGATGGTGAAGTTGCGCGACTTAAACAGCGACAGATCGACAATCGGGTTATCGTCGGTCAGCTCCCAGACGATCAGGAAGCTTATCGCCACCACCGCCACGATGGTCAGAATGATAATTTCATTGGAGGAGAACCAGTCCAGCTCTTTACCCCGGTCCAGCATCACCTGCAGGCTACCGATACCGATGATCAGCAGCGCCAGGCCGACGCCGTCGATACGCCGCTGTTCGGTTTTGGTTTCCCGGTTGCGCAGGGTCTGCAGGGTCATCAGCACCACCGCCACGCCAATGGGCACGTTGATAAAGAAGATCCATCCCCAGTGGTAGTTATCGCTGATATAGCCGCCGAGGATCGGGCCGCAGATGGGGGCGACGATCACCGTCATCGACCACAGCGCCAGGGCGATAGAGCGTTTCGCCGGCGGATAGTTGCTGAGCAACAGACTTTGCGACAACGGGATCAGCGGCCCGGCAACAATCCCCTGAATGACGCGGAAGAAGATCAGCATCGTCAGGCTGTTGGAGACGCCGCAGGCCCAGGAGGCGATGGCGAAAGCGGTGGTGGACCACAGGAACAGCTTCACCTCGCCCACGCGCTTGGCCAGCCACCCGGTGATCGGAATGGAGATGGCGTTAGCGACCCCGAACGAGGTGATGACCCAGGTCCCCTGGCTCAGCGATGAGCCAAGGTTACCGGCGATGGTCGGGATCGCCACGTTGGCGATAGTGGAATCCAGCACCTGCATGAACGTCGCGAGCGACAGCGCAATGGTCATGATGACCAGCTGCGCGCCTTCCAGCGGTTTTTGCTGTTGCATTACACTCACCCCGAATTATCCGGCGTTGGCCTGAATGATCTCGTCTATCAGTTTATTGACCGGATCGAGAGCGATTTCGCGGGCATTGCTCTCGTAGACCGGGGAGCTCCGCACCTGGCTTGCCAGCATTTCGCCATCGCGATCGGTGGTGTTTACTTCCACCAGCGTCGAGAGGCCGATGCGCAGCGGATGTTCCGCCAGCTGTTTTTCATCCAGCTCGATGCGGACCGGCAAGCGCTGTACCACTTTGATCCAGTTGCCGGTGGCGTTCTGCGCCGGCAGCAGGGAGAAGGCGCTCCCGGTTCCCATATCCAGACCAACCACCTTGCCGGTGTATTTCACGTCATCGCCATAGATGTCGCTGATTACGGTGGCCGGCTGGCCGATGCGCATATGCGCCAGCTGGGTCTCTTTAAAGTTAGCGTCGATCCACAGGTTGGTCGCCGGAACCACCGCCATCAGCGGCGTGGTGGTGCCGATCTGCGCCCCAGGCTGTACCGAGCGGCGGGAAACGTAGCCGCTAATCGGGCTGACGATCTGCGTACGCTGCAGGGCCAGCCAGGCGTTACGCACTTCGGTCGCCGCCTGCAGCACCGCCGGCTGCTGTTCCAGTTTGGTACCCAGCACGATCGCCTGGTTGGCGTTGTACTGCTGGATCGCCACGTCAAGCTCGGCCTGCGCGCTGGCGACGGTGTCGCGGGCGTGCTGCAGCTCTTCGCGGCCGATGAGGTTCGCGGCGCCCAGCGGGATGCGGCGGTTCAGGTCAGCCTGCGCCTGGGCGAGGGCGGTCTTTTTGACGTCAATATTCGCCTGCAGCTGCTTGCTGTTGATCATCTGCTGACGGGTTTGACGCACGCTGGCGGCCAGCTGCGTTTTGGCTTTCTCAAACGCCTGTTGGGCATCGGTCTGATCGAGAGTGACCAGCGGATCGCCTTTCTGCACATAGTCCGTGTTGTCTGCCCAGACTTTGGTCACGCTGCCCGAGACCTGGGCCATAATTTGTACCTGGTTCCCTGCCACGTAGGCATCGTCGGTCTCTTCGTAGTGACGCAGTACCAGAAACCAGTAAATCCCATATGCCACGGCAATAATAATGAAGAGCAATGTCAGCAACAGAAGGGCGCCTTTACGCTTCCCTTTTTTGCTGCCTGGTTGCTGCGGGGTTTGGCTCTCCGCATTTGCGCTCATGTTATTCTCCACGATCTTATTATTTCACATCGGCTGAGCCGACCTGTTTATCAGAAAGGCCAGCAGAGATCTGCTGGCCTGGCTGTTTTCCTTGCAACGTAAAAATGGGCTGAGCGACGCCGCCCTTAGCGTAGAGAGTCCGCCAGCACGCCTTCTTCTTCCATCTGGTCAAGGCGGCTCAGGAGTTTGCGGGTAATGTGTTCGAGCTGATCTTTTTCGCTGGTGCTGAGTGAAGACCACAGCTGGTGCAGGCAGTTATGCTGCGGCGGCAGGACTTCACGCAAAAACTGATGGCCCTTTTCGGTCAGCTGCAGATGCAGACAGCGTCGATCGTTATCGCTCTCGCGGCGTTCAATCCAGCCGCGTTTTTCCAGTTCATCAGCGATACGGGTGGCGTTAGTACGCGACGAGCCCAGCGCACAGCTCAGCTCGGACGGCTGAATGCTGTGGTTTTCCTGCGACTCCAGCGTAATCAGCGCCATAAATAATGTCTCGTTAATTCCCTGCGCTTTGAGCATTTTATTGCGATTTTCCAGCAGTTTACCTTGCATATGCATGCAAAGACGAGTTAACAGAATCTCCTGGAACGGGAAATCTTCATGGCGGCTGGCGCGGAACTTGAGCATTTGCTCAATGGGAGTAAACGAACTATCCATTTGGGTATGACCTCATTAATTACAGCCGATATAATAACTATTGTGACAAATAAATCAAATGAATTATTGACCAAAATTGATACGCAAAGCTTAGAGCCCGCTGGCGATTTTCCAGGCCAGACCGTAGGCCAACGCCGACAGCAGGGTCGGGATAATAATGCTGCGGGTTTTCCAGAAGGCGCCCCCCAGCACCAGGAAGCCGATCAGCGTCGGCGCCAGGCGATGGGCATCGGCGAGGATCTCCGGCACGCTGGAGACCACCAGCAGCGCGCAAATCGAGGCGATGCCGATGGTATCCAGCAGCACGCTGACCGGGCCACGACGGGCAGGCCGGGCATGACCCGCGCGCAGACGCAGGGGAAGATAACGAAACAGATAGTTCACGCCGCCGACAATCACTCCGAGCAGAAGGACCTCACTGTTCATCCGGCATCCCCTTCAGCATGGCCTGGATCAGCGCCGTCAGACACCCGCAGACAATCCCGGCGAGGATCGCCGCCGGAATGGAAAATAACAGAATGCCGCCCAGCGCGCCCGCTAGCGCCGCCGTGACGCACAGCGATTGCTGGCGCTGGAAAGAGGCCAGCAGGAAGCTCATAAATAGCGCCGGCAGCATAAAGCCGAGCGCGGCTTCCACCGCCGGATAATCCACCAGCAGGCCGTTGCCGGACCAGGCGCCGGCCAGCGTGCCGCACACCCACGATGCCCACGAGGTAAACGCGAGACCAAGCATCCAGTTTTCGCTCCAGCGTCGGTTGTCGCGTACCAGCCTGGCGGTGGCGGCGGCGAAAACCTCATCGGTCAGGCCGAAGGCCCAGAGGGCGGTCTTCTTTTTGTCCAGCGCGGTATGAATGCGGCTGCGCAGCGAGGGGCCATACAGCACATGGCGGACGTCCATCGCCATCACCGTCAGGGCGGCGACCCACAGCGAACTGCCGGCGGCCAGCATGGCGGTGATCACAAACTGGCTGGCGCCGGCGTAAATAATGCAGGAGAAAAACAGGCTTTCCAGTGGGGTGAACCCCAGCCGGGTGGCGTTCAGTCCGAAGGCGAATGCCACCGGAAGGTAGCTGATGACGATGGGGAGACTGTCTTTAATGCCTTCGCCGACGGTAGCGACACGTTCAGATAAGGCACAGGTTAAGGGCGCGGGGTTTTCCATATGAATAACTTATCGCTGGATCCATGTGAAGGTGGCAAATTGACCGATGTCCCCACCTTAACAGAGCGCGACGCGCCTTAACACTATGAAAATGCCCGCAATCCGCTTTTCCATGACCCTGACGGGATGAAAGGCGGGGAAGGGGCCCGGATAAGGCGCCAGGCCTTATCCGGGGGCGGGTTACTGCTGCGCGGCGAGCGCGGCTTTCACCCAGCTGTCGAACAGCGGCTGGTGGGCTTTGATCCAGCCATCAACATGACCGTTAATGTCGGCTTCGGAAGCATGGCCTTCGTGCATCATCGCATTCTCGGCGTTGATGTCGGCGATCGGCAGCTTCATGACGCTAAACAGAGTGGCGGCGGCCGGATTTTTCTCCGCCCAGGCTTTGTTGGCGACAATGTGCATGGTGTTGACCGGGAAGCCATAGTTGGCGCCGTTGGCCAGTTTGGTATCGATGTTTTTCTGCTCGCCCGGCAGGGAGGAGAACGGCACCTGCAGCCAGACGACGTCTTTGCCAGGCTTCAGCACGTCGCTAACCCAGTACGGCGTCCAGGTGTAGTAGAGCACCGGTTTACCCTCTTTATAGCGGGCGATGGTGTCGGCCATCATCGCCGCGTAGTTGCCCTGGTTATGGGTGACGGTTTTGCTCAGGCCATAGGCGTCAATCTGGTGGTTAATCACCGCTTCGCAGCCCCAGCCCGGGGTACAGCCGGTGAGGTCCGCTTTACCGTCGTTGTTAGTATCAAACAGTTTGGCGATCTGCGGATCTTTGAGCTGATCGATAGAGGTGATGTGGTACTGCTCGGCGGTTTTTTTATCGATCAGATAGCCCTGGGCGGCGCCTGAGACGTACACCCCCTTGCGGTAAAATTTGTTATCACCGCCCGCCGCGGCGTACATGTCATCGTGCAGCGGCTGCCAGTTGGTGGCGATAAAGGTAGTATCCCCGGCGGCAATCGAGGTATAGGCGACGTTATAGTCCACTTCGCTCGGTTTTTCGACGGTGTAGCCAAGCTTCTCCAGCGCGCGGCTGACCAGCAGGGTCTGGAAGCTCTCTTCGGAGATAGTGCTCTGCGCCGGCTTGACGGTAATTCCTTTGCCCGGCAGGTCGGCGGCGAAGGCGCTGGTGGCGATCAGGGTGGCAAAGGCGGCGGTGGCCATCATCGTGCTATGTCGCATGGTGGTTCCTCTTATTGTTTAACGGGAAGGCGGCTCCCCGGCATCGGCTGGTGCCGGGGTGCGGCGCTGTTATCGACTTATCGACAGAAAGGGCGAGTGAGAAGCCCCAGCGGGCCGGTGGTGTACCAGCGGCGGTTGCCGCGACTGCGGGCGTCGCGGCCGACGGCCTGGGTGAGGCGGTCAAGAATAATCGCCAGGATCACGATCCCCACGCCGCCGACGGTGGCCAGGCCCATATCCAGGCGGCCAATGCCGCGCAGCACCATCTGGCCAAGACCGCCGACGGCGATCATTGAGGCGATCACCACCATCGACAGGGCCAGCATTAGCGTCTGGTTAACCCCGGCCATAATGGTGGGCATCGCCAGCGGCAGCTGAACTTTAAACAGCAGCTGGCGCGGGCTGGCGCCAAACGAGCGCGACGCTTCGATCAGATCCGCAGGCACCTGGTTTATCCCGAGGATGGTCAGACGGACGATCGGCGGCAGGGCGAAGATAATCGTCACCACCACGCCGGGCACGTTGCCGATGCCGAACAGCATCACGATCGGCACCAGGTAGACGAAGGCCGGCGTGGTCTGCATGGCATCCAGCAGCGGGCGGATAATTTTCGCCGCTCGCGGGCTGCGCGCCAGCCAGATCCCCAGCGGCAGGCCGATGATCATGCAGAACAGCAGGGCGGTGAGGACCAGCGCCAGGGTGACCATCGCCTGCGACCACGCGCCGATGGCGCCGATGGCAATCAGCGAGACCAGGGTGGCGACCCCCATGCCGAGGCTGGAGATCTGCCAGGCGATCAGCGCGAAGACGATAATCGCCACCGGCGCCGGCATCCCCAACAGCAGCTGCTGGAAGGCGCTGAGGATGTAGTCGATCGGCACGCGGATCCCCTGGAACAGCGGGCGGAAGTGCAGCACGATCCAGTCGATGGCGTGGGTCACCCAGCTGTCGAGCGGGATCAGGGTCTTATGGAACGGATCCATGATACTGAACTGTTCCGGCTGCGGCGCCGGGGCGCTGTGCAGCCAGTCGGCGCCGCCGCCATTAGTCGGCGCGGCAGTTGAGGCGCCACCCCAGGCGTCTGCAGCCTGAGCGGCGCTGTCGGTTGCCGGGGCGCTGTCCCACGGATTGGTTTGATCAGCCATGATTCACCCCCTCGCGATCTAAAGCCTGGAGCAACATTCGTTTGGAAATGATGCCAATATATTGTTGTTCTTCATCCACCACCGGGACGGCGCACGGGGCGTGGCCGACGTGGGAGAGCAGATCGCTGAGCGGCGTTTGCGCCTCCACCGCCAGCGGGGCGTCAATCAGCGCCGCCTCGATCCCCTGGCCGGCGCTGAGCGCGGTTTTCAGAGAATCGATCGAGACAATCCCGACAAAGCGATTACCGCGCTCAATGACATAACCATATTCCCGGTCTTCATCCTGTAATAATTTCAGCGCAGAGCGGGGGCCAAAACCTGGCGTTTTACGAATCAGGCCGACCGGGCTACGACGGGCAATATCTTTCGCGCTGAAGACCTGGCTAATATCGACGCCGCGGAAGAAGGTGCGGACATAATCATTGGCCGGATTATTCAATATTTCATCCGGAGTGCCGACCTGAACCACTTCGCCATTTTGCATAATGGCGATACGATCGCCAATTCGCATGGCTTCATCAAGGTCATGGGAAATAAAGACAATGGTACGCTGATGCTTAGCCTGTAATTTGATCAGCTCATCCTGCATTTCGGTGCGAATGAGCGGATCGAGCGCGGAGAAGGCTTCATCCATTAACAGAATATCGGGATTAATCGCCAGGGCGCGGGCTAAACCGACGCGCTGACGCATCCCGCCGGAGAGTTCATCCGGCCAGGCGTGGGCATAATTCTCCAGCCCCACCTGACGCAGCGCTTCCCGCGCTTTTTGCTCTCGCTCAGCGGCCGGGACGCCGGCAAGCGCCATGCCAAACGCCGTATTGTCGAGCACGCTCATGTGCGGCATTAGCGCAAAGGACTGAAAAACCATCGCAATTTTTTTACGACGCACCTCGCGCAGCTCGGCGTCCGACATTTTGGCGATATCGACCCCGTCAATCAGCACCTGGCCGCGGGTGGGTTCAATCAGGCGATTGAGAAGGCGAACCATGGTGGATTTCCCCGAGCCGGAGAGCCCCATGATGACGAATATCTCGCCTTCTTCAATGGCCAGACTGGCGTCTTTGACGCCAAGCGACAGCCCCGTTTTTTCCAGTATTTGCGCTTTGTTGAGTCCTTTCTCAATATATTTGAAAGCACGGTGAGGGTGCTCGCCAAATATCTTATAAAGATTTTTAATTTCTAATTTAATTGCCATGCAATAGAGAAGTTCCTGTTATTTGTTTATTGCGATATGGTACCCAATGGTGATAATGATCTTTTTACACCCTAACATACTCAGATTCTGTGACAACCCTCAATGGCGAACTCTCGGCAAAATGGAGGGAGGGACATGGCGGCACAGCCCCCGTGATATAAGGGCTGAGCGGTAATTTGTTGTGGGTAATATTTTTTGATTATCTTTGGATAATTAGACTGAAATGGGCCGGTTTTCTGCTAAATATGACGAAGTGATGACGGTTAGACCATGGAGAGAATATTTGGTGGATTAATCGCGATTCTGTGAAATTGATCACCAGGAATATGCGGGCGATATTCCTGGTGAAAGTACGGTTAAAAGTCCCAGTCGTCGTCGGCGGTCTCTTCCATTTTTCCTATCACGTAGGAGGAGCCGGAGCCGGAGAAAAAGTCGTGGTTTTCATCGGCGTTGGGTGACAGCGCCGCGAGGATCGCCGGGTTAACCGCCGCCATCTCCGCCGGGAACAGCGCCTCGTAGCCGAGGTTCATCAGCGCTTTGTTGGCGTTGTAGCACAGGAAGGCGCTGACGTCGTCGAACCAGCCGCTCTCGCCGTACAGTTCCCGGCTGTAGGCCAGCTCGTTGTCGTACAGATCCATCAGCAGATCGAGGGCGAAGTTTTTCAATTCTTCGCGCTTACCGGGGCTGACGATCTCCAGTCCTTTCTGATACTTGTAGCCGATGTAATAGCCATGCACCGCTTCATCGCGAATGATCAGGCGGATCAGATCCGCGGTATTGGTCAGTTTTCCCCGACTGGAGAAGTGCATCGGCAGCCAGAAGCCGGAATAGAAGAGAAAGGATTCGAGAAACACGCTGGCGATTTTTTTCTTCAGCGGCTCGTCGGCCTGATAGTAGCCCAGCATCAGCTGCGCTTTGCGCTGCAGAGGTTCGCAGCTTTCGCTCCAGGCGAAGGCGGCATCCACCTCTTTGCTGTGGCACAGCGTGGAAAAGATGGAGCTGTAAGAGCGGGCATGAACCGCTTCCATAAAGCTGATGTTCGACAGCACCGCCTCCTCATGCGGGGTCAGAGCGTCCGCCATCAGCGCCGGCGCGCCGATGGTGTTCTGAATGGTGTCGAGCAGGGTCAGCCCGGTAAAAACGCGAATGGTCAACTGTTGCTCCGCCGCGCTGAGGGTTTGCCAGGCGGGAATGTCGTTCGACAGCGGCACTTTCTCCGGCAGCCAGAAGTTGCTGGTGAGACGATTCCACACCTCCAGATCTTTATCGTCATCGATGCGGTTCCAGTTGATCGCGCTGACGCGCGTTAAATGGGTCATCCTGTTCTCCTTACAGCGCGCAGGACACGCAGCCTTCAATTTCAGTGCCTTCCAGCGCCAGCTGGCGCAGTCGGATGTAGTACAGCGTCTTAATGCCTTTCTTCCATGCGTAGATTTGCGCCTTGTTGATATCGCGGGTGGTGGCGGTATCCGGAAAGAACAGGGTCAGCGACAGCCCCTGATCGACGTGGCGCGTCGCCTCGGCGTAGGTGTCGATGATCTTCCGGGGGCCTATCTCGTACGCATCCTGGTAGAGGGCCAGATTATCGTTATTCATAAACGGCGCGGGGTAGTACACCCGTCCGGTTTTCCCCTCTTTGCGGATCTCAATCTTCGAGACGATCGGGTGAATGCTGGAGGTGGCATGGTTGATGTACGAGATCGAGCCGGTGGGCGGCACCGCCTGCAGATAGCGGTTGTAAATGCCATAGCGCATGACGTCGTCGCGCAGCTGGCGCCAGCTTTCCCGGTCGGGCAGGGAGATGCCGGCGCGGGCGAACAGCGCGCGGACCCGTTCGGTTTTCGGCTGCCACGACTCCTGCAGATATTTTTCGAAGTATTCCCCGCTGGCGTAGCGCGACTGCCCGAAGCCGGCGAAGCGCTGGCCGCGCTCGCGGGCCAACAGCATCGAGGTGTGCAGCGCGTGCCAGGTCACGGTGTAGAAGTAGATATTGGTGAAGTCCAGCCCCTCCGGGCTGCCGTAGGCAATGCCTTCCCGCGCCAGATAGCCGTGAAGATTCATCTGCCCCAGGCCGATGGCGTGGGAGGCGGCGTTGCCGGCCGCCACGGAGGGGACCGACTGAATGTGGCTCATGTCGGATACGGCGGTCAGGGCGCGCACCGCAGTGGCGATAGTGAGGCCGAAATCCGGCGAGTCCATGGTGTGGGCGATGTTCAGCGAGCCGAGGTTGCAGGAAATATCTTCCCCGATATGGGCATAGCTGAGATCTTCATTATAGGCGGACGGCGTACTGACCTGCAGGATCTCGGAACACAGATTGCTCATGGTGACCCGCCCGGCCACCGGACTGGCGCGGTTCACCGTGTCTTCAAACATGATGTATGGGTAGCCGGATTCAAACTGGATCTCCGCCAGGCGCTGGAACAGATCGCGGGCGCGGATCCAGCGTTTGCGAACCCGATCGTCGGCTACCAGCTGTGGATAGAGGTCGCCGATGGCGCAGTCGGCGAAGGGTTTGCCGTACAGCCGTTCGACATCATACGGCGAGAAGAGCGCCATCTGCGCGTCTTCTTTCGCCAGCTGGAAGGTGATGTCAGGGATCACCACCCCCAGCGACAGGGTTTTGATGCGGATTTTCTCATCGGCATTTTCACGCCGGGTATCAAGGAAGCGCAAAATATCGGGATGGTGAGCGTGCAGCCAGACCGCCCCCGCCCCCTGGCGGGCGCCGAGCTGGTTGGCATAGGAGAAGGCGTCCTCCAGCATCTTCATCACCGGCACTACGCCGGAGGACTGATTTTCGATGCGCTTGATCGGCGCCCCGGTCTCGCGCAGATTGGAGAGTAAAAAGGCCACGCCGCCGCCGCGCTTCGACAACTGCAGCGCCGAGTTCACCGCCCGGCCGATGGACTCCATATTATCTTCAATGCGCAGCAGGAAGCAGGAGATCAGCTCCCCGCGCTGCTGTTTGCCGGCGTTAAGGAAGGTGGGCGTGGCCGGCTGGAAGCGGCCGCTGAGTATCTCCTCCGTCAGCTGCCGCGCCTGCTGTTCATCGCCCCGGGCCAGCGTCAGGGCCACCATTACGCTGCGTTCCGCGAAATCCTCGAGGTAGTGCTTGCCGTCAAAGCTCTTCAGCGCGTAGCTGGTATAGAACTTCCAGGCGCCGAGGAAGGTCTGGAAGCGAAACGCGGCGCGCCGGGCATGGGCGAACAGCGCCAGCACAAACCCGCGATCATAGCCGGCCAGCAGCTGGGGATCGTAATACCCCTCGCGGACGAGCCAGCTGAGTTTATCCTCCTGACTGGCAAAGGCGAGGGTGTTGGGCTGAACCTGGGTCGCCATAAAAGCCTCAACCGCCTGGCGATCTTTCTCAAACGGGATGCGGCCCTCGCTGTCGTACAAATTCAGCATCGCATTGAGGGCGTGAAAATCCACGGCGGCGGTTATACGTTCTGCGGTTGTCGTTGCCAAAATTCGCTGACTCCTTTACGCACGTTATCGATATCGTCGGGGGTTCCCATCAGCTCGAAGCGGTAGAGATAGGGCACGGCGCATTTCTGCGCGATGACATCCCCGGCGCGCCCCCAGGCGTCGCCAAAGTTGCGATTGCCGGCGGCAATCACCCCGCGGATCAGCCGACGATTATGTACGTCGTTTAAAAAGCGGATCGCCTGACGCGGCACGGCGCCGGCGGTACCGCCGCCGCCATAGCTGGGAACGATGAGAATATAGGGCTCGTCTACCTGCAGTGGTTCACGCTCGTTCAGCGGGATGCGCACCGCCGGCAGCCCCAGGCGCTGCACAAAGCGATGGGTATTCTCCGAACGGCTGGAGAAGTAGACGATGAGGCTCATGCGCTGGCCGCCGCGACGGAGGGGCGCAGGCGATTGATCATATCCGGGCGGAAGCCGCTCCAGCGCAGGTCGCCGGCGATCACCACCGGCAGCTGGCGAAACCCCTGCTCGCGCAGGGTGTCGGCGGCATCCGGCTGCTGGTCGACGTTGACCATTTCAAAGGCCAGTCCCCGGCTCTCCATGGCTCGCCGGGTGGCATGGCACTGCACGCAGTCATTTCGAGTGTAAATAGTAATGCGCATGATTCGTATTTCCATTTAAGATAACAGCACGGCGCTAAACGTAGCGTCGAACGTTGTGGGCCATTCGATAAGGAAATACTAGATGTAGTTATTTAAAACTTCAACCACTCAATATATAGCGTTTTTAGCAAAGAATTCCCCCGCCGGGGTGGCCAGGCGGAGGAGGGGGAAGGCTGCGCGAAACTACAGACGCATGGCGACGGCGAGGCGGTTAAAGGCGTTCATCAGGCTGATGGCGAAGGTGAGATCGCTTATCTGACGTGGGGTAAAATGTTCGCGCAGCGGCAGGTAAACCTCATCTTCCGCATGGCTGGCGGCGATGTCGGTGACCGACTCGGCCCAGGCAAGCGCCGCGCGTTCGCCAGGGGTAAAATGGTCGCTCACCCGCCAGCCGGCCAGGGCATCCAGCTTGCTCTGCGCCATGCCGCCTTTGCGCAGCGCCTGGCTGTGCTTCTCAAGGCAGAAGGCGCAGCCGTTGATCTGCGACACGCGTAAATAGACCAGCTCCACCAGGGCGCTGCCCAGCTCGCTTTTCTCCAGCGCGAGGCTGGCCTGCACCAGCCCTTTATAGACTTCCGGGCTCAGTTCACTGAATGGCTGACGTAATTGGCTCATGGTGTTCTCCTCTCTAAGACGGCAGCCAAAATAGCACTATAATGGACTGCAAAAGATAGCCATATTGTGATGAAAAAAGCAGACCATAATGGAAGCCAGCCACCTCCCTCTCTATCAACGCATCGCCCGCCAGCTGAAATCCGCCATTGAACGTGGCGAACTGGCTCCGGGCAGCCGTCTGCCCGCCAGCCGGGTGTTTGCCCAGGAGCAGGGCGTCTCCCGGGCGACCATCGAAAACGCCTGGGGCGAACTGGTCGCCCAGGGCTGGCTCGAGCGACGCGGGCAGGCGGGAACCTTTGTCAGCGAGCGGCTCAGTCCGCGCCAGCTGGCGCCTGTGCCGCCAGCGCAGCCTGCCGCGCCGACGGAGCCGTTGCCGTTTCAGATGGGGCTCCCGGCGCTGGATCTCTTTCCGCGCGGGCTGTGGGCGCGGGTGATGGGGCGCCGGCTGCGGACGCAGTCGCGGTTCGATCTGGCGCCCGGCGATCCCGGCGGCGACCCGCTTCTGCGTCAGGCGATCGTCGACTATCTGCGCCTGTCGCGCAGTATCGACTGCCAGCCGGAGCAGGTCCTGATCGCCGGCAACTATGCCACCGCCATGAACCTGATCCTGCGTACCCTGGCGCAGCCGGGGCAGCATATGTGGATGGAGGATCCGGGATATCCCTTTATTCGCCCGGTGGTCGAGGCCGGGCAGCTGGTGGTGGATGCGATCCCGGTGGACGACGAAGGGATGGATATCGCCTGGGGCCAGCGCCATCACCCGCAGGCGCGGTTTGCCCTGCTCACTCCGGCGCATCAGAGTCCGCTGGGAGTGGCGCTCTCGCTGCCCCGGCGTCGCCAGCTGTTGGCATGGGCCGCGGAGCGTGACGCCTGGATCATTGAGGATGATTACGATAGCGAGTTTCGCTATCGCGGCAAACCGCTGCCGCCGCTGAAAAGCCTTGATGCGCCACAGCGGGTCATCTACGCGGGCACCTTCAGTAAGTCGATGTTTCCGGCGCTGCGCACCGCCTGGCTGGTGGTGCCGACCGCGCTGGCGGCGCGCTTTCACCAGACCGTGGAGCGCCAGCCCTGCACCGTTCCCACCCTGTGGCAGCAGACGCTGGCGGATTTTATCCAGCAGGGCCATTTCTGGCGTCATCTGAAAAAAATGCGCGCCAGCTACAGCCAGCGCAGGGAGTGGCTGGAGTCGGCTCTGCAGGCGCAGGGCTTTCAGGTCACGCCGCAGCAGGGAGGGATTCAGTTGGTCATGCCCGTCAGCGGCGACGATCGCCTGCTGGCCCAACGGGCGGTGGCGGCCGGGCTGGCGGTACAGGCGTTGAGCGACTGGCGGATGCGCCATACCGGCGAGGGGGGATTACTGATGAGTTTTACCAATATTCGCTCGCCGGCAATGGCTGGCGCGCTGGCCCGGCGACTGAGGGAGGCGATCGGCGGCGTCACGCCCGCTGGCGCATAAAAAACCCCTGCGGCCAGAGGCGCGCAGGGGCTGACGCGTATTTGTTATCTTCATTGCTTTCCGTGAAGCTGGCGGGCTTCCGCGCGCTTATCGCGCAGCGGCAGCAAACGCTATAGCTATTATCGACGTAAATTGAGCAATACGCCAATAAATACCCCGACGGCGGCGGCGGCGCCCACGCTGTGCCACGGTTTATTGCGCACGTAGGTGTCGGCGCAGCCCAGCGCATCGCACGCTGCCTGGCGCGCATCCAGCGCCGCCTGCTGCACCCGGTTGTGGCCATTAAGGCGGGCGCGGGTCTCTTTTAACAGCGACTGCGCTTTGGCACGCGCCGCTTCCGCTTCCTCTTTCGCGTCACTGCCCCACGATTTCAGCACCTCTTCCAGCGTGTCCGCTAATTGGCTGACATCGTTATGAATATCTTCGGCATTCTCGTCAAAATTGTTGCGGTTCACATGGTTAGCCATCGTTATCTCCCTTAATTCCATCGAGTGAGTAAGTGTAGGACAAGATTTTGAATTATGCTTACTGCTGTGGTTTCTGGAATATTCCGAAAGCACTGCCCTTAATGAATAAGGTAAGGTCAATGTGCGGTAAAAGATAACGAGGAATCAGTATGTATTTAAGACCCGATGAGGTGGCGCGTGTTCTTGAAAAAGCCGGCTTCACCATGGATGTTGTGACGCAAAAAGCGTACGGCTATCGCCGCGGCGATAATTATGTTTATGTGAACCGCGAAGCGCGCATGGGGCGAACAGCGTTAGTTATTCATCCAGCGTTAAAAGAGCGCAGCAATATGCTGGCTGAACCGGCTTCAGATATCAAAACCTGCGACCATTATGAACAGTTTCCGCTGTATTTAGCCGGGGATGCGCAGCAGCATTATGGTATTCCGCACGGCTTTAGCTCACGCATGGCGCTTGAGCGTTTTCTTAATGGACTGTTTGGCGAAGCCCAGCCGGCCATGTCGACGAATTAATTCGCTGGATAAAGACCCGGGAGAAGCTGGCTGGCGGGAGGAAGCGACTGGCAGAGCCAGTCGCTGTTAACGTGTCGGTCAGGCTTTTGCCTGCTGGTAGGGCGCCACGCGGAACAGGCGGCGGCAATAGTCGAGGAAGTAGCCGTAAGCGGCGCCCATCATCATTGAAACCGCCAGGTTCGAGCTCACCGCAGCGACAATCTGGTGCCAGTCCGCACCCACGCTCCACAGAATGGCGACATAAACCGGCGACTGGAAGGTCACGTAGGCCAGCACGTCGGCCATATTTTTCATCCAGCCGGCCGGAGTGATGCGCCGGGCCTGACGCATCGCGAAGTCGCGATAAATCCCGTAAGGGACAGCGATAATAATGTTGACCGGGATCGCCACCAGGCGCGACGATAACGACTGCTCAAACGTCATACCAGAGAGAAAAATTTCGATCATCATGTTGACGACGGTGCAGTAAACCACCATCGCAAAGGTGTCTGCAACCGCATGCCGCAAGCGGGAGTGCGCAGAGAACATCGGAGTGCTCCTCGAAAATGAAGTCAATAACGCCGAAAAATGCGCGTTGGTATAGCGTTTTTGGGCTGCCTGTTTTGATGTGCGTAGAGTATATCTCTGCATTAAAAGTGGCAACTAGCTATAAATTTTTATTTATTGCCTTTTTGTCGATAAAATACTCTGCGAAGGTCGGTTTTTTGCCCGTTACGCTACTTTTATTGCTGGTTTTATTAAATTCTTTTACTTTCAAATGGTTGTATTGTTTTGCGCCATGATATCTGACCAGGGGGTCGGCATCTGACCGCCCGCTGTGGCGCAAAATCGCGTTAGCCTGTGATGAGGGTCATGTTTAGATGTTTTTATGCCATTATGCCGGTTTTTGTGGTGAAAAATTCTAAAACGATATGTGGCATTTTATTCTGCATGACTGAGTAACTATTCATTTGGCCGCGCGGAGAGGGCCTGCGCATTCACCGACGATAAGAGGATAACCCGCTGACCATAAAGGTAATATCGCCTTCTTGATATATTTCCCTATCTCACCATCCGCCGTTTTTATTTATTCAGGGTCTTATTGGCCTGCGCTGGCGAAAAAGAACCGGGGATTTCCCGATATAAGGTAGTTGGAAAAGGTTTACTCGCTGCATAATATATTTATCTGGATAACCGAAGGCTGGAAATAAATAAACGTTTCTATTACACTTGCCGCGTTGTGTCTTTTAATTTGCTATTTGGAAATTTTTAATTTTATGTCTTCAATGTTACACAAACTGAATAATATCCGTTCACTGCGTGCGCTGTCCCGTGAATTCTCCATTGACGTGCTTGAAGAGATGCTGGAAAAGCTCAGGATCGTCACTGAAGAAATACGTACGCAACAGCAGCAGGCGGCGCAGCAGCAGGCGGAATATCAGGAAAAAGTGAATACCTGGCTTGAGCTGATGCGCGCCGACGGTATTTCTCCTGACGAGCTGGTGGCCGATATTCAGCCGCCGATGGCGGGCGGTAAAAAGCGCAAACCGCGCCCGGCGAAATATCGTTATACCGATCATACCGGCGCCGAGAAAACCTGGACCGGCCAGGGAAGAATGCCGAAGCCGATTGCCCAGGCGGTCGCCGAGGGGAAATCGCTGGACAGCTTTTTAATTTAAAACCGATGCGGCCAGCGCCGCGACGGCGGAAAGACCCACCGCCCGGCCTGGCCTTATGATCTGCAGCGAGGGGGTTCAGCAGACGCCGAAGTCCCCCTCTTCCTGATAGGACGTCACCTCGTCTGACTTCAGCGTATAGCGTTCTCCCTGCTCCTGCGCGGCCTGAACCACCACCAGATCCTCGCCCTGCACTTCGACCACTTTCAGTTTTGGCCCGCCCGCACGCGGTTGTACCAGATCGCCGACAGAAAACATCATTCACTCCTCACTGTTAATACCACGGATGAACCTAAACCATAGCTCAACGCCCGCGCACTGAACACCGGGTGTGCTCTTTTTTGTTAAAACAATTTGGAGGTATATGTATTAATGTTGTTAATGTTTTGCTGGCGCCATACCGCTGCTGACAAGGGGGACGGCGAGGGTAGGGTTACCATCAATCAGGTCAGGAAAGACACCATGAAGTATATCATTCTGTTGATCATTGTTATTGCTGTGCTGTATGTCCATTACCGCGGACGGGTGCGCTATCGTTTCTGGCGACAGCTCTCCGACCATTCCACATTTACCGCGCCGTTGAATGGATTTATGTATTTATTTTCCCGCGTGCCGAATACGCCTTATCTGCGCCCGGAGATGTTTCCCGAGCTGGCGATATTGCAACAAAACTGGCTGGTTATTCGCGAAGAAGGCATCCGCCTCCAGCAGCTGGAGCAGATTAAAGCGGCCGATAAATATAACGATGCCGGATTTAACTCATTTTTTAAAACCGGCTGGAAACGCTTTTATCTGAAATGGTATGAGGATGCCCATCCCTCCGCCAGCCAGCTTTGCCCACAAACTACCGCGCTGCTGCGGGATATTCCGTCGGTGAAGGCGGCCATGTTCGCCACCCTGCCGGACGGCAGCCGTCTGCCGCGCCATCGCGACCCCTACGCCGGTTCCCTGCGCTTTCATCTTGGCCTGGCGACGCCGAACGATGACCGCTGCTTTATCGAGGTGGATGGTCAGCGCTACAGCTGGCGCGACGGGGAAGGGGTGCTGTTTGACGAGACCTATATCCACTATGCGGAAAATACCAGCGGTGAGAATCGGCTGATTCTGTTCTGTGATATTGAACGGCCGATGCGCTACCGCTGGGCGCAGAAGGTCAACCACTGGCTGGGGCGCAATCTGATGAGCGCCGCCTCGGCGCCCAACGACGCCAGCGATCGCACTGGCGGAATTAACCGGGCGTTTCGCTATATCTACCAGATCCGCATTGTCGGCAAGCGGCTGAAAAAATGGAATAAGACGGTCTATTACGTCGTCAAATGGCTGCTTTTCGGCGGCATTGCCTGGCTTATCTGGAGTGCGTTTTAACTCCCCTGGCGCCGGTTCCACGGCATGATCGCCAGCAGGCGCGCCATGCCGCAAAAGCCGGTTATCCCGGCGAAAGTGAGCCCGGCGCCGACCGCGCCGCTGAGCAGGAAAAAGCCGCCGTTCACGGTATAGCCCAGCAGCACCCCCAGTAAGATCAGAGCGCCAGCGGCGATTTGCACCTGGCGCATCAGCGGCAGCGGTTGCGATTTATCTTCCTCAACCGGGAGCCCCGCGGCTTTCCATGCCTGAATCCCGCCCGCCAGCAGGCTGACCTGCGCCGGCGCGGCGGCGGCGGCCAGACGAATGGCGTTGCTCTGCGTCCGGGAGCCGGCCTGGCAGTGGAAGATCACGCGCTCGCCGGCCCGGGCGTTTAGGGTCGCGCCGCCGTTCAGGGTGGCGAGCGGCACCAGCTCGGCATCGGGAATATGTTCGCGCGCGTATTCATCCGCATCGCGGATATCTATCAGTCTGGCGCCCTGGGCAATCTGCACCCGGGCTTCGGCAGGGGTTAAGGTGGCGATGGTCATAGGATCCTCACGGGCAATAGAGCGTTTTCAGCGTGTTGATCACCTGCTGTACCGCAGGATGGGTGATGAAATAGTGGATGCGCTGAGCGTCGCGTTCGCTGTCGATCAGCCCCTCGTCACGCATCCGCGCGAGGTGCTGCGAGGTGGCGGAAGGGCTCAGGCCGGTAGCGCGGGCCAGTTCACCGGCGCTGGCCCGCGGCGCGTCGCATAGCATGCACAGGATCAGCAAGCGGTGAGGATTACTCATCGCTTTCATCAGCGCGGCGGCTTCGCCGGCGCGGGCCTGCAGGTCTTCGGGTGTGGTCATTTATTTTAGCTTTTTCTAAATTTAGATAACTCTAAAATAAAAAAGCCGCCAGCGCCAGCCCCTTTTTCCCCGCGACTCAGGCCGGAACGGCGAGATCGGCTATCTGCGCCCGGGCGCTGGCGATCCCGGCGTCGCGACCGTGCGGGCGGTTATCCAGCCCTTCGGCATAGATAAATTCCACCTCATGGATCCCCATCAGCCCCAGCACCGCGTGCAGATAGGGGGTGACGGCGTCGGTGGTTTCTCCCTGGTGAACACCGCCGCGGCTGCTGACGACCACCGCCCGGACGCCCTCGACCAGCCCCTGCGGCCAGCGGTCGGTGTAGCGAAAGGTTTCCCGCGCCCGCGCCACGAGGTCGAACCATTTCTTCAGATCGGTCGGGACGTTGAGGTTATACATCGGGGCGCCGATCACCAGCAGGTCGCTGGCTTTTAACTCGGCGATAAACTGGTCGGAGAGCGCTACCGCCGCGCGAATGGCCGGCCGCGGATCCGCCGCCCCGCGCAGGGCGGCAAACAGCGCGCCATCCAGCGTCGGCAGCGCCATAGCGCTGAGATCGTGTTCGCGGATCCGATCGTGGCGGCCCGCCGCCTGGCGCGCCGCGAGAAATTCGTTAATCAGCTGATTGGTCAGGGAAGTTTCGCCATTAATACTGGACTTTAATACCAGAACGTTAGCCATGATGAGTGCCTCAAGTGAAGGATAGAAGCAGAGACTAACACTGTCTTTTTTCTCTCTGGAGTGACATTATTTTCCTCTATTGTATCCCGTAAGGAACCAATCTGTGCGCGACGATCTGAATGCGATCCCCGTGTTTGTCACTGTGGTCGAGAGCGGTAACTTTGCCAGCGCGGCGACGATCCTCCACGTGACGCGTTCGGCGGTGGGAAAAACCATTGCCCGGCTGGAAGCGCGTCTCGGCGTGGCGTTATTCCAGCGCACCACCCGCAGGCAACTGCTGACGGAAGAGGGAGAGCAATTTTATCACCAGTGTCGGGAGGCGCTGGGACGCATTCGCGAGGCCGAAGAAGCGCTGCAGCGCGGCAAAGGCGAGGTGCAGGGACGGCTGCGCATTTCGCTGCCGGTGCTGTTTGGCCAGCGCTGCGTGGCGCCGCTGCTGTTCCGCCTGAGCCAGCGCTATCCATTGCTGAAGCTCGAGCTCCACTACAGCGACCGGCAGGTCAATCTGCTGGAAGAGGGGTTTGATCTCGCGGTGCGTATCGGGAGCCTGGCCGATACCGGGTCGCTACGGGCGCGGGCGCTGGGGGAGCATGGCATGGTGCTGTGCGCGGCGGCGGAGTACCTGCGTCGCCAGCCGGCGCCGCAGACCATCGCCGGGCTGAGCGAGCACCGCACCCTCGGCTATCTGCATAACGGTCAGCTGCAAAAATGGCAACTTTACGACCCGCAGCAGGGCGAAGTGCGCTTCACCCCGGAGGCGTGGCTGGTGCAGGATGACTTTGCCGCCATCGCCGCGGCGGCGCAGCAGGGAATGGGCATCGCCTGGCTGCCGGACTGGCTGGTGGCGCAGGCGCTCGCCGACGGGACGCTGCAGCAGGTTCTGGCGCCCAGCGACCGTGTGCGTTTCGCCATCCACGCGGTGTGGCCGGAAGGGCCGTGGCTGCCGCAAAAAACGCGGGTGACGATCGATGCCCTGCGGGCGGGGCTGGGTCTGGCGTAGCGTCCGCGGCCGGCGCGCTTTAGGCCATCGCCTCAGCGGCGTGGCCGTCCGGCACGGGCGGCGCGGCGGTATAGCGTGCTGCGGGCGATGCCCAGCATCTGCGCCGCCCGGCTGACGTTGCCGTTGACCCTGGCGAGGGTATCGACAATCAACTGCTCGTCATGGGCCTGTAACCCCCCGCGCGGCAGCGGCGCAGGCGCAGCGCGGTATGCGTCCGGCAGCGCATCGGGCGTCAGCGTGTCGCCCTCATCGGCCAGAGCCAGCATCACCTTCAGGACGCTCTGCAGCTGGCGCACGTTTCCCGGCCACGGCAGCTGGCTGAGGTGGGTCAGCAGCGCGGTGGACAGCGTCACCCGGCGCGAAGCGCCGCCCAGGTCGCGCCACAGGGTGGCGATAAAGGTTTCCAGCGCCGGCCACTCGCGTAGCGGAGGCAGTGCCAGGGCGTACTCCCGCAGGCGCCACAGCAGATCTTCGCGGAATTCGCCGGCGCTGACCCGCTGGGTCAGGTTGCGGTGCGTGGCGCAGATCAGGGCGAAGTTCACCGGCACGCTGCGGCTGGCGCCGAGCGGGGCGACCTCTTTCTCCTGCAGTACTCGCAGAAGGCGGGTCTGCAGCGCCAGCGGCATATCGCCGATCTCATCAAGAAACAGCACCCCGCCCTCGGCCTCGCGGATTTTGCCGATATAGCCGTTTTTGCTGGCGCCGGTAAACGCCCCTGGCTGGTAGCCGAAAAGCTCGGACTCGATCAGCGATTCCGGGATGGCGGCGCAGTTAATGGCGACGAATTTACCGCTGCGCCAGCGGCTGTGCTGGTGCAGCGTGCGGCTGACATACTCTTTGCCGCTGCCGGTTTCCCCCTCAATACAGAGCGCGATGCCGGCGTTAAGCAGCCGGAGCAGCTTTTCGCCTTCCCGCGGGCTGGTGAAGGGGAGCTGCATGGCCGGCGGGGCGCTCATCGCCACCCGGCGGCGGGTGGGCTCGCGCAGGCGATAGTGATAGCGGCCCTGCGGGGTGGTCAGGGGCAGGGGAACGCTGACCGCCGTTTGCGTCAGCGTCGGAAAAAGCGACGCAAAGGTGAGCTGGCCAAACTGCGCCGCGCTCAGGCCGAACTCGCGCATCGCCAGCCGGTTGCCGGCGGTAAGGACGTTGTCGGAAAAGACCAGCAGCAGTTCCTCCACACTGTCGAGCTTGTCCACCTGCCGGTGGAGGCTCATCAGCCACTGCTCAGGATGCAGGCTCTGCTTCACCCACAGATACTCAATCTGCTTTGCCGCCGCTTTCACCCAGCCAAAGGTGTGCTGGTGGGGAAAATCCGCCGGGCCGGAGATATCCAGCACGCCGGCGATGCTTCCGTCCGGCCGCTGGAGCGGCATCGCCGCACAGTACAAATTCTGGTTGCGGGTGAGAAAGTGCTGACGCCCATCGATTTCGCAGCCGTCGTCAATCGCCAGCGCGGTGCCGATGGCGTTGGTCCCGCGTCCGCTTTCGCTCCACAGATTGCCCGGCGCCAGCGCGACGCGCTGAGCCTTCTGCATCGCCTGGGTATCGCCGACGGTATGGAGCACCAGACCGCCGGGGTCGGAGAGGATCACCACCGACTGCAGGTCCGCCACCTGGCGCGACAGGGCTTCCACCACCGGCTGCGCCAGCTGCTGCAGGCTGCGGTGGCTGGCGAGCCGGTCCGCCAGCTCGCCGGCGTCGAGGCGGGGAAAATCCTCGGTGGCGGGATCCAGGCCGTAGCGCTGGCAGCGAGACCATGAATCGCTCAGCAGGGGATTGGCGTTAACCTCTGGGGCGAGAAGAAAGGGATTGCCTGGCACAGGGCACCTCTGGGTCGATGTTGCTGTGTTGCAATATTGTAGCCATTTGGTTTATTTGGTGTTGCGATTTGCAACACATAAGTGGAAACCCGTGCGACAGTGGCTGACCATCTGCCCAGTCAGTGAATGCAACCTGTTAATAAATGAAGATATTTAGAGAAAATGAAAAACTGGCATAACCCCTGCAAAGTGAGAAGCGTTCGGCGGCAAGTTTAAAAAATCAATATGCCGCTGCGTCTCAACCCTACAGAAGGAGATTTGCGATGCGTTATGCACACCCTGGCCAGCCCGGCGCCCTGGTTTCATTGAAATCCGCTTACGGCAACTTTATTGACGGTAAATTTGTCGAGCCGCTGAGCGGTGAATTCTTTATGAACACCTCCCCGGTAGACGGCAGCAACATTGCGCAGTTTCCCCGGTCGGACGCCAGAGACATTGACTTCGCCCTCGACGCCGCCCACCGTGCGGCGCCGGCGTGGGGCAAAACCTCAGTGCAACAGCGCTCCAGGCTGCTGCTGCAGGTCGCCGACCGTATTGAACAGCATCTGGAATATCTGGCGGTGGCGGAGAGCTGGGACAACGGCAAACCGATCCGCGAAACGCTGAATGCCGACCTGCCGCTGGCGGTGGATCATTTTCGCTACTTCGCCGGCTGCCTGCGCGCCCAGGAGGGAAGCACTGCCGAAATTGACGAAACCACGGTGGCCTACCATTTCCATGAACCGCTGGGGGTGGTCGGTCAGATTATCCCATGGAACTTCCCGCTGCTGATGGCCGCGTGGAAGCTGGCCCCGGCCCTGGCGGCGGGTAACTGCGTGGTGCTCAAGCCGGCGGAACAGACGCCGCTGAGTATTACCCTGCTGCTGGAGCTGATCGGCGATCTGTTCCCGGCGGGGGTGCTGAACGTGGTGCAGGGCTTCGGCAAAGAGGCGGGCGAGGCGCTGGCCACCAGCAAGCGTATCGCCAAGCTGGCGTTTACCGGCTCCACGCCGGTCGGGCGACATATTCTCGCCTGCGCGGCGGAGAATATTATCCCCTGCACCGTCGAGCTGGGGGGTAAATCGCCCAATATTTACTTCGCCGACGTGATGGAGGGTGAAGAGGAGTTTATTGAGAAGGCGGTGGAGGGGCTGGTGCTCGGTTTCTTCAACCAGGGTGAGGTCTGTACTTGCCCGTCGCGGGCGCTGATCCATGAATCTATCTATGAGCCCTTTATGGCGCGGGTCATGGAGAAGGTGGCGCAGATCCGTCGCGGCGATCCGTTAGATACCGACACCATGATCGGCGCCCAGGCTTCCCGCCAGCAGTTCGACAAGATCCTCTCCTATATTCAGATTGCCCGGGAAGAGGGCGGACAAATCCTCACCGGCGGCGAGCGGGCGGCGATCGCGCCGGCGCTGGATAATGGTTTTTATATTCAGCCCACGCTGATTAAAGGTCGCAACGATATGCGCTCCTTCCAGGAGGAGATCTTTGGGCCGGTGATCGGGGTGACCACCTTTAAGGACGAAGCGGAAGCGCTGGCTATCGCCAATGAGACCCAGTTTGGCCTCGGCGCTGGGGTGTGGACGCGCGATACCAATCTCGCCTATCGCATGGGGCGCGGTATTCAGGCCGGTCGCGTATGGACCAACTGTTATCATGTCTACCCGGCTCATGCGGCGTTCGGCGGCTATAAACAGTCCGGCGTCGGGCGGGAAACGCATAAGATGGCGCTGGATGCCTATCAGCAAACCAAAAACCTGCTGGTGAGCTACGGCACCGCGCCGCTGGGCCTGTTCTGAAGCCCATCTCATTACTGATTGATCCTCAGTCCGCAATCCGTTCGGGTTGCGGATTTTTTTTGCGTCAAAATAACCCGGTGAAAGGGAGCGGTTACGGTGGCGGATAACGGCAATACATTTGGGTTAATGAAGTAATGGCTTTCATTTGAAAACAAAAACACTTCCAGAACAAGAAATTACAGCGCAGCTCAGGAGCGCTTTGCCCTAATTTGTGTAGAAATGATGAAGATTAATACCAGGAAAATTCCTAATTTTTTCGTGGCAACGGGTTTGAGCACAATAAAACAAGACGCTTTTTTGAGCAATTACCTTTAAATTTGTTAATAAAATTGACGTGTTGTTGTTGAGAAGTATTTAATTTTCTTTTGTATAGATATGTAAATTAACATCGAAATGCCATTTCAAAAAATAACTTTATGGCGAGTATAGTCATTAACCTGTATGTAACATTTCATCAGGTTGCCTTTTTTTACATCGGGTAATATATTTATTTTGCACATCAAAATAACTCTTTTTCTTCTGCTTGTTATTCATGGCCACCTTTCGGCGAAATAAAGCGGAGTCAAAGGACGTGTGCCGATTATCCTGCGGAAGGAACGTAATGAACATTTACAGGGAGGAACGGACGAGCCGTTTCGCGATAGCCATGGGGCTATTGCCGATGACGGGAAAATATATTCGTTAACGATGAGATAAATAATGAAAACGCAACTTCGTATTATGGCAATTCTCATGGGAGCGCTGGTTTCTGGCGCTGCAATTTCTGTTACTACGCCAACCATTAACGTTAACCCTGGCACCAAGGCGGGTACCCAGGGTACCGGCGGACAGGTTATCTTCAATGGATCAATCACCGACAGCTCCTGCAATATCGACAGCGCATCCACCAGCCAGACGGTGGATCTGGGCAAATGGGCCAGCACCTATTTTACCAGCACAGGTTTTGAAACCACCAAAACGCCTTTCCATATCAAAGTAAAAGATTGCCCTGCCAGCGTGACAAATGTCGCGGTGCTGTTTGACGGCGCGCGCGATCAGTCCGATAACACGCTGTTGGCTACCACCGGCGGCGCCGCTGGCGTGGCGATCAAGCTGTATGAAGATGACAAGTCTACGGCGGTCAGCCTCGGCAAAGTGTCGAAAGCCAAAAATGTCGTTGCGGGCGCGACTGCCGGCACCGGCACTGCCGACCTCGAGTTTTTCGCCGACTATATCTCCACCGGTGCGGTGACGGCAGGCGATGCCAACGGTACGGCTAATTTCAATATGATTTATAACTAATCATATTGCGCGCTATTCAGAGTCAGTCCACTGCGTCCTGATTAATTGCAGATAGCTAAAGTGATAATTGTCATAAAGTCACGAAATATATTCGTGACGGTATAGTTGTTTTTGCTAATTATCCCGACGGGTACTGGCTCTGATATTCCCTGCTTTATTTTACTGTTTGTTCAACCTTTACCTGATGGTAAGTCATGATGAAGAAAATAATTGCCGTTGCGGCCTTTCTGCTGTGCTCCACGGCAGCGCAGGCCGGTATTGTCATGGGTGGAACCCGTGTGATTTATCAGGAAGGGAAGCGTGAAGCCGCTATTTCAGTCACTAATGCCGATACCCATACGCCCTATCTGGTGCAGTCGTGGGTGGAAAATTACGCGGAAAACGATAAGGCCAAGGTGCCCTTTATTGTTACGCCGCCCTTATTCCGTCTCGATCCGGAGCAAAATAACGTCCTGCGCATTAACTTTATTGGCGTCTCGCTGCCCAGCGACCGTGAATCGGTCTACTGGCTGAACGTCAAAAGTATCGCCCCGACGCCCAAGGGCGAGGTGAACAAGCTGCAGGTCAATATTAAGTCGAAATTCAAAATCTTTTATCGCCCCAACGGCCTGGCGGGCGACCCGGCTAAAGCCTGGCAGCAGCTGAAGTTTAGCCAGTCTGGCGGCCATCTGACGGTGGCAAACCCCACTCCCTATTTTGTCTCTTTTTACGCCGTCGAAGTGGGCGGGAAGGCAATCGACGAGCCTGGCATGGTGGCCCCCTTTGGCGAGAAAACGTGGCCGGTGAGCGGGCACGGCACCGTCAAATGGCGGGCGATTAACGACTACGGCGGCGTCAGCGATTACGCCCAGCAGTAATTCCCCTTTGTGATGAGCTTACCGGACGGCGCCAGCATGAAAAGAATAACAACAGCCAGGGTGCGGGAGTATGCCGCGTTGCCCGTCACCGCCGGACGGGCGCTGGCGCTGGCGACGCTGCCGACGATGATGTGCTGTCTCAGCCCGCTGAGCCGGGCGCTGGCCGACGACTATTTTGATCCGGCGGCGCTGGAGTTTGCCGACCCGCAGCAGCAAACCTCCGATCTGCACTACTTCGCCAAACCCGGCGGGCAGCAGCCGGGCACTTATCCTGTCACCGTGGTGGTTAACGACCAGGAGCTGGGCCAGGCCGATATCACCTTTGTTGACGATGGCGGGCAGCTGCAGCCGGTGCTGACGCCCGGGCAGCTGGCGGATTATGGGGTCAACGTCAGCGCGTTTCCGGCTTTTCAAACGCTGCATGAGGGTGAGACCTTCACCCGGATCGAGAAGTTTATTCCCGACGCCAGCAGCCGCTTCACCTTCGCTAACCAGCGCCTGACGCTGAGCATTCCTCAGGCGGCGATGAACGTGCAAAGCCGCGGTTATGTCGATCCCTCGCGCTGGGACGATGGCGTGCCGGCCGCGTTTGTCGATTACTATTTTTCCGGCGCGCAGATAAAGAATGCCGATGAAGGGGAGAGCAGCCGCTCAAACTATCTCAATTTACGCAGCGGCGTGAACCTGGGCGCCTGGCGGCTGCGCAATATCTCCTCAATGCAGTACGACCAGCAGCGCCGGCACTGGGATTCACAGAGCACCTGGCTGCAGCGCGACGTCCGCTCGCTGAAGAGTCTGCTGCGGATCGGCGATACTTACACCACCGGCGATGTGTTTGACAGCATCCCGTTTCGCGGCGTCCAGCTGATGTCTGACGATGAGATGCTCCCGGACAGCCAGCGCGGCTTTGCCCCTACCATCCGCGGCGTGGCGCACAGCAATGCCAAAGTGACCGTCTCCCAGCACGGGTATGTGATCTACGAAACCTTCGTGTCGCCGGGGGCGTTCGCCATCAGCGATCTTTATCCCACCTCGCAGAGCGGCGATCTGGAGGTGAAGGTGACCGAGAGCAATGGTTCGGTGCGCACCTTTACCCAGCCCTATTCCGCCGTGCCGTACATGCTGCGCGAAGGGCGCGGCAAATTCAGCCTCAGCGCCGGTCGCTACCACTCCGGGGCGGATTCGGTGCGCTCGCCGGAATTCCTGCAGGGCACCCTGTTCTATGGTCTGTCGGCGGGATTTACCCTCTACGGCGGCACGCAGCTGGCCCAGGATTATCAGTCGTGGGCGCTGGGCCTGGGCCGCGGCTTTGGCGAGTTCGGTTCGCTGGGAGGCGACGTCACCCAGGCCGTCACCCGTACGCCGTCGGGCAAGCGCTATGCGGGCCATTCGCTGCGCGCTCAGTATCAGAAAGATTTCGTCAGCTCGGGCACCACGTTCAGCCTCGCCAGCTATCGCTACTCCTCCAGCGGCTATTACGATTTTGCCGAAGCCAGCGCCCTCGAAAGCGCGCAGGGGCAGGTGGACAACCGGCGCCGCCGGGAGGAAGTGTCGGTGTCACAACGCCTCGGCGGTCTGGGCAGTCTGGCGGTTTCCGCCTGGTCGCAGGAATACTGGCACCGGCAGAGTCGGGATGAGACGGTGCATCTCGGGTTCTACAGCGCCTGGAAAGGGATCTCCTGGGGCGTGGGCTATTACTACACCC
Source organism: Klebsiella sp. JB_Kp042 (assembly GCF_040065275.1). Classification (NCBI taxonomy): domain Bacteria; kingdom Pseudomonadati; phylum Pseudomonadota; class Gammaproteobacteria; order Enterobacterales; family Enterobacteriaceae; genus Klebsiella; species Klebsiella sp. JB_Kp042. The sequence goes on from NZ_JBEAJL010000090.1 coordinate 34,963, forward strand.
GCGCCAGCGGCCAGCAAAAAAATGACCGTTCCTGGTCATTCAATATCAATATTCCGCTGGGCGGTCCGCTGTCCGACAGCGCGGTGAGCTACAACACCACCTCGGACAGCAATGGCTATACCTCGCAGCAGGTGTCGCTGTATGGCGCGGTGCCGACGCGGCCGAATCTGTTCTACTCGGTTCAGCAGGGCTACGGCAACCAGGGGCGGGGCACCAACAGCAGCGTCGCCCTGGACTACCACGGCGGCTTCGGCAACGCGCAGCTTGGCTATCGCCATGACGCCGCCAGTAATCAGCTGACCTGGGGAGGCGCCGGCTCGGTGGTCGCGCATCCGCACGGCGTGACCTTCGGTCAGACGGTGGGCGAGAGCTTCGCCATCGTCCGCGCGCCGGGGGCTGCCGGCGTGGCGGTGCAAAACGGCAACAATGTGCACACCGACTGGCGTGGCTATGCCGTGGTGCCGTCTCTGACCACCTACCGGAAAAATGTCATTACCCTCGACACAGAGTCGATGGCGGATGATACCGACGTCGACCAGCAGGGTCAGACGGTGATCCCCGGCGGCGGCGCGGTGGTGATGGCCAACTACCGGACCCGCATAGGCAACCGGGTGCTATTTACCCTGCGCAATGCGCAGGGGCCGTTACCCTTTGGCGCCAGCGCACGGTTGGTCGGGACGGAGGAGGGCGGCAATGCGCCGGGCGGCATGGTAGCCGACGGCGGTCAGGTGTACCTCAGCGGCGTGCCGCAGGAGGGAACCCTGGCGGTGAGCTGGGTCGTCAATAACCAGTCGCAGAGTTGCACGATGCATTTTCATCTTGCGGATAACCCACAGCAGAGTCTGAATACGGTGAAAACCGTCTCCGGGCTGTGCCAGTCACGCTGAGGCGGCTATGAAATCTGTTTTTCGTCTACTTCCTTTTCTCTTTTTGCTGGCGCTGAGCGGCTATCTTCCCGGCGCGCGGGCTGAAAACTGCCGCGCGAATATCGGCCAGACCACCGTCAATATTCCCAATATCAAGTATTTGCCCACGCTGCCGGTCAATACCCAGATGACCAGCGCGATGGCGGATAACGGCAGCGGGATCCCCTTTTCCTGCGACCTGCAGCTGCCGACGGCGAGCGCCAAACGCATTGTCTATAAGCAGCTGAAAACCGGCGGCTCGCCGGTGGTGATTAACGGACAGCACGTCTACCCCAGCGCCATCAATGGCATCGGCTACTCGCTTAGCTTCCAGTGCGCCGGCGGCCCGATGCGCGCTATCGACGGCAGCCACTCCGCTGGCGGCGAGTCGGTGGTGGTCTGCGACAGCACGATGCTCCCGGCGCTCATGACGCAGCAGCAGACGACGGTCAGGATCGCGGTAACCTTCTATAAGACCGGTACGGTACAGCTGGCGGACGGGACGCATACCAACTCGTCGCCGCTGCCGCAGGTAGGGGAGGTGACCATTGAACAGCAGGCCAACGGAAACGCCGGCTTTGTCGCCAGCGCGCCGGTCAGCATTGATATCGCCGCCCTGAACGTGGACATTGGCAGCAGCGGCAGCTGCCAGGTGGCGACCTCAACGATCCAGGTCAGTCTGGGCACGGTAAACCGGGCGGAGTTTCACGGTAAAGGGAGCACCGGCGGCCAGGCGAAGCGCTTTTCGATCCCGGTGTTCTGTCCGACGCCGACCGATGTGCGCATCGGCTTTTTCGGCGTCAGCGTGGAGAGTGATACCCTGGCGCTAAGCAAGGCCAGCAACAGCGCCAGCGGCGTCGGCGTGAAGCTGACCTACGGCAATAACCCCGGCGCGGCAGTGTCCGATGGCACCAGCGTTAAAATCAATGAGGCCAGCAACTTGCCGATCCTGAAAAGGGTAACCGGCAGTAACGCCGGCACGGCTGAGGCCATCAATTTTAACGCCCAGTATGTGCAAACTGACGCCACGGTGACGGCGGGCACAGCCGACAGCATGGTGACCTTCGCCCTCGAGTATAACTAGCGTGGGGCCGGAGCATAGGCCGCCTGAAGGGGGATCGCCACCACCGCGCCGTCATCGTCGATATAGTTCAGCTTGTACAGGCGAGCGCTGTCGGTCGTTGACACGGTATAGCTGCTGTACGGCCGGAGCATCACGTTTCTCATCGGCGAAATGTGGCCTTTATTATCGATCAGCGCCCCGTTGACCAGGGTGATATGCAGTGGGCCTGAGTTAGTTAAGCGCAGGTTATTGCCGCTCTGCTGCCACTGCAGCTTTCGCACCTCTCTGGCGAGGGTGGTGGCGATGGCGGGAGGACGATAAAAGAGCTTCAGGCGGGTGCGGACGATAAACTGCAGCGTATGGTTACCGTCTGACGGCGGCGGATTCTCCTGAATATTGACCCAGTACAGGCTTTCCCGATCGGCGGGGAGCCCGCCGCCGAGATAGATAAAGCGCAGCTGGGCGGTTTGCTGGGGGGATAAATAGACCAGCGGCGGGGTCGCCACCATCGGCAGGCCGACGCGCGACCTGTTTAGCCCGGCGTCCAGCCAGATCTGCACTTTATAAGGTGTGCGGCTGCGGTTATGAATATTCAGGGTGGCGGCTTTGTCTTTTCCTGAGTAGACCACCCGCGTGGCATCGATGGTGATCCCGGCGCAGGCCTGAAAGGTCATGGCGCTCAACAGCACAGCCAGCTGTATTTTCATCTTCGCTCCCTTTACGTCTCATCCCTGACCGGGAAGCTATTCCTGCATAATGGTAAACCGGGCCGTTGCGTTGCCGTCGCCGGGGAGTACGTGGGCTTTATCCCAGGTGTAATAGAAGGCTTTCAGACTGAAGGTGCCGGAGCCGCCGTCCACCGGGATCTCAATGCGGGGATCGTGCTGTGGATCGAGGTGTGCATCGAGGCCGATTGGCGTCCCCGTACGGTCGGTGAGCAGAATACCCACGCTGCCGGCCGGCTTACCGCTATCGTTGAGGGCCAACACATGATTTTCAGGCGTGGCGGTGGGAGAGGGGCCATCCACCACAATGTAGTAGGTGCCTTTCTCGCAATCTTTGACGCGAATATCGACGCCGACCGCTGGCCCGGTACCCGACTGGCTGTTTTTCAGTCTCGACAGCGGAATATCGCCCATGCTGATGTCGATGACCCCGTTATTGCCCGCCCCTTCGAGTTTGCAGGCGCCGTTCACGACCCTGCCGATGAAATTTAGCGTGCCGTCGGCCGCGTAAACCGGGCCGGCGGCCAGTCCGACGAAGAGCATCGCCAGACCCAGGGTGGTTATTTTCATGTTCATTCCTCCTGTCGTGCCGGTAAACCTGGCGCCAGGGTCATTATTTTGCGGGTCAGATATGGCACAAAATGACTTTAATCGGGCATGTTTTTTATTAATTCATTTATTTGGCAAATATATTGTCGCCTGGAATTAATATATGCTTGTTATTTATTACCTGCGTTTTCCGGGATAGTACTGTGGAGGAATGCTGGAGTAAATAAGACGGTAGTTATCGGTGTCTGAACGCGAAATATCGTGCATTTAAATAAATTATTAATTTATTCAATTGGTTGCTTCTCTCTTGCTGCTATTTTTTGTGCTTAATTCGGTACGGTTTCAGTCTGGAAAATACGATCGCTGGCGTAAAGCTACGCCCGGCGGATGAGAAATCATTCACCGGGCGATAGCCCTGTTTCGTTGTCAGATTTGCGATCGGCAACCCGATCGTCGGGTTGTATGTCCCGATGTTTAAAAATAGGATGAATTCCCTGTTACGCGCTGCGGATGATGTTGACTGAGAAGCGGCCGGCCACCCCGGCGCGAAAACCCGATAACAAAAAGGATGGCGAGATGAAACTGACGGTGGGGCTGGCGCTGACGCTGGCGATAATGACCTGCGGCGCCCAGGCGCGCGATATGCAAACCATCGAGCGCAGCGGTGAACTGAAGGTCGGCGTGCCGGGCGACTACGCCCCGCTGGCGTTTCGCAATGCCGCCGGCGAGCTGCAGGGCTATGACGTGGACATGGCCCGCGATCTCGGGCGCACGCTGGGGCTGAAGGTGAGCTTCGTCTACACCAGCTGGCCGGCGCTCGCCGCCGATCTGCAGGCGGACAAGTTTGATATTGCGATGGGCGGCGTGACGCAGACCCCGGCGCGGGCGAAGGAGTTCGCCCTCAGCCACCCGGTGGTGGCGAACGGTAAAATCGCCTTAGCCAACTGTCAGGCCGCCCCCCGACTTGGATCGCTGGCGAAGATAGACCGTCCGGAGGTGAAGGTGGTCGTCAACCCTGGCGGCACCAACCAGAGCTTTGTCGATGAGCATATTAAGCAGGCGCAGATCATTCGCGTGAAGAACAACGTCGATAACCTGGAGGCGCTGCGGCAGAAAACGGCCGATATGATGGTGACCGATCTGATCGAAGGCGACTATTACCAGAGCAAAGAGCCCGGCGTGTTCTGCGTCGCCAACGAGACGCCGTTCGCCGGCACCGCCAGCGACAAGGTGTATATGATGAGTAAAGATAATCCGGCGCTGCTGGAGAAAGTGAACCAGTGGCTGGATAGCCAAGATAAAGAGGTTCTCAAACGGAAGTGGAAAATTCGCGGTTAAGCGCTGAGGCGCCCCACCGCCGACGGGCGCGTCCGGCGGTGGTTGTCGGCCGCGGTTAGCGCTGCGGCGACAGCGTCTGTCGCACCAGGCCGCGGAAGTAGCAGGCGTAGCCGAGGGTGGCGGTCAGGCACAGCATATAGCCAAACGACTCGCTGCCTTCCTCCACCGTATTTTTCACCACCCGTGCGTAGTTCTCATCCAGCACGGCGTACCACAGGCCGTGCATACCGAACAGCCGCGAGAAGACCAGAATCGCCAGCAGGCCGCTGATCATCATCCCGTAATACGGGGTGCGGGTATAATCCGCCAGCTGCGACAGGGTCTGGCGCAAATGTCGCAGCGGCATCAGCAGGGACCCTGCGGTAGCCAGCAGGGCAAACCACACCCAGCTGCCATGGGAGAGTAAATCAAACAGGCCATCCAGTTCGCGGATCAGCATGGCGAGGAAGAAGCCACCGATGAGGATATTGCTATAGCGCAGGTGGGCATATTTGCGCGCCAGCAGAAGATGAACCAGCACGATGACGGCCAGCACGCTCTCCTGAACCACTTCGGTGAGCGACACCTCCGGGATGTCGTTGCCAAATACCCGAATATCCACCCACAGGCAGAGTACCGCGATGGCGGCCGCGACCGCCGCGCCGAGAAAGAAAAGCAAGCTTCGTAACAGAGACATTAACACCACAACTTATATTTAAAACAAATATCATAAGTTTTGGGAATACATGTTCCTGTTCACTTTGTGCGACTTTGCGGCTGTTTTTTAACGTTTTGCGCTTTTTAGCGCCGGGAAAGACGACAGGGGAGGGGGACTCCCCTGAATGAGAGGACGTCAGAGAATATCATCCACCACGCCGCCGTCAACGCGCAGCGCGGCGCCGGAGGTGGCCGACGCCTGCGGCGAGCAGACGTATACCACCATATTGGCGACCTCTTCCACCGAGGCCGCCCGCTGGATCACCGAACTCGGACGATGGGTCATGACAAACGCTTTCGCCAGTTCCTCCAGCGACTGGCCGGTTTTCGCCACTTCGTCTTTCAGCATTTCGGCAAAGCCGTCGGAAATCGTCGGCCCCGGCAGAACGCTGTTAACGGTCACTCCGCTGCCGGCGACATATTTCGCCAGGCCGCGGGCCAGCGACAGCTGGGCGGTCTTGGTGACGCCATAGTGGATCATATCCGCCGGGATATTGCGCGCCGATTCCGAGGAGATAAACACCACCCGCCCCCAGCCTTTACTGACCATCGCCGGCAGCAGCCCCCGCGACAGGCGCACGCCGGACATGACGTTGGTCTGCCAGTAGTTTTCCCAGGTCGCGTCATCGGTGGCGTAAAAATCCTGCGGGCCGTAGATCCCGGCGTTATTGACCAGAATATCGACGCCGGTCACGGCCTGCAGCAGCTGTGCCGCGCCGTCGGCGCCGCTGAGGTCGGCGACGGCGCGGCGCGCTTTCGCCCCCGGCACCTCATTTTGCAAGCGGGCGATCGCGGCGTTCACACTCTGCTCGCTGCGCCCGTTAAGGATGATCTCTGCGCCGCTCTCCGCCAGGCCTTTGGCGATAGCAAAGCCAATACCCGCCGTGGAGGCGGTGACCAGCGCGACTTTCCCCGATAAATCAATCTTCATGTTCCTGCCTTCTGGTTGTGGATCTCCCATTAAGCGTAGCAGCTGCGGTATCGGTGGGGATCAGTAACCGGCGTGCTTATTGACCAGGTTTTTGAGCGGTAGCCCGCGACGCTGGCGCTGAATGTTCTCCAGCAGCTGACGGGCGATCACCTCGGCGGGGGCCGCAGAGGCCATATGCGGGGTGATCACCACCTGCGGATGGCGCCACAGCGGATCGTCCGCCGGCAATGGCTCCTGCGGGAAGACGTCGAGCACCGCTCCGGCGAGCTGGCCGCTCTCCAGCGCCGCCAGCACATCCTCATTGACCATATGCTCTCCACGCCCGCAGTTGATTAACACCGCCCCGGCGGGAAGCCGGCTGAAGAGCGGCGCGGCGAGAATACCTCGGGTCTGCGCGGTGAGCGGCAGGAGGTTAATCAGCCCGTCAAGCGACCCGAGGAAGCTGTCGAGCGCCTCCTCGCCGCGGTAGCAGGTGACGCCAGCCAGCTGCTTTTCACTGCGCGACCAGCCGGAGACCCGATAGCCAAGGCGGGCCAGCTGGTCGGCGATATAGCCGCCAATTTCGCCGAGGCCCATAATGCCGATATGGAAATCGGCGGCGGCGCGCTGGGGATAGAGCTTCCAGGTTTGGGTCCGCTGGTGGGCCCGCGCCCGGTCAAAATAACGCTGGAACCACAGCACGCCCCACAGGGCATATTCGAACATGCCGTGACGAAAGTCCTCATCGATCACCCGGCACAGCGGGATATCGCTGGCGAACAGCGCGGGCGGCAGATGATCGACCCCGGCGGACGCGGCCTGGATCAGCTTCAGCCCTGGCGAGCGGGTCAACAGCTGCGGGCTAGGGAACCAGCAGCTGGCGTACTGCGCGTCGCGCGCCGTCTGGTGATGGGGCAGGAGCGCGGTGACGTCGGGAAACTGCTGCAGGGCGGTGCAGATATCGCGGGCAAAATCCGCGTCGTTACAATCCACCACGATAGTGATATCGGACATAGGCGTTAGTCTTTGTAAGAAGTATCGAGACGGTCAAGACGGCGCAACCACGCCTGCCAGACCTGTTGACGTTCATGCTCCACGCCCATCAGCTGCTCGCAGGCGTGCTGGCTGAGGTGCGGGGCGATGGTGTGGATCGGGCTGAGGGCCGCCAGCTGGGCGGCGGCCATCTGGATCTCGCAGGCACGATTGAGGTAGAACATGATGTAAAAGGCGTCAGCCACGGTACGGCCCACCGACAGCAGGCCGTGGCTCTGCAGGATCATGGCGATATTATTCCCCAGCGAGCGCTGAATGCGCGCCCGTTCGTCGAGGTCAAAGGCCACCCCTTCATAGGGGTGGTAGCCGACGCGCTGGTAAAACTCGGTGCTGATTTGGTTGAGCTGCAGCAGGCCGTCCTCGCAGGCGGCCACCGCCATCCCCGGCAGGGTGTGAGTGTGGATCACGCAGTGGGCGTCTTCCCGGGCCATATGCACCGCGCTGTGGATGGTGAAGCCCGCCGAGTTAGCCGGCGCCTCGCCCTCTACGACCTTGCCCTGCATATCCACTACGATCAGATTGCTGGCGGTGACCTCATCAAACATCATGCCGAAGGGATTAATTAAAAAGCGCGGCTCGCCGTCGCCGGGCAGGCGCACGGAGAAGTGGGTGTAGAGGGTATCCTCCCAGCCGAACAGCGCCGCCAGACGGTAGGCGGCGGCCAGCTGCTGGCGCAGGTGTTGCTCAGTTGCCATTTAGTGCACTCCCATAAATTCACGGATTCGTTGCAGAGAAGGGGCCTCCAGCGGGCTGCGGATCACCTGCGGGGCGATGTCGGCCTGCACCACGCCGTTCTCCATAAGCACCACGCGGTCGGAAATCGACAGGGCGAAGTCCATCTCGTGGGTGACAATCAGCATGGTCATACCTTCGCGGGCCAGCGACTGAATAACCTTCAGCACCTCGCCCACCAGCTCGGGATCCAGCGCCGAGGTCGGTTCGTCAAACAGCATGATGTCCGGCTTCAGCGCCAGCGCCCGGGCGATCGCCACGCGCTGCTGCTGGCCGCCGGAGAGCTGTCCGGGGTACTTGTGGGCATGGGCCAGCAGACCGACGCGGTCGAGCAGCGCCAGGGCCTGCTCGCGGGCGACCGGCTGATCCAGCAGCTGGTGGTAGCGCGGGGCCAGCATCACGTTGTCGAGCACCGTGCGGTGGGGGAACAGGTTGAAGCTCTGGAAGACCATGCCGATGCGCCGCACCCCGGCGCGCATCTGGCGCTTATCGACGATGGCTCCGCCTTTCAGATAGTCCTCGCCGTAGAGAATGATCTCCCCGCCATCAATGCTTTCGAGGGCGTTGATGGTGCGGATCAGGGTTGTTTTACCGGAGCCGGACGGGCCGATGATGCTGATCACCTCCCCGTTATCTACCTGCAGGTCGATGCCTTTCAGCACCTCATGCTGGCCCCAGGATTTGCGGATGCCCCGCAGATCCAGCGCCGGCGGCGCGCCGTTGACGGCCGGGGTGTTGATCGCTTCCGTCATCGCCGGCAGGCTCTGGCGCAGCGCCTGGCATTCCGCCTCGCTGAGCGTTTGCGGACGCTTGCGCTGAATATCGAGGCTATTCTCCAGCGCCCGGAACAGCCAGGTGAAGACGGTAACCACCATGACGTAGTACACCGCCACCGCCAGCAGCGTCTCCATCACGAGGAAATTTTGCGCATACAAGCGCTGGCCGGTGAGCAGCAGCTCGGGTAAGGAGACCACCGATAAAATCGAGCTCAGCTTAATGATGGTGATGTATTCATTGATCAGCGTCGGCAACGAGATGCGAAACGCCTGAGGAATAACAATCAGCCGCTGGATGCCGATAAAGCTGAAGCTCAGCGCATGGCCCGCCTCGCTTTGCCCTTTGGCCACCGACAACAGCCCGCCGCGGTGGATCTCCGCCATATAGGCCGCTTCGGTGACGGTCATCGACACCAGCCCGGCGATAAAGGGCACCCCGAGCAGCGGCTGGGTCAGCGGAAACAGCTGCGGCAGGTTGTAGACAAACACCAGCAGCACCATCAGCGGCACGCTGCGGAAAAACCAGATATAGAGTTCGACGGGGATCTTGATCCAGCGCGGCGCCGAGAGCTTCGCGCAGGCTAGCAGAAAACCGACCACCAGGCCGATCCCCCAGGACAAGGTGCTGATTACGATAACCGTCACGCACGCCTGCCAGAATGCCCCAATGCTAAATAATGAAAAAAAGTATCCCCAATCGAACGCCATACTGACTCCTGTTGCGCAGTGCTTATTGTCTTAATCGATGCTTTCTAAGTTGTATTTTTTGATCAGCGCGGCATATTTGCCGTTGGCTTTGAGCGTGGCGAGGGTGGCCTTGATCGCCTCCGCCAGCTCGGTGTTGCCTTTGGCGACATAGATCCCCAACGGCAGCGGGTAGACGAGGCGCGTCGAGCTTATCCCCAGGCGACCGCGGCTCTTATCGACGATAATCTGCGCCGCCGGGGCTATCTCAAGCTGGGCGTCGATGTTCTTCGACAGCAGCGCCTGGGAGGCTTCCGGCGCCGTCGGGAACTCCTGAATAGTGATGGCCGGTTTGCCGTTTTTCAGGCACCACTCATCGGAGTGTTTTTTCAGGCTGGTCACCCAGGTGGTGCCTGCCTGCAGGCCGACCTTCACGCCGCACAGCTCATCTTCGGTTTTCGGCTGCGCCGCGCCGCCCTTGAGGGCGATGATCGACGCGCCGGAGAGGGCGTAAGGGATGGCGTCGGCCTGTTTCTGGCGCTCCGGCGTCACGTACATCCCGGAGATCACCGCATCATATTTCTTGCCGATGCCGAGGATCAGGCTGGTGAACTTGGTGTCGATCAGCTGCGGTTTGGCCTGCAGATGCTCGGCAATCAGCGTCGCGAACTCCGGGTCGAGACCGACGATGTTGTTATTGCTGTCATAGGACTCAAACGGCGGGTAGGTGACCTCCATCCCCACCTTAAAGACGCCCTCGGTCAGCAGTTCCGCCGCCTGGGTGACAGAGGAGAAACAGGCGCTGACGGCGAGGGTAAGCGCGACGCGGCGCGAGATTTTTTTCAGGGTGCTAGTCATCATGGATCCTCACGGGTGGTTAGGGTTTTTTTTGCTGTGCCTGTTTTTTCAGATGGCCAAAGGTATGGGTGCCGCGCGCGCGCGCTGGCAGCTGGAGCTCGCCGCGATTGACCTTCTCGCGCAGGTAGCGATAGGTTTGCAGCGCCTGGCTCCACATATGCTCGCCGATGCTCAGCTCCTGATATTCGCTGGCTTCGCCGGCGGCGAGAAAGGTCGGCAGCGGGCGGATCAGCGTGTGGTAATCGCAGGCGAAAAACAGCGGGAAGGAGTACCGCTCCTGCGGCACTTTGCGCACCCGGTGGGCTGTAGCAACAAATGTGCCAGCGCTGAGCACTTCCAGCATGTCGCCGATATTGATCACGAACGCCTCTTCTCCGGCGGCGTTCGTGACGGGAGGCGCGTCGATCCACACGCTTTCTTCATTGAGGACTTCAAGCCCGGGCTGGTCGGCGAGCAGCAGGGTGAAGCACTCATAGTCGGTGTGTGCACCAATTCCGGGAACATCTTCGACGCTGGCGTCGAACGGGTAATGGATGAGCCGCAGCTTGGCCGGCGGGCAGGTCACCATCGGTTTGAAATACCCTTCCGGCAGACCGAGCGCGAGGGCGAAAGCGTCGAACAGGCGGTGGCCGAGGGCGAAGACCGCGTCGTAGTAGGCCAGCACCCGCGCGCGGAAATCCGGCAGGTCGGGCCACTCGTTGGCGCCGATCAGCGGCGTACCGGCGAGCACCAGCGGATGGTCGTCCGCCGCCTGGAAGCCAATATCGAAGGCCTCTTTATGGTCCGGCTTGCCGGCGCCGTAGATCTCTTCTCCTTCCGGGACGTAGCCCTTATGGCTTTTGGAGCGGCCGATGTAATAGTTCATCTTCTCCGCCATCGGCAGGGCGAAGATCTGCTTCGCCGCCTCGCGGACGCCGGCGATCAGCGCCGGGTCGATGCCGTGGCCGGTGATGTAGAAAAAGCCCACCTCGCGCGCCGCGCGGCCGATGGCGTCGGCCACCGCCTGGCGCCTGGCGAGATCGTCGCCGGCCAGATCGCGGATATCGATGGTCGGGAGTTCAGTAAAAGCGTGCTTCACGGCGGTCATGGCTGCGGTTCCTGTTCAGTGAGCGTTAAAAACTGCTGAAAGTGGGCCTGCTGGCGCGCGGCCATCCAGGCGTTGAGCGACCAGAGGTCGGCCACCGGAACGTTGGTGAACGGCAGATGGTGCAGATAGCCGTCGGCGCCAAACTCCGGCGTCAGGGTGGTCTGCGGGTAGCCGCGCCGGCGCTGCGAATGCCAGATTTGCTCCCAGAAGCGCTCGGCAAAGGCCAGCGCCGGCTGATACTCCGGCGCCGCCGGGTGCGGCACCTGCGGCCCCTGGTCGTAGCCCACCCGGGCCTGCACGTGATGCACGCGGTCGATAAAGGCGCTGAAGTCATCGCAGGGGTCATCCAGCAGGCGCTCGCTGACCACCACCCAGTGGCTGATGTCGGCGGTAAAGCGCAGCTGGGGGAGCTGCTGAATGATCTCCAGGGTGAGCCACGGGCTGTACAGCGAGGTGGCGCGATGGGTTTCAAAGCTGCAGGTCAACCCAAACCCGGCGGCCAGCTCGTGCGCCTTGCCGAGAAAATCGACCTGCTGCGCCAGCGGCCAGCGATCGTTGCCCGCCAGCAGATTGACAAAGCGCGGGTTGAGGCCGCTGGCCTCGGCGAAGCGGATCCGCAGGCGCGCCAGATGCTGCTCCGGCGTTTCATGCTGAGCGGGGAGCACCCCGCCGCCGCTGAAGAGAATGGCGATATACTCCAGCCCCGACGCCTGCAGGCGGTCGGCGAGCTGCCGCCGCTCCTCCGCCGTTAACGGGACGCGGGCTTCGATACCGCAGCAGCCGACGCGCTGCAGTTCATCCAGCGTTTGCGGCCAGGGGGTCGTCACTCCCCAGAGGGTGCGAAAGCATTTCAGCTCCATGGCGGCTTCCTCAGGCGTACTTCACGCCGGGCAGGACGCAGAGCATCTCGTACAGCAGGTTGGCCGCCAGCTGGGAGGTATTACCGCTCACGTCATAGGGGGGCGAGACTTCAACCAGATCGGCGCCAATCAGGTTCAGGCCGCGGCAGCCGCGGACGATCTCCAGCGCCTGAATGGAGGTCAGGCCGCCGACTTCCGGCGTCCCGGTTCCCGGGGCCCAGATAGGATCGAGGCTGTCGATATCAAAGCTGAGATACACCGGCCGGTCGCCCATCTGCTGGCGGACTTCGGCCATCAGCGGCGCCAGCGAGGTATGCCAGCACTGCTCCGCCTGCACCAGGCGAAAGCCCTGGTCGACGCCCCACTGGAAGTCCCCGGCGGCATAGCCCTGGGCGCGCTGGCCAATCTGCACTACCCGCTTGAGGTCGAGCAATCCCTCCTCAACGGCGCGGCGGAAGGTGGTGCCGTGGGCGATTTTCTCACCGAACATCTCATCATTGGTGTCGGTATGGGCGTCGACGTGGATGAGCCCCACCGGCCCATGTTTTTTGGTCAGCGCCCGCAGGATGGGCAGGGTAATGGTGTGGTCCCCGCCGAGGGTGAGGGGGATCAGCGGATAACTATTCAAACCGGTGTAGTAATCTTCAATAATTTGCACCGATTTGAGCAAACTGTAGGTATTGATCGGCACATCGCCGATGTCGGCTACCGACAGCGAGTCGAACGGCGCGGCGCCGGTCGCCATATTGTACGGACGGATCATCACCGATTCGGCGCGAATATAGCGCGGTCCGTAGCGCGTGCCTGAGCGCTGCGAGGTGCCGATATCCAGCGGAATGCCGACAAATGCCGCATCAAGTCCCTGTAAATCTTCGATAAACGGCAGGCGCATCATCGTGGCGCGGCCGGCGAAGCGTGGCATCTCATTGCCACCCTGCGGTTGGTGAAAGAGGTTATCCATGTCTGCTCCTGAATCTGACGGATGAAACGTAACAGGAGAGATAGTGCGCAACCCGCGCTGGACTTTACATCGTCTGGCGTAAATACTCAGTTCATTTATTGGTGAACTAAATACGATGCATCACGACGCCAGCCTCAATATTCGTCAGCTGCAGGTTTTCGAGGCGGTGGCCCGCCTGGAGAGCTACAGCCGGGCCCAGCAGGAGCTGGGCATTTCGGTCTCCGCCATCAGCAATGCGATGTCGCAACTGGAGGGGCAGCTCGGCTTCACCCTCTGTCAGCGTGGGCGCGGCGGCTTTTCCTTAACGGAAAAAGGACAGCAGTTTTTACAGCAGGCGATCCGCGTGCTGAGCGAACTCAATGAGCTGGAGCGGCAGTCGGCCCTGCTCAAAGGGGAGCACAGCGGCACCCTGTGCATTTCGACGCTCGACTCCATCGAGACCGAAACGGCGCTCTCGCTGCCGGTGGTCTTGCGCAGCTTCAGCGACAAATTTCCCCATGTGCATATCAAACTGATTATTCGCACCCCGGCGGAGCAACTGAACGGGGTGCTGAACAACCATATCGACCTGGCCATCGGCAGCTACAACTCGCAGGTGCATAACATCATCAGCGAGCCGCTGTACCGCGAGCAGCACTGGCTCTATTGCAGCGATCTGCACCCGATGTTCTTCAGCCGCCAGCTCGATAAAGAGCAGATCAGCCAGTGTCCGCTGGTGACCCGCAGCTACTGGAACACCAGCGATCTCCGCCGCCGGGGCTTCAGCAAAGGCAGCGCCACCGTTGAGACCGTCGACGCCCAGCTGCTGCTGATTCTTTCGGGGAAATATATTGGCTATCTGCCGGAGCATTACGCCTGGCCGTGGATCAAAGAGAACCGCCTGCGGGGGCTGTTGCCCAACGAGTTTGGCTTTCAGTCGCCGTTCTCGGCCATCTGTAAGCGCGGGCGCAGTAATGAACCCTATCTGAAAGCGTTCCGCGATCTGCTGAAGAAAAACACGGTGGCGCGGCCGAAGTGGAATTATTAAGCGGGGCGGACGCTTCCCTCCGCCGTGGTGGCGGGGTTCGCGCTCAGCGCGCGGTCCGGCGGGGGTGTTTTCCTGTTCAAAAAACGAACGGCGGCCGGTAGCCCGCTTGTGCTGGGGCTGCCGGGCAACTGCCTCCAGGTTATCCACAGGGTTAGGGGCCGCTGATGTGGACAGGTCGCCGGGCGGTGGGCGGGTTAGCGATTCGCTTTGATGGTTTTTTCCGCGATCGAGAGGGTGGAGAGTTTATGCAGGCAGATCAGCGCCAGACAAACCCCGCAGGCGAACAGATAACTTGCCATACAGAATTTTTGCAGACGGGATAAATGATTAATCCGCTCAATCACCGCCGGGCTGGCGAGGCCTTCATACAGGAAAGGCAGAGCCGTTAAGAAGCCGCCAATAAAATAGAGCGCCAGACTGATGACTTCGACGCATTTGCGATAGAGCCAGAAGCGATAGCCCCGCTTTTTCCATTTGAATATCCGCTTTTCATTATTGACGGAAATTAAATGCTGGCATTTGCTGTAATTATCAATATCGCTGACCGGATTTTTGCATTTCAACAGTATTTTTCTTTGTTCCATGGTCAGGTTTTTATCTTTGGTCAGCGCGGCGATACCATATTCGTAGGCGATCCGTTGCAGATCGGGGTCGTCGCTGTTTTTATGCAGCGCCGTGGCGAACTCACTGATGTTTTTGCGCGAGGTGAATATTTTATCTTTAGGGAATACCCAGCCAGAACGCACGGCAAAAATTTGAATAATCAGCGGGATAATAGCGATAGCATATTTTAAGATCTCAGTCGGAATAATATTCATCTCCGTATTTTCCTTATCCATGATAACGGGGCGGGCTGAAATATACCTTAGCCATCATGATGGAGGGGTGTCAAATATCACGAGGCACGCCGGTATATTTTCCATGGCGAAAGGTGAGCGTCTGGTGAAAGAGGGGAGAGGGCGGTCGTGTCGACGAATGAACAAGAGAATACTCCGCCGGCCTGGCCGGCGGAGGGGGCGGCGTTTATATCGGTCTCGCCGTCAGGGTCATCATATCGCCGATCGCCCGCTGGCGGTCAAAATGGCGATCGCGGTGGATCTCGCTCTCGCCCACCTGCAGCGAGGCGGCCCAGATCTGCTGACAGCGCGGCCGGCGGCGGGCGTCAAAATGCGCCAGCGCGGCTGCGACGCTGTCGGTCTGCTGCAGCGCTTCGCGCAGCACGATGGCATCCTCAATCGCCATGCCCGCCCCCTGACCGAGGTGCGGGGTAGTAGCGTGAACCGCGTCGCCCACCAGTACGACACGTCCCTGATACCAGGGATCGTCGACGAACAGCTCCTCCAGCGGCTTATAGACGACCTCGTCGTTGTTAACGATATGCTCGCGCAGGCTCCCCGGTAACCCCGCGCCGGGCGGCAGACGGCGGCGCATCTCTGCCGCCAGCTGGTCGCGGGCGTAGCGGGGGTTATCCGCTTCGTGGGAGGTGATAAACAGATACATCAGATCTTCCCCCAGCGGCACCAGCCCGCAGTTGCAGCTCTCCCCCATAAAGCACATCAGATGGTCCACCTCCGGCGGACGCGGAAAGTTGTAGCGCCAAACGCCCTGACCGGTAAAGCGGGGACGATAGCGCTCGCCATACAGCATGCCGCGCACCCGGGAGTAGATCCCGTCGGCGCCAACCAGCAGATCGTAGCGCCCCTGGCCGCCGCGGCTGAAGCTCACCTCCACGGCATCGTCAACCTGACGGATGGCGTCAATGCTCTCGCCGGTGGTCAGTCGGACCCCCAGCTCCCGGGCGGTGGAACAGAGGACGTTGTGCAGGGCCAGGCGGGAGATGCCGACGTTGGCCGGGAACTGTTCACCCGCCAGCCGCTGGCCGGGAAAGCTGGCCAGCTGGTGGCCGCTCAGGGTGTGCACTGAGACGCTGTCAAACGGCCAGGCGGCGTCCAGATAGCGTTCCAGCACCCCAAGCCGCTGCATTTCCCGCACGACATTGTTCTGCTGAATGATACCGACGCCGTAGACCCGCCACTGCGGCTGGATCTCCACCACGTCGACGGCGACGCCGGCCTGGCGGAGGGCGATGGCGGTACACAGACCGCCGATGCCGCCGCCAACGATTAATACGTTATTGATGTTCATCGTAGCTGTTTTCTCCAGGGTACAGAGTAGAGGACGTTAACCAGGCCAGCGGCGCGCTGACTAATCGCGATAAAGAATGATCGCTATCGCAAAAAACGATATCGCCGTGGAAATTGAAAACAAAAAGTTGCAGAAAAGTTAAATTAAGCCACAGGATAAGCACGCCATTTCTCGTCGGGGGACCCATGCGTTACCAACATCTTGATCTGAACTTACTGGTGGCACTGGATGTGTTACTCGATGAACAGAACATCACCCGCGCCGCGGGCCGGTTGCATATGACCCAGTCTGCCACCAGCGGGGTGCTCAACCGGCTACGCACCTACTTTGAGGACGATCTGCTCACCCAGGTGGGCAGAAAGATGCGGCCCACGCCGCTGGCGGAAGAGCTGCGGGAGCCGGTCCGCGACGTGCTGATGAAAATTCAGACCTCCATTGCCCGCCGGCCGGTGGATGAGCCGGCAACCAGTAAGCGCCATTTCCGCATTATGGCCTCGGATTACGTTATCAACGTGATGCTGAAGGATGCGCTGCAGGCGGTACACCTGCAGGCGCCTAATATGACCTTTGAGTTTTTCTCGCCGGACGCCCAGTCCACCGGCATGCTCAACCGCGGCGAGCTGGATATCATCGTGGCGCCGGAGCGTTTTATGGCCGCCGACCATCCCGCCGAAGCGCTGTTTGACGAAGAGTTTGTCTGCCTGGCCTGGGCGGACAATCCCCACACCGGCGAGGCGCTGACCCTTGAAGCCTGGCAACAGCTGGGGCACGTGTCGGTGGTCTTTGGCCGCGAGCGGCAGCCGGGGCTGGAGGGCAATCTGTTTGCCGAGTCGGGGCTGAGCCGCCGTATCGAGGTGGTGACCCACAGCTACCACTGCGTTCCGCAGCTGCTGATCGGCACCTCGCGGATCGCCACGCTGCACCGGAGGCTGGCGGAGCAGTACGCGGCGATGCTGCCGCTGCGTCTTTTCCCGGTCCCGGTGACGCTGCCGGTCATGCGCGAATTTATTGGCTGGCACCGCTCGCTGGATAACGATCCTATCTTCGGCTGGCTGAAAGCGAAAATCGTCGCCAGCGCACGCTAACCCACTGGTATTGCTCCCGTCGATACCTGACATCCTGAGACATGATTGGTCGCCCGCAGGTGCTTTATGTGACAGTGCCTGCGCTACAGCGATTGCGACTGAATGTTGAAGGATGACCCTATGTTTCGCTATTTCCCTAAAAACTATGTCTGGAACCTGTCGGTGGATCTCTCCATCGAGATGGGCGCCCGCATCGGTGAGATCGAAGAGATGTGCGCGCCGCTATTGGCCGCGTCCGAGCATCCCGACGCCGAAGGCACCCGCGCGTTCCGGGAAACCTGGTCCCGCATGGCCGATAAATTATGCGCGCTGGCCGGCGAAGATGAGGTGCGGGGGCGGCGGCTGTCGGCAGGAGAGAAATATCTTCGGGCGGCCAACTATTACCTGACCTGCGAGCGCCTGCAGGCGCATGGCGCGCCGGACCGCGATGCGCTGTACTGCCGCTTTCTCGATGTCTTTGCCGCCGGGCTGCACCATACCCATGCCAACTGTCAGCGGGTGACTATTCCCTACGAGGGCAAAACCCTGTCGGCGCTTTACGTCCGCGCCGAAGGGGCGACCGGCCGCGCGCCGCTGCTGGTGCAGGTCAACGGTCTCGACTCCACCAAAGAGATGAAATATCTGGTGGGGCTGCCGCAGTGGCTGGCGCGGCGCGGGGTCTCCTCGCTGGTGGTCGACCAGCCGGGAACCGGCGAAGCGCTGCGTCTTCACGGCATGCAGGCCCGCTATGACAGCGAGCACTGGGCCAGCCGGATCGTTGACTGGCTGGAACAGCACCCGGAGGTGGATGCCGGGCGTATCGGCATGGAAGGGGTCTCGCTGGGCGGCTATTACTGCCCGCGGGCGGTGGCGTTTGAGCCGCGCTTCGCCTGCGGCGTGGTGTGGGGCGCCAATCACGACTGGCGGGAGGTACAGCAGCGCCGCCGCGAACGCGAAGGCGATTTTCCGGTACCGCACTACTGGCAGCATGTGCGCTGGGTGTGGGGGGGTGAGGATATCGACGCTTTTATGCGCATCGCGGAGAACGTCCATCTTGACGGCATTCTCGACCGCATACGGGTGCCTTTCCTCGTCACCCATGGTGAAAAGGACTCGCAGATCCCGGTGAAATGGGCGCAGCGCACCTACGACCAGCTGGTGAACAGTCCGCGCCGCGAGCTGAAAATTTTTACTGACCGCGAGGGCGGTGTGCAGCACTCCAGCTTCGACAACTCGATTAACGCCGGGCACTACATCGCTGACTGGGTGGCGGAAGCCCTCGGCGGCCGGGTGGCCTGAACACGCATAAGGAACAACCGCGATGAATATTCTTGGTCCGGATTATCTGGTATTTGGCGTCGATGACCTGGCGGGCTGCCGACAGTTTCTTCTCGACTACGGTTTACGCGAGCAGGAGAACGGTTTCTTTAGCGCGCTGGATGGCACCGGGGTGCTGCTGCGGGTGCGTGACGATCCGTCGCTGCCCGCGGCGCTGCCCAGCGGCAGCCAGCTGCGGGAAACCGTCTATGGCGTGGCGGATAGCGCCACCCTTGAGGCGATCGCCGAGACGCTGAGCCGCGATCGCGAGGTGAAGCTCGGCGCCGACGGCGTGCTGCGCTGCGTCGATGATGCCGGCTTTGCCCTCGGGTTTCGAGTCAGCCAGCGCCAGCCGCTGCAGCGGGAAGGGGAGAAAATCAACGCCCCGGGGGATCGCGCCGGGCGGCCGGTCAACCAGACCGGGGTCAGCGCTGACATGGCGGCAGAGCCGCGCTCGCTCTCCCATGTGGTCTATTTTGTGCCGGATGCCGCGCGCGCGGAAGCCTTCTATCAACGGCTGGGCTTTGTCTGTACCGATCGCTTCACCCACGTCGGCCCCTTCCTGCGGCCCGCCGGCACCCAGGATCACCATACCCTGTTTCTGATCCAGGCCCCGCCGTTTATGACCGGTATTGAACACTTTACCTTTCATCTCGGCGGCCCCACCGAGCTGATGATGGCCGGCAGCCGCTTTCAGCAGAAGGGGTATCAGACCTTCTGGGGGCCGGGGCGCCATCAGCTGGGATCGAACTGGTTCTGGTACTTCAACAGCCCGCTCGGGTGTCACATCGAATACGACGCCGATATGGATCAGCACGATGACCACTGGCAGCCGCGCGAAGCGCTGCCGGGAGCCGATAACTCGCAATATTTCCTGCTGGGGTATCGCGAGAAGTGGGCCCCCGGTCCGGATAACGCCCGCTGATGGTTCGCCTGTGCCGTGCCGACAGCCTGGCCGAGGGCCAGGCGCGGGGATTTGACCCTACGGGCAGCGGGCAGGCGACGGTGATTGCCTGCCGCTATCAGGGAATGCTCTATCTGTGGCGTAACCGCTGTCCGCATCTGGATACCCCGATGAACTGGCGGCAGGACGCTTTTTTCAACGCCCGGGGCGACCGGCTGGTCTGCTTCGCCCACGGGGCGATTTTTATGCCGGACAGCGGCCTCTGCGTGCAGGGCGCCTGCGTAGGCCAACGTCTGAGTCCGCTGGCTGGCGAGGTGGACGCCGACGGCTGGCTCTGTCTGCTGGAGGAGGCAGGTTATGAAACTGGCAACACGAGATAACGGTGAACGCGACGGCTGCCTGGTGGTGGTCTCGGGCGATTTGACGCTGATGGCCGATGCGGCGGATATCGCTCCGACGCTTCAGCAGGCGCTGGAGCAGGCCGCGCGGGTCTGGCCTGCGCTGCAGGCGCGCTATCAGGCGCTCAATGCGCGCCGCTACCCGGCGGCGCAGCCCTATGATCCCCGGCGCCTGCTGGCGCCGCTGCCCCGCGCCTGGCAGTGGCTGGACGGTTCGGCCTTCCTCAGCCATGGCGAGCGCATGCAGCGGGCCTTTCATCTGCCGCCGATTGCCGGCGCCGACCAGACGCCGCTGATGTATCAGGGCAGCGGGGACGACTTTCTTGCCCCCCACGCCGGGATAGTCTGCCGCCGGGTCGAGGACGGTCTCGACTTTGAGGGCGAGTTCGCGGTGGTGGTGGACGAGGTGCCTCAGGGTTGCTCGCCGCAGCAGGCGCTGAGCTGTATCCGCCTGATCGTCTTGCTCAACGATATCAGTCTGCGGGCGCTGGCGCCGCGCGAGATGCAGACCGGGTTTGGTTTTATTCACGCCAAACCCGCCTCGGCCTTTGCGCCGGTGGCCCTTACCCCGGATGAACTGGGAGAGGCCTGGCAGCACGGGCGGGCGGCGCTGACGCTACAGGTGACCCGCAATGGCGAGCCGTTTGGCTGCCAGTCGGGCAGCGAGATGCATTTCCATTTTGGCGAACTGATTGCCCATGCGGCGCAGACCCGCCGCCTGCGCGCCGGGACGGTGGTGGGTTCCGGTACGGTGTCCGGGCCGGACGCCAGCCGCGGCGCCAGCTGTATCGCCGAGGTGCGGGCCATAGAGATGCTGGCCTTCGGCGAGCCGCGCACGCCGTTTTTGTCCCCGGGGGAGCGGGTGACGATGGAAGCCCACGCCCCCGATGGCCGGCCGCTGTTTGGCGTGCTGGATCAACATGTTGTGATGTTAACGGAGTAAACCATGATCAATCTTTTACAGGGGCGTCGGCTGATCGACCTCTCCGTCACCCTGGATAACAATCCCTGGACCGACCCGCCGCCGCTGCTGCCGAACATTGAGTATCAGGATCATCAGCAGGGATGGCCGGAAATGGCGGCGATGTTTCCGGGACTGGAAAAAGCGCAGATGCCGGGAGAGGAGGCCTGGGCCTCGGAGCGTCTGACCGTGACGCCGCACAATGGCACCCATATGGATGCTCCATGGCACTATAGCTCAACCACCAACGGCGGCGAACCGGCGTTTGGCATCGATGAGCTGCCGCTGGAGTGGTGCCTGCGCCCCGGCGTCCGGCTCGATTTTCGCCATGTCGCCGACGGGGCGATCCTGCAGCCGGAGGATCTGCAGCGCGAGCTGGCGCGGATCGATTATCGCCTGTCGCCGCTGGATATCGTGTTAATCAATACCGCCGCCGGCGCCTGCTATGGCCAGCCGGATTATCTGCAGCGCGGCTGCGGCATTGGCCGGGCGGCAACGCTGTGGCTGCTGGAGCAGGGGGTACGGGTGGTCGGCACCGACGCCTGGAGCTGGGATGCGCCCTTCCACTTTACCCGCGAACGCTTTCAGGCCAGCGGCGACGCCGGGCTGATCTGGGAAGGACATAAAGCCGGCAGGGAGATCGCCTATGGGCAAATGGAGAAGTTGAGCAATCTGGAGCAGCTTCCCGACCACGGCTTCTGGGTGAGCTGTTTTCCCTACAAGATCCGCCGCGGCTCGGCCGGTTTTATCCGCGCGGTGGCGATTGTCGACGCCTGAGGGAGTCGATGGTTATGTTAATTTAATGTGAATGCATTGTATTAATTGTGATAGCAATCGCAGTCCATGCCACCTGCATCCGGTAGGGTAGAACGGTATGTGTGCTGAGTTCGCTGCGGCGTGTTCAGCCAGGATACCGGGGCGACAGAGCGCCTTTCTTTATCGATAAAAAATAGAACTGTAATTCATATTCTAAATAAAGAGCAGTGACGGAGAGCGGAAGATGGTGATGCACAAGGTTTCAGCAACCCCGCGCGAGGCGGGGGCCGTACAGGCGATTTTACTGATGTTGGCGGCCCTGTTGCCGATCATGGGGACCTTGACCATGCTGCCGGTGATGCCGCTCCTGTTCGGCCATTTTGCCGCGCAGCCGCACGCCCAGCTGCTGGTGCCGATGATCATCACCATTCCGGCGGTGAGCATGGCGCTGCTGGCTCCGCTGGCGGGGAGGGTGGGCGATCGCCTGAGCCGTCGTCGCCTGCTGATTGCCGCCACCGCTCTGTACGCGGGGTTTGGCCTGCTGCCGGTGATGCTCGACGATCTGTATGCCATTCTGCTGGCGCGGCTGGTGATGGGCATCGCCGACGCCTTTATTCTTACCACCGCCAATGCGCTGATTGGCGACTACTTTGCCGGCGAGGCGCGCAGCAAATGGCTGGCGGTGCAGAGCGGCATCGGTTCGATACTGTCGACGCTGATCGTGCTGGGCGCTGGCCTGCTGGGCACCCTGGGCTGGTATGGCCCGATCTACCTGTATGCGCTGGCGATCCCGGTCTTTATCGGCCTGTGCCTGTTCACCGCTGAGCCGGCGACCCGCCGTCGCGCGGACAGCGTCGCTGACGAGGAGCCTGTCGCTTTTCCACGGCGCAAAATGGCGACGATCGGTCTGATTACGCTCGCCAGCGCGATCCTCTACTTTCTCGAGCCGCTGCAGATAAGCCAGGTGTTCAGTCAGCTCGGGCTGACCTCCAGCAGCCAGATCGGCATCGCCACCGCCGTTGCGGGCATTGGCGTGCCGCTGGGCGCCTGGCTGTATGGCCGCAGCGCCAGGCAGCGTGTCGACAGGCAGTTTTTCCTTTTTTACGCCATTTTTGGCCTCGGTCTGCTGTTTATCGCCGTGGCCCACAATCCGCTGGCCGGCGTGGCGGCAGCGTTCGTCGCGCAGGTTGGTAACGGAATGCTGATCCCTCTGATGCTGGCCTGGATGTTGGAAGCCCTGCCGGCGCCGCACCGGGCGACGGGGATCGGCATCTGGCACACCTTCTTTTTCCTCGGCATGTTCATCAGCCCGGTTCTGATGACCTTGCTGAACGGCATGACCGGCAGCATGCAGGACAGCCTGCTGCTGTTTGCGCTGCTGACGCTGGCTATCGCCGGTGCGACGGGTATCGCCAGCGCCCGGATGGGGGGCCGCCGCGCGCTGGCTCGTTAATTTCACCTGACGACATAATTACCACACGCCCGCCGGTCTCCCGGCGGGAAGGGGAGGCCATTATTTAGAAAAAGCGTACACCTTATTTAGGGAAGGTGCGAATAAGCAGGTCATTTCTTCCCAAGCTGACTCGCTGATTAA
>NZ_JBEAJL010000091.1:0-57134 GCF_040065275.1 Klebsiella sp. JB_Kp042
TGGCGGCTTTCGCCTTACCCGGCCTACAAAAGACTGCAATATCAAACCGTTATGCAGTTATCTGTAGGCCCGCGCAAGCGCAGCGCCGCCGGGCAATCTCAGAAGATTGCACTTTTTAGGCTTTGCTCCCTCTCCCTGGGGGAGAGGGCCGGGGTGAGGGCAACAGGCCGCGCTCAGCTGTACTGGCGCACCCGCGCCAGCAGCTCGTCGACGCTGTCGATACGCTCGGCCAATACGATCAGCGCTTTGCCCAGGGTAATGGCGTGGCGCAGGCACTCATGCCGCATGGCGTCATCCTGGATAGTGTCGATATCCGCGACGTGCGACAGCCCGACGCTGCGGCGGATCAGTTCGCTGCCGCAGAAGCCGACCGCGTCCGCCCAGACCTTTTTCAGAAAGGCGGAGGCGTAGCCGGGGTAAGCCAGCGCCGCGTCGCGGGTTTTCTCCGCCGCCAGCGCCTGGAAGCGCTCGGCAAAGGTGGTCCACAGCTGGTGGATGTCGTTCAGCCGCTGCTCGCGCGCGGCGGCGGCGTCGCGAATGCCGAGCTGGCCCGGCAGGCCGCAGTAGTTCAGCAGCAGGTTGCCGATGGCGGTGCCGATATCGAAGCCGATGGGGCCGAAGTAGCCGAACTCGGCGTCGATGGCCTTCAGGCTGCCTTCGGCAACGAAAATCGACCCGCTGTGGATATCGCCATGCAGCAGCGCTTCCGCATGGGCAAAGAAACGGTGCTTCAGCGCCGCCACCGCCAGCTTAAGCTGGGCGTCGTCGCGCAGGGCGGCGACATCGGCCTCCAGCTCCGCCGGGTAGTTATTGCGCGCGTGGATCTGATACGGGTCGTTAAAGAACAGATCCTCGGTGATCTCGCACATCGCCGGGTTAATAAACTGCGCCACCTGCGCCTTTTTCTCGTGGGGATGGAGATAGAAATCGCTGGTGTGAAACAGCACCTGTGCCAGATAGTCGCCAAGCTGGCGGGCCGCCTGAGGGTAGTAGACGTTAGCGATAAGCTCCCCGCGCCAGATGCGGTGGTCAGAAAGATCTTCCATCACCATCACCGCCAGTTCGGGATCAAAGTGATGGATTTTTACCGTGTGCTGCGGGCTGTGCTGATAGTGGGCGACCAGGGTCTGCGCTTCCAGACGGGCGCGGTCAAGGGTCAGCGGCCAGGATTCGCCGACGCAGCGCACGTAGGGCAGGGCCTGTTTGACGATCGCCCGGCTGACGCCCTGGCGATCGAACACTTTAAACACCAGATTGAGGTTGCCATCGCCCACTTCCTGCGCGCTGACCAGCTCAGATGGGTTGTCGATGCCGGCGAACTGCTGCGCGTAAGCCACGGCGTCGTGGGCGGTGAAGGTATGGTATTGCGACATTGCCTCGATCCTCGAATTCTGATTAAGCCGTTCAGACGTCTATACTTCTGGATTTCATCCTGACACAATGTGATACAACAACGCAACAGGGATTTAACGACATGCAGACATTACAGACCACCAGCCTGCGGGTGAGTGAAAATCAGCTTTTTATTCTCGACCAGCAGGCCTTGCCGCAGGAAAAACGCTGGCTGGCGGCGGATAACGTTGCGCTGCTGGTGGATCATATTCACGCCCTGCGGGTGCGCGGCGCGCCGTTGATTGGCCTGTCCGCCAGCCTGCTGCTGGCCCTGCTGGCCCAGCGCGGCCTGAGCCGGGATGAACTCCAGCAGGCGCTGGAGACGCTGCGCGCGGCGCGGCCGACGGCGGTCAACCTGATGAATAATCTGGATCGCATGAAGCAGGCGCTGGCCCGGGAGGATTACCCGCAGGCGCTGGAAGCGGAAGCCCTGCGTCTGGTCGAAGAAGATAAACAGCTGTGCGACCGCATCGCTGAGGCAGGCAGTGCGCTGGTGAAGCCCGGTAGCCGCCTGCTGACCCACTGCAACACCGGTGGCCTGGCGACCGCCGGGGTGGGGACCGCCCTGGGCGTTATCGCGCTGGCGCACCGGCAGGGAAAGGTGGCCAGCGTGTGGGTCGATGAAACCCGGCCGCTGCTGCAGGGCGGACGTTTAACCGCGTGGGAGCTGGGCGAGATGGGCGTGCCCTATCAGCTGATCACCGATTCAATGGCCGCCAGCCTGATGGCGCAGGGGCAGGTGGATGCGGTGTGGGTCGGCGCCGACCGTATCGCCGCCAACGGCGATGTGGCGAATAAAATCGGCACCTATTCGCTGGCGGTTTTGGCCCATTACCACCAGATCCCGTTCTACGTCGCTGCGCCGCAGACGACCCTCGATCGCCATTGCCCGAACGGGGCGGCCATCCCCATTGAGCAGCGCGCCGCGGCGGAAGTGACCGGGGTGGCGGGCAGCTTTGGCGCGGTACAGTGGGCGCCGACCGGGGCCGCCGTTTACAATCCGGCGTTCGACGTCACGCCTGCCGGGCTGATTAGCGGCTGGGTGCTGGACAGCGGGGTGGTCACCCCGGCGCAAGTTGCCGCCGGGGCGTTTGCGCCGGACCACGGATAGCGGACCCTGTGCCGGGCCTGGAAAAAACGGTTTCCCGGGCCCGGGCAATCGCCTGGCCGCTACGGCAGGACCATCGCTACCGCCGGGGCGGAGGGCCGGTCGATACGCTGACCCAGCGCGGTGATAGCCGCCTGGAAGGGACACAGCGTACCGACGTCGGTCTGACGGCAGCCCGGCTGACGCCACTCCTGACGCAGCATCGGGTGCTGCGCGTCCGGCGTCTGCAGACGACGCAGGTCGTCGAGGCCTTGCGCCTGGAAATAGACCCGCAGATAGCGTTCCCCGCTCTTCGCGTCGCGCCAGCGCTCCAGCACCAGGCTACTGCCCGGCGGGATATTTCCCCGGCTGTAGCCCGGCAGCTGCCAGCTAAAGTTCATCAGCGTGCGCACCATGGCGATATTGGTGTCATGGGCCACCAGCAGCAGCCAGCGTACGTTCGGATTCGCCTCTGGTTTGACGCCGTCGAGCATGGCGTTGAGCAGCACCGACCCGCGTTTTTGCGCGGTATACAGCACGTCGTTGCTCAGATCGTAGTTTTCCGTTAACAGCGGCAGCAGGGCGGTGATCTGACTGGCCTGGGCGATCTTGCCCCACGCCAGCTGGCTGAGAGGCAGGTTTTCACTCCAGCCGAGACGCAGCGTCTCCACCATATTGGCCATCACGCTCAGTCCGCTAATGGTGGTTTTCCCGCTTTTACTCTGCTCGACCTGCCACGGGGTGTCGAAGACCGGACAGGGCTTATCGGCCTGACAAACCGCCTGTTTCAAAAGCTGGATGGCCGGCGCCAGCGCCTGCCGACGCTGCGCCAGATCCCCGGCCTTCTCTTTTACCGCCGCCAGCTGGCGGGCGGGGTCGGTTTGCGTGGCGGCGAATTTGTCGGTCTGAAACAGCGGATCGGCGTCCCCGCTGACGTAATGGATAGCGACGCCGCAGCCGGGGAAGGCGCCATCCACCAGCGCCTGGGCGGTCGCCCGCGTCCGCTGCAGCGGGCTGGCGCGCACGTAAATCGACTCCGCCGTCGGGCATCCCGACTGCAGCAGGCCAAGCTGGCGATAGTGCTGGCCTTCCTCACGCCCTTTATTGACCACGGCGGCATAGCCATGACCGGTGAGCTCGCCGTCATGGGTGGTCCACTCGGTCCACGGTCGTCCGGTGGCGGCCTCGATGGCTTCCCGGTTGCCGGCCGTCGGCGGACGAATCCCGTGGCGGCTAAGCTCCACCACTTTCTCCAGCTGCCAGTCCGCGGCGGCGGCAGATTGCAGCGCCAGCAGCGGCAGCGCGCAGGCGATAAACAGGCGTAACAGCCCCTGATGTCTTGCAGGCATCATATCTTCTTCCTTAATTCGTTAATCGGTTATGAGGAGAACGAGGTCTGCCGTTCGACGGCATGGCGCCGGGCGACGATGGCGGCAGTGGTAAAACAGAGTAGCGCGGAACCCAGACCGGTACCCACCCAGAACAGCGCCAACGTGCTGAAATCATACAGCGTTTTGCCGTTCTCAAGGATAGCCGTTTTATCAATAATGATCCCGGTGAGAAACTCGCCCAGGCCGGCGCCGGCGTAGCTGGCGATGCCGATGGTGCCGAGCGCGGCCCCCGCCGCTTTGCGCGAGGAGATATCGACGGCGATCAGCCCGCCGAGAAAGCAGGTCAGAGCGCCAATGGTTGCCCCGAAGATAATCATCGCCAGAATATCAGTGTAATAATTGTGCGGCGACCAGAGCATCAGGGCGAAGCCGGCGGTGTTCAGCAGGCTGATAAACCCGGCCATCACGCTGCGGTTGCGCGGGAAAAAGCGGTCGGAGAGCATGCCGGCGATGATGGTCCCGGCGATGCCGGCGATGGCGTTGACGCCGATAATCCCGGACGCCTCCAGCGTGGAGTAGGCTTTATCCTGCTCCAGAAAGAAGATCCCCCAGGAGTTGACGGCGTAGCGGTCGATGTACATAAAGGCGGAGGCGAGGGCGAGGGTCCACAGCGCCGGGTTGCGCAGCGCCAGCAGCTGGTTTTTAAACACCGAGCCGCGGGCTTCGGCCTCCTCCTGCGGTTCATCGCGGATGACGTTGATGGACGGGAAGCCGCTGCTCTGCGGCGAATCGTGCATGAACAGCACCAGCAGCACCACGCCGGCGGCGCCGAGCGCGGCGGTGGACAGGTAGCCCATCTGCCAGCCAAACCCGGCGATCACCGCGGCGATCACCATATAGGTGACGGCCTCGCCGATATTATGTGCCGTCGACCAGATGCCATAGAAGGTGCCGCGCTCCTTAACGCCGTACCAGCGCGCCAGCGAGACCGCGCAGGGGCCGACGCCCATCGACTGCGCCCAGCCGTTGATCCCCCAGAAGATGGCCAGCAGCAGGGCGTTGGTGGTCATCCCCATCATCAGGTTCATCCCGGCGCTGAGCAATAAACCGAGGCTCATATAGCGCACCACGTTGGCGTGATCGGCGATAAAGCCGTTGACCAGTTTGCCGATGGCGTAGCTGAAGAACAGGGTGGAGCCGATCATGCCGAGCTCCGTCGGGGTGATCCCCAGCTCCACCAGCGCGCTTTTGGCGACGGTGAACGATAACCGGCAGACGTAAAAGGTGACGTAGGCCAGGGTCATGGCGATAAAGGTTTGCCAGCGCACCCGGCGAAAACGGTGTTCATCAAACGCGGCGCCCGCTTTCGGCGGCGACGCCCGGAAAAAAGCGATAATTCCAGACATAGGTGGTTCTCCGCAGGTCGGAGGCCTGACTGATTGATGTGGTTCGTCCGTGAATGAAGTTATCGTTACTGTGTAGAGTACATAATCAGAAATAGCCTGACCCGTAAGGGTTAATGTAATGGTTGTAGGATCATCTTTTTCAGCTGCGGGTAGAGCGTCTGGCTGGCCAGCAGCAGCGGGTTGCCGCGCTGGATCCCCTCCAGCGCCAGAAAATCGTTGCTGGCGCCGCCCGCTTCGCGCATCAGCACCAGCCCCGGCAGGGCGTCCCACGGGTTCATGTGCGGCTCGTAGTAGCCAATCAACCGGCCTGCCGCCGCCCAGGCGCTCATCAGCGCGCCGGAGCCGTTGCGGATAAACATGCCGCCGTCGCTGAGCAGCGCCTGCAGAAACGGCAGAAAGTCCGCCGGGGTGACGCGATGCGAGGTGCCGACGCCCATCACCCCCTCCCTGACCGTCGTCGCGGGGTGCGGACGGATCGGGGCGTCGTTGAGCCAGGCGCCATGGCCCCGCAGGGCGTGAAACAGCTCGCGATGGTTGGGGTCATAGACCACGCCGATGACCGGTTCGCCGTCGGCGACGATCGCCAGCGACAGGCACCAGGTGTGCAAGCCGTTGAGGAAACAGCTGGTGCCATCGATGGGGTCGACCACCCACAGCACCCGCGCGTCGGACAGGCGGGCGCCGCTCTCTTCGCCGAGAAAACCATCCTCCGGAAACGCGCTCTGAATGCGCTGTTTCACAAAGGCCTCCACCCGCTTATCGGCCACGCTGACCACATCCTGCAGATCGTCGCCCTTATGGTCGACGGTCAGCGCTTCGCGTTGTTGATAGTATTCAAACGCCAGCTCAGCCCCCGCTTTCGCCAGCTCGCAGGCCAGGCGGTAGCGGGTCTGTAGCGCTTCTGATTCCTGAGATTGCATAGTGACTCCCTATTTTGCACACGTGTGCATTTTGCGTGAAAAAAACAGCCCCGAAGGGCCGAATGAGTGTGGCCGGGTTTCACAGAAGATTCTGTGATCGATCCAGCATAAAATGATTTTTTCATTTCGCACTTTGACGAATAATTAGTTTCACTGGCACTTCGCGATGGCGCGAGGGCAGGCTGAAGCGGGCGATCCGCGTCATCAACAGATCCACCGCGTGGTGGGCCAGCAGGGCGGTATTCTGTTGAACGGTGGTGAGCTGATAGGGGCGCCAGTCCGCCTGCGGGATATCGTCAAAGCCGACGATGGCCGGTAGCGGGGCGGCGGCGGGGGCGTCCCGCAGGCCGTCCAGGGCGCCCAGCGCCAGCATATCGGTGGCGCAGAACAGGGCCTGCACCCCGGGGTTTTCAGCAACTAATTCTCTGGCGGCCTGGTGGCCGGCCTGATAACCGCCGCCGTCGCAGAAGCGGCTGGTCACTGTCATGCCCGACGTCTGAGCGATGAACGCGTCATAACGCTGGCGGGTGCTGAAGTTCTCGCGATTTTCGCCAATAAAGCCAACCTGCCGCCAGCCTCGACGACTGAACAAGCCCGCCACCAGCTTCGCCCCCTGGGCGTTATCGCTGCACACCCGGTCGCAGCCGGCGAGGTCCGCATGACGGTTGATCAGGGTGACGGGGATCTTGCGCGCCAGGTACTCTTCCGCCAGCGACAGCGGCGGCGCGCCGGAGGTGATGATCACGCCGGCGACGTGGTAGCTCAGCAGCTGTTTAAGCGAAGGGGCGAGCTGCTGCGGATCGTCAGCGTTCATCAGCAGCGGCATAAAGCCGTTGAGCGCCAGCTGATGGACCAGCGGCGCCAGCAGTTTGCTGCGAAACGGGTTGTCGAAACCGGCGGTGACGATGCCGATAAAATTACTGC
Organism: Klebsiella sp. JB_Kp042; assembly: GCF_040065275.1. Lineage (NCBI taxonomy): Bacteria > Pseudomonadati > Pseudomonadota > Gammaproteobacteria > Enterobacterales > Enterobacteriaceae > Klebsiella > Klebsiella sp. JB_Kp042. The sequence goes on from NZ_JBEAJL010000091.1 coordinate 7,061, forward strand.
TGCCGGTGATCATCGTCCGGGCGATGATATTCACCTGATAGCCCAGAGCTTCCGCGGCGCTCAGCACCTTCTGCCGGGTCTTCTCCGACACCGAGGCGCCGGGGGTGAAGGTCCGGGAGACCGCCGAGCGCGAGACGCCGGCCAGTCTGGCCACATCCTCGGCCTTAATCCATTTTTTATCGCTCATCGTCGTTTCGCGCCGTCTGTTTTCCAGGAAGCCGACGCCCGGGCGGGCGTCGGTCACGCACACTGCCTGAAAAGGTATCACAGAAAGGCGCCGACGCGCAGCGCCTTGCGCCTTATGCCGGGTAGCGGATGTGCTCCACCTCACGCTGTAAAATCACCTTACCGTGGCGAATGGAGGTTAGCACCCGCGCCTGGCGGCGGACGGCCTCGTAGTCGTTTTCCGCATCGAGGATCAGCAGGTTAGCCGGGCGGCCTTCGGCGAGGCCGTAGTTATCGCCCAGACAGAGCGCCCGGGCGCTGTTGTCGGTGACGAAGTCGAGGCAGCGCTGCAGATCGTCATAGCCGAGCATATGGCAGATGTGCAGTCCGGCATCCAGAATGCGCAGGATATTGCCGTTCCCCAGCGGATACCACGGATCCTGAATCGAGTCCTGAGCAAAGCAGACGTTGATGCCGGCGCGATCCAGCTCCGCCACCCGGGTGACGCCGCGCCGTTTCGGCCAGCTGTCAAACCGGCCCTGCAGATGAATGCTTTCGGTCGGGCAGGAGATAAAGTTGATCCCCGAGGCTTTCAGCAGGCGAAACAGCTTCGAACAGTAGGCGTTGTCATAAGAGCCCATCGCGCAGGTGTGGCTGGCGGTGACCTGCGCCCCCATACCGCGCACCCGGGCCTCTTCCGCCAGCACTTCGAGAAAACGCGACTGCGGATCGTCGATTTCATCGCAGTGGACATCCACCAGGCGGCCATAGCGCTGGGCGAGGTCCATCAAAAACATCACCGAACTGACCCCTTTGTCGCGGGTGTTTTCATAGTGCGGAATGCCGCCCACCACGTCGGCGCCCATCTCGATGGCGCGCGTCATCAGCCCCCGACCGTCGGGGTAGGATTCAATCCCCTCCTGCGGAAAGGCGACAATCTGCAGATCGATGAGATCGGCGGCCTCTTTTTTCACCGCCAGCAGCGCCTGCAGGGCCGACAGCGACGGGTCGGTGACATCCACATGGGTCCGGACGTGCTGGACGCCGAAATCGCGCAGCATGCCGATGGTTTTCAGCGCCCGCTGGCGGGTGTCCTCCGGGGTGATGCTCGCTTTGCGCTGGCTCCAGCGGGTGATGCCTTCAAACAGGGTGCCGCTGCGGTTCCACTCCGGCTCGCCCGCGGTGAGGGTGGCGTCAAGATGAATATGCGGCTCGACGAAGGGGGGGATCGCTAGCCGGCCCTGGGCGTCGATATCGCCGGCGACGGCGGTCTGCATCGCGGTTTGGGCGGTCATGCGCTGAATCAGGCCGTCCTGCAGCTCAAGGGTAAACAGCGCCTCCTGGCGGCGCAGGCGGGCGTTAACAATTTTCATGGTTGGTCCTGTAAATGGTTTTGCGATAAACGCCAGATCACCAGCGCGACCGAGGCGTTGAGATGAAACTGAGGGTGGCTGACCGGGTAGCCGGTCAGTTTTTCAATACGCTGGATGCGCTGATGCAAGGTGTTGCGATGGAGACCCAGCCGGTCGGCGGCCCGCACCACGTTGCCGTTCTCCTGCTGCAGCGTCTCGAGGGTCTCCAGCAGCAGCCACGGCGCTTTACGGCCCGGCTCGATCAGGCAGCCCAGGGTGTCGTGCATAAAATCGTTGAGCAGCGCCGGGTCGCTGACCGCGGACAGCAGTTTGATAAACCCCAGCTGCTGATAGTCGCTGATCCGCTGGGTCGGCCGCAGGGTATCGCAAAGATCCAGTGCCTGTCGCGCCTGCGACAGCGCCCGCGGGTAGCCCTGCAGCTGCCTGACCGGCGCGGAAAGGCCGCAGAGCAGCGACAAACTCTCTTCTCCCTCCGCCAGCGTCTGCAGCCACTGCTGTAGCCACTTTTTCTGCTGAAAGCCTTCCCCCTCCTCATCCGGCAGCAGGAAAAGGAACATATTGCTGCGCTCCAGCAGCGGGAAGGGGTTGCCCTGCTGGTTGAGCTGCAGCTGCAGCTGCTGGCGCACGCTGCGGTGGGCCTGCTGCAGCCAGGCTTCGGCCTGTTCGGGCGGAAACTGGCGAAACAGGCGGGACAGTCCCTCCAGGCGCAGCGCCGCCAGCCGCAGCGGGCGGGTAAAATCGAGCTGCTGGTGGAGGGCGCGCAGGTGGAGCATCTGCAGGTCCGGATAGTCGCCGGTGACCAGCTGCATCAGGATGTCGCGCTGCGACTGCAGGGCGCTTTCGCTGCGAACCAGCGCGGTGCCGACCCGCTCGGTGACAATCACCATCTTCAGCAGGTAGGGCTGCTCGATCAGTGGAATGCCCAGCTCGTCGGCAAGCGCGATCAGCGTGGCGGGAATGGCGTGGATATAGGCCTCGCCGGTGAGGATCACCATCCCGGCGATGCCGCGCTGTTTGCCCTCCATCAGCAGCTGGATCAGGTTGGCTTCATCCCGGGGATGGTTGATGCCAGTGATAAAGACCAGCTCGCCGCCCATGATCCACTCGGCGATATGCTCATTTTCCGCCACGTAGTACCAGCGTACCGCCCGCTGCAGCCCTTGCTTTCCCGCCCGCAGACGCAGGGCGGAGAGTCCCTCAAGGGCCAGCAGTTCGCTGACCGTCAGGCTCATGGCTCCTGCTCCGCGACGGCGGCAGGCTGACGCTTGCTTAGCAGGGTCAGGGCGATATAGACCAGCGCGGAGACGGTGATCCCCACCAGCGGCGCGATCCACGGCGACAGATAAGCCACCACCGCGCCGGCGGCGTAGGCGCCGAGTCCCAGCCAGTTAAAACGCGGCAAGCGGGCGTTCTGCAGCAGGGGATAGCGCCCGCCGCGGGCGAACCAGTAGTCGGCGAGGATCACCCCGCCGATGGGCGGGATAATGCTGCCCAGCAGCACGAGGAACGGGATCAGCATTTCGTACATACCGCCAATGGCCAGCACAATGCCCACCCCGGCGGCGGCGAGGGTCAGCGTGCGGCGACGTTCGCTGCGCAGCAGATGGCAGGCGGCGGCGGAGACGTTATAGATGGTGGGGCCCTGGATGGTCAGCAGATTGAGACACAGCATGATCACCGCGGCCACCGACAGCCCCTGCAGGATCAGCACTTCGACGATATCGGCCTGTTGATAGACGATAGCGCACCAGGCGCCGGCGACGATCATCAGCCCGTTGCCGACGAGGAAGCTGCCCATGCTGGCGAGAATGGCGGTACGGCTGGAGTTGGCCAGCCGGGTCCAGTTTGTCGCCTGGGTGGCGCCGCTGGCGAAGGTGCCAAAGACCATGGTGATGGCCGCCGACCAGGTCATGGCGTCGCCTGGCGCAATGCGGGTCATCGCCTGCCAGCCGCCGGCGTGGCGCAGCGCCAGATACATGGAGACCACCAGCAGCACGAACATCAGCGGCACCGACAGGCGCGACAGCGCGTCCAGCCCCTTGTAGCCCACCAGCGCGGTGACGCAGAACAGAATGCCAAACAGCACCATCAGCGGCAGGGTCAGCGCCTCGGGCAGGGCGAGGATCTTCACCAGCGAGATAGCGACCGTGGCCGTCCCCCACGCGTACCAGCCCAGCTCGGCAAAGCCAAGGATAAAATCGGCCAGCTTGCTGCCGATCTCGCCGAAGCAGAAGCGGCCCATCAGCACCGTATTCAGGCCGCTGCGCGCGGCGATCCAGCCCAGCGATGCGGCATACAGGGCCAGCAAGGCGTTGCCGATGAAGGCTATCCACAGCAGATTGACGATGGAAAAGGAGACGCCGAGTTTACCGCCGGCGAACATCGTGCCGGTGAAAAAGGTAAAGCTGAATAACACCATGGCGATGGAAAATACGCCTTTACGTCCGGCGGCAGGCGCTTCGACGAGGGGAAAATCATTGCTGTTTGACATCCTGGAACCTCTGGCTGGTTAGATGGGCGGTGATAGCCGGAAGTAGCAAGAGATGTGCCAGGAAAAACCGGGCACGGGGAATAGCGCGCGGTGTGCAATATGCACAGTTATTGCAGGATGCAGGGGAAGTAATGCCATTTTAGTGTGCATCATGCCATGTTTTGCACCAGTCGGGGGCAGAGGAGAGCGGCGACGGTATTCCCGGCGCAGGCGGAGAATTTCAGCCAGCAGAATCCGCCAGCGTTTTGGCGCCAGACAGGAGGGAATCGTAGCGGAATCACCGCGGTTGGTTAAATTGCTGTGAATAAAGGTTATTTAATATGCATTTATGATATAACCATTTGGCTTATGTGTGTTTCCTGAAATATTGTTCCCTCCGGTTAGCGGTGTTAGTATCGGGTAAATAGCCATTTAGACGGCTAAATAAATTATCGCTAACCTAAGGAACTGCTATGTGGCAAGAAAGACTCGCGCAACTGGTTACCACCTGTCATTGGATCGGCGCGAAAGGCTGGGCGCCGGCGACCGGCGGCAATATGTCGGTGCGTCAGGATGACACCTGGTGCTGGCTAAGCGAGTCGGGCCGCGACAAAGGCAGCCTGACGACCGAGGATTTCCTGCAGGTGGAGATCGCCACCAACCAGGCCCCTTCCGGACGGAAACCGTCGGCCGAGACCGGCCTGCACACGCTGGTCTATCGCCTGTTCCCGGAGGCCAACGTGGTGCTGCATGTGCATACCGTCAACGCCACCGTGCTGTCGCGCATCGAAAAAAGCGACACGCTGGCGCTGCAGGGGTATGAAATGCAGAAAACCCTCAGCGGGCAGCACAGCCATCTCGACACCATTCCGGTCGCCATCTTCGATAACGATCAGGATATTGACGCCCTGGCGGCGCGGATTGCCGATTATGCGCAAACCCGCCCGCTGCGCTACGGCTTTCTGCTGCGCGGACATGGCCTGACCTGCTGGGGGAAAGATATTCAGGAGGCCCGCCGACAGCTGGAAGGGCTGGAGTTCCTGTTCGAGTGCGAGCTGATGCGCCGCCGCTACGAGCCTTGAGCCGGAGCAGGTATGGATTTTTATCTTGGTATCGATATCGGCACCTCCCGGGTGAAAGCGGTGCTGTTTGATCAGCATTTCACCGCGCGCGCCAGCGCCGCGGAAAACACCTCCCCCCGCCTGTCGGCCAATGGCTACGCGGAACAGGATATGACCCAGCTGTGGCATTCGGTGCTGGCTATTCTGCGCCAGATTGCCCGCCACCCGGCGCTGCAGGCGGGGCGGCTGCGGGCCATCGGCCTCGCCGGGCAAGGGGAGGGAGTCTGGCTCAGCGATGAGCAGGGCGAACCGGTGGGCCCGGGGATCCTGTGGAGCGATACCCGCAGCCACGCGCTGATGAGCGACCTGCTGCGCCGGCCCGGCTTTGACCGGCGCTATTTCGCCGATACCGGCACCCACCTGCAGCCCTGCAATACCAGCCTGCAGCTGTACTGGCTGAAACAGTATCAGCCGGAGCGGCTGGCGGCCGCGCGCTATCTGTTTTTCGCCAAGGACTGGATCCGCTTTCGCCTGACCGGCGTGGCGGCGCTGGAGCTGACGGACGCCAGCAGCTCGTTACTCAATCAGCAGAGCGGCAGCTGGTCCTCGGTGGTGATGAACGAGATGGGGCTGGATGAACTGCTGCCGCTGTTTCCCCCGCTGCTGGCCCCGGATGCTCCGGCCGGCACGCTGAGCGACGCGGTGGCGGCGCTAACCGGGCTGCCCGCCGCGACGCCGGTGGCCGCCGGGGCGCTGGATCTCTGCAGCGCCGCGCTGGGCTGCGGCGCGGTCAACGAAGGGGACATCTACACGATCCTCGGCACCACCTGCTGCACCGGGATCGTCTGCCGCGGCCCGCAGACGGTGAACGAGGCGACGCGCTTTGTCACCCATACCGAAGCCGGACAGGTGATCTCGCTGTTTCCGATGCAGGCCGGTACGCCAAACATTGACTGGCTGCAGCAGCATATTTCGCTGGACGCCGATCTGGGTCGGCTGGAGCAGGCGATCGCGGACGTGGAGCCGGGCAGCGGCGGCGTCTTCTGGCAGCCGTACCTCAATGGCGAACGCGCGCCGTTTTACAGTCCCGACGCGCGGGCCGGCTTTATCGGCATTAGCCCGCACACCACCCGCGCCGAACTGCAGCGCGCGGTGTTTGAAGGCCTGGCCTTCGCCATTGTCGATGCGCTGCAGGGTTATCCGCAGGGCGGCGAGCTGTATCTGACCGGCGGCGGCGCCGCCTCGGCCACCTGGCTGCAGATTATCGCCGACTGTACCGGGCGCACGGTGGTCTCCAGCGCCTTTAACGAACTGAGCGCGCGCGGGGCGGCGATTCTGGCGGCCCGCAGCGTCGCTGCGCTGGCCGAGACGCCTCCGCTGGCGCAGACCCGCTATCAGCCGCGCCCTCAGGCGCATGCCCGCTATGCGGCGCTGTATCCCGTTTATCGCCTGCTGCGCGAGCAGATGCTGCCGGTATGGCAGGCCAGGCAGGCCGCTCTTCAACATCTTTCTCAGGAAGTACAACCATGAAAATCGTTTTTACCGCCGAGCATGCTGGCGACCTTAGCGCCTTCCACCAGCTGGGCGAGCTGCTGGTGGAGGGATGGGCGCTGGGCAAACCGAAACTCAGCGCCGGCCAGCTGATTGAGCTGGCCCACGACGCCGAGGTGCTGGTGACCAGCTATGATGAAGTGACGGACGCGGTGATGGCCGCCTGTCCGCGCCTGCAGGTGATCGCCTGTACCCGCGCCAATCCGGTGAATATTGATACCCAGGCCGCGCAGGCGCGCGGCATCCGGGTGCTCTACACCCCGGGGCGCAATGCCGATGCCGCCGCGGAGCTGACGCTTGGCCTGATGCTCAGCCTGGCGCGCCACATTCCGCAATCCCATGCGGCGCTGAAGCGGGGGGAGTTCACGCAGGCTGATAATGCCGCCGCCGCCACCCAGCAGGGCCTGCGGCGGGATGTGGTCTGGGACGTGAGCCCGGAAAGCCCCTATGAAGTGTTTAAGGGCAGTGAACTGCGCAATAAAACGTTGGGGCTGGTGGGCTATGGCAACATTGGCCGCCGGGTGGCGCGTATCGCCCGGGCGTTCGGCATGGCGGTGCGGGTGGTGGATCCGTTCGTCGCCGCAGAGGATATCAATGAGCCAGGGCTACAGAAAACGACCCTCGAGGCGCTGTTCCGCGACGCGGATATCGTCAGCCTGCATCTGAGCAGCGGACCGCACAGCGACGGGCTGGTGAATGCGGCGCTGTTAAACAGCATGAAGCCCGGCGCGCTGCTGATCAATACCTCCCGCGCGGCGGTGGTCGACGAAGCGGCGCTGATTGATGCCCTGCGTCACGGCCCGCTGGGCGGCGCGGCGCTGGACGTGTATCACCGAGAACCGCTGTGGCGCGATCACCCATTTGTCACCGAGTTTGATAACGTGATTATTACGCCGCATATCGCCGGGGCTACCCGGGAGAGTATCGCCAAACACACGGCGATGATTGCCGCCGATCTTCAGCGCTATGTCGCCGGAGAGCCGCTGCTGTACCAGTGGCGTTAAGCCGCTAGCGCCGCCGCGCCTGCGGCAGCGCGGGTCCAGCGTCAGGGGCGATGGGCCGCCATAAAAGCCTGGGTCTGTTCCCAGTCCACCACCCCGGCATCCGATCCCATCCCGGTCGCCACCAGCGCGGCCACCGCCGAGGCGACGTCGCACGCTGCTTTCACGCTGAGTCCGCGCGCCAGCGCGGCTATAAACCCGCCGCAGTAGCTGTCGCCGCAGCCGGTGGTATCCACCGCCTCGACCGGCCACGGCGCAATATGCTCCAGCATGCCATCGCGGCCGATAAGCCAGGAGCCGTTCTCGCCGTCTTTCAGAATGCAGGTGCCCACGCCCAGCGCAAAGAAAAAGCGGGCGATGGCCTCCGGCTGCGTCTCCCCGGAGAGAAAGGCGGCTTCCTCCAGGGAAGGCATGAAATAATCCACCGACGGCAGCAGGGGCCGCAGCAGTTCCAGAGTGTGTTCATTCGGGGCGATAAGATCAAAGCTGGTGGTGACCCCGCGCGCTTTGGCCGCCTGCAACAGCCGCGCGCTCTGTCCCTGGTCCATTGCCGCCAGCAGTCCGGTCCCGCCGTGATGCAGGAAGCGACAGTCAAGGACGGCGTCAAATTCCGCCTCACTGACGAACAGGGCGTCAGACGCCCCCCGGCAGTGCAGGGCCGGACGTTCGCCGTTGGGGCGAATCGGCAGGATCGTCGCCGAGGTCTCCTTCAGCGCGGTGCGCTGGATAAGCGAGCAGTCGATGCCCAGCCGGGCATAGCTGGCGAGGATAAAGTCGGCTTTTTCATCTTCGCCCAGGCAGGCCACCGCTGCGGTGCGGATCCCGAGCTTCGCGGCGTTAATATTGGCCCCCGCGGCGGTGCCGGCGGGGTTGAGGCGAATTTGCTCAATAAAGGCGACGCCGCCGCGCGGCGGGATCGCCACCACCGGGCGCCCGGCGATATCCAGAATAGTCAGGCCGACAAACACGGCGTCAAAGGTTGCCATCGTTCTCCCGTTTAGCGATGCGTTTGGCGCAGGCGCGCCTGCCAGAAGGATAGGGCGAGGGCCACCACCAGAATCACGCCGACCAGCGCGTCTTTCACCAGATAATTGAGCCCCATCAGGTTCAGACCATTATCAATAATGGCGAGGAACAGCACGCCGCCCAGCGTGCCGGCGATGCTGACCCGGCCCAGACGGTTAAAGGCGGTGCCGATAAACACCGCCGCAATGGCGTCCATCAGATAAGACTGCCCGGCCAGCGGGGTAAATTGCCGCAGGTTGGCGGAGAGGATCACCCCGCCGACGGCGCAGAGGGCCGAGGCGGCCACCAGCACGCCGAGCATGGTCAGGCGATCGCGGATCCCGGCGATGCGCGCCGCTTCGCTGTTCTGACCGATGGCGCGGATATATTTGCCCCACAGGGTACGCTCGGTGACCAGCCAGGCCGCCAGCCACAGCGCCAGCACGATCGCGACCGGCGTGGGGATGCCGCCAAGGTTACCCACCGCCAGGTCGTGATACTCGGGGGCCATCCGCCGATAGGCTATCGCGCCGCCGCCATCGGTATAGATGCGTTCGGCGCTGCTGGCGATAAACCAGGTGCCGAGGGTGGCGAGGAAGGGGCGGATCCGGCAGATGAGGATCAGAAAGGCATTGAGCAGGCCAATCAGCACCCCGCCGAGCAGGGCGCAGCCCACCGCCGCCTGCCACGGCAGATGCCAGGTTTTCAGGGCGACGAGGGCGAAGGCGGCGCCAAAATCGAGCGCGACGCCTACCGACAGGTCAATCGCGCCCGCGCTGACGATCAAGGTCATCGCCATCGCCACAATCAGCAGGATCGCGCTGCCCTGCAGCAGGTTGGCCCAGTTATCCACGGTTAAAAATACCGGATTCGCCCAGCCGAACAGGGCAATGGCCAGCAGGGTGATGACGCCGAATCCGGCCCGCGACAGCCAGGCCAGCGGGCTGCTGACCGTCTGTTCCGCAGGCGCTGGGGTTTTCAAGGTGATTTGGCTCATGCCTCGCCTCCTTTGTGTCTGACCGCCGATGCCGCCAGCACCACCAGGATCAGGCCGCCTTTAATGGCGCCCATCCAGAAGATATTGACCCCCAGCAGGCCGAGCCCGTTAGAGAGGGCGTTAACCAGAATCGCCCCCAGCAGCGCGCCCCAGATGGTGACCACCCGACGACGCGAGAAGGCGGCGCCGATAAAGGTCGCCAGCACGGTTTCCAGCAGCAGCGGCGTAGCCGTTCCGCTGGAGCTGCCGGAGCCCTGGCTGAGCAGCGGCAGAATAGCCAGCCCGGCGGCGATGCCCGCTAACAGCCAGACCAGCAAGGTTAAGCGGCGCACGTTCAGGCCGCTCATCTGCGCCATATCGCGATTGCCGCCCACCGCCTGCACATGCTGGCCGAAGCGGGAGTGATGGAGCAGGAACTGGAACAGGATAAACACCCCCAGCAGATAGACCAGCGGCCAGGGCAGGCCCAGCACGCTGTTTTCGCGAAAGGCGACCATCAGCGGATCGCTGACCGCGATGCGCCGCTGGCCGGTCAACAGGTCCGTCAGGCCGGTAAACGCCACCGAGGTCGAGAGGGTGGCCAGCAGCGGCGGCAGGCCGGCCGCCAGCACCAGGAAGCCGTTGATCGCCCCGCAGAGCAGGCAAACCGCCGTCAGCAGCGCCAGCAGCAGGAGATACGGCGTGTGCCATTCGGCCAGCCCAAGGCTGAGCAGCGCGACGCCGAGCACCGCGGTCGCCGGCAGGGAGAGGTCGATGCCGCCGGAGACCACGTCATCTCCGCCAACGGCGATGACGCAGACCAGGCCGAAACAGAGGATCGCCAGCGGAACGCTCTGGACCAGCATCAGGCTGATATTTTGCCAGCTGAGGAAGTAGGGCGACTGCACGCTCAGCCACACCAGCAGCGCCAGAAACAGGATCAGGGGGAATTTTTCAATAATCGTCGCCAGGCCCGGACGGCTGCGACGCTGGATAGCGGTACTCATGGTGAAGGCTCCTGTCCGCCATTGATCGCCACCAGCAGGGCGTCGAGGGTCAGCCCGCGGGTGGGCAGATTGGCCGCCAGCGCGCCGCGCCAGAGGACGAGGATCCGGTCGCATAGTCCGAGTAATTCGGTGGCGTCGCTGGAGGAGACCAGCACCGCCCGTCCTTGATCGGCCAGCCGGCGCGTACGTTGATAAATATCGCGGCGGGCGCCGATATCAACCCCAAGGGTGGGTTCATCGAGAATAAACAGCCGGGCATCGGTACCGAGCCAGCGGGCGAGGATCGCTTTTTGCTGGTTGCCGCCGCTCATGTAGCGTACCGGCAGGGCCGGGCGTCCCGGGCGGATCGCCAGCTGCGCTATCCAGTCGCGCGCTTTCTGCTCGGCAAGCCCCCGCCGCTCCCAGCCAAAGGTGGCGGTCTCCGGCAGCGAGGCGAGATTAATGTTGTCAGCGGTGGTGAAAGGCAGGATCAGCCCCTGATGACGGCGGTCACGCGGGACCAGCGCCATTCCGGCGCGGATCGCCTGCTTTGGCGTACGGATACGTCGCGGCTGGCCGTCGAGGTGGATCGTACCGCGCTCCGCCGGGCGTAAGCCGTAGAGTAAGTCGACCAGCACATCGCGCCCGGCGCCGAGCAGGCCGGCGACGCCGACGATCTCCCCCGGGTGAATATCAAAAGAGAGGTCCTGTAGCTGCCGTCCGTCGCTCAGCTGGCGCACCGAGAGTAATGGAGCCGCCCCGTTGTCTGCCGCCGGGCGCTGGCGCGGGGTATACAGCTGGTCGATTTCCCGGCCGACCATCATGGCGATCAGCGTCTCGGTATTCTGCAGCAGGTCGCGGTCCGGGTAGCCGACCACTTCCCCGTTGCGCAGCACGGTGCCGCGGTCGCAGAGGGTGGCTATCTCATTGAGGTAGTGGGAAATATACAGAATGGCAATGCCCTGGTCGCGCAGGCGCAGAATGGCGGAGGAGACCAGACTGGCCTCCTGGGCCTCGAGGGGGGCGGTGGGCTCGTCGAACACCACCAGCCGCGCCGCGCCGTCGATCAGCGCGCGGGCGATTTGCACCAGCTTGCGCTCGGCCAGGCTCAGATCCCGCACCAGACGTTCGGGGTCGATCGCCAGCTGCCAGTTTTGCTGGAAAAATTGCGCCGTGGCGGCCCTCATCCGTCGGCGATCCAGCGCCCCCCAGCGGGTGCGATACTCCTGACCCAGAAACACCGATTCCGCGACGGTAAAGTGCGGGATCAGGTTGAGCTCCTGGTGGATCACGCGGATGCCGGCGGCTTCGATGGCTGCCGGGTTGCCGAGGGGCAGCGGGCGGCCGTCGAGGGTCGCGCTGCCGCTGTCGGCCTGATAGACGCCGGCGAGGATTTTGATCAGCGTCGATTTACCGGCGCCGTTCTCGCCAATCAGGCCATGAATTTCCCCCGGATTGAGGCGCAGGGTAACCGCATTAAGCGCCGTTACGCTGGCAAAACGTTTGCCGATCTGGTCCATGACCAGACCCGCGGCGGGGCGCTCCCCGCCAGGGTGTTGATTTATCACTGCAGTTCGCCGTATCCCAACTGTTTATACACCGCTTTCGCTTCCTGCGGACCTTTCACCGGTATGACCGGGATAAAGGTTTGCACCGGCAGTTTCTGACCGGCAAAGTAGCGGGCCACGTTATCGGCGGAGGTCTGGCCGATCAGATGCGGCTGCTGCGCGACGTTAGCCACGAAGGGGCTGCCGGGCTCCGCCATGATCTCCAGTGTCTCCGGGCCGGCATCGATGGCCGTCACTTTCACGTCCTTATCACGACCGGTCTCTTCCAGCGCCTGGACGATGCCGATGGCCGGTTGATCCCAGCAGGCGACATGGATGGCATCCAGTTTGCCTTTCGGATACTGGCTGAGTAATTCGAGGGTTTTCTTCCGCGCGTCTTCCGGCGAGTTGGCGAACTGTTCCGCGAGTTCAGGCTGGATAATATGAATATCCGGATAATCCTTAAGGACATATTTCCACTGATCGTAGCGAATTCCGCAAATACGCAGCGCGCTGGAGAACGCGTTAAATACCGCCACATTACCTTTGCCGCCTAATTCGTCCGCCATGTAGCGACCGATGGTGGAGCCCAGAGTGTAGTTATCGGAGGTGGAATTGTTGACCGAATATTGTGAAACATGATCCACGGTGAATACCGGGATGCCGGCATCACGTAAGGCTTTAAATTTGGGTTCGACGGCGCTGTCGCCGAGAATACTAATTACCGCGTCCACCTTGCGTGACAGTAAAATATCGTGATTATTGGCATGAACCTGATTATCCCGGCCGCCATCGACGCCAATGACTTTGCCCCCCAGCTTCTCCACTTCTTCTGTCGCGCCTTTGAAAGCCTCGCGATCCCAGAAATGCTGGGTGCCTACGACGGCAACGCCAATGGTTTTTCCCTGTAAGGAGAGGGCGTCAGCGGCGGTGACGCTCAGCGAGGCAAGGGAAAGCAGTCCCAGCGCGGCAGGCAATAATTTTTTCTTCTGCGACATTGTTATTATGATCCTGTGATGAAGGTGGTTGCGGACCGGTAGCATGACAAGAAGCACCTCGCCACCTCAAATACAAAATAAGTCTAAGTTATGCCGGCAATGTTATATCGCGGAAACGCCAGAGAAAAAGTTTATTTTGTCATGAAGAACCTGAAAATATTTCATGATGCCGGCTAGGCCTTTTTATTTTGTGGTTTTATTTTTGGTTTGTTCTGTGTTTATTTAGCGGATAAAGACAGTTTTCTTAATATTATGAGTGCATGGGAAATACGGCCTCTACTGCGAAAAAGAGAAGATTGCGCGGGCTAATGCTTTTTTTAGCAGAGCAATGTCTGGCCGGGTAAACAATATTACCGCATTTCCCCGCTTTATTTTAACGAACCTTAGGCTGAGAAGAACGCGGGCGCTATGAAGAAACAGCATAATTATACGGTGATGCACTGGGGAACCTGGCAGGTGGAGAGCCGCGAGGGCGAGATCGTGGCGGTTAAGCCGGTGCCCTGGGATAAAAACCCCTCACGCATCGGTCAATCGCTCCCCGACGCGGTGACCAGCCAAACGCGCATTCGCCGCCCGGCGGTGCGCGTCGGCTATCTGCAGCACGGGCCGGCGTCACGAGAAGGACGAGGCAAGGAGCCCTTTGTCGAAGTCAGCTGGGAGGTGGCCCTGGACCTGGTGGCTCGCGAGCTGCGCTCGGTCAAGGCGCGCTGCGGCAATGCGGCGATTTACGGCGGCTCCTACGGCTGGGCCAGCGCCGGGCGCTTTCACCATGCGCAGAGCCAGCTGCACCGTTTTCTTAAGGGCTTTGGCGGGTATACCGCCAGCACCAATACCTATAGCAGCGCCGCGGGCGAGCGCATTCTGCCGCATATTCTCGGGCCGCTGAGCCCGCTGCACCGTCAGCATACCCATTTTTCCGAGCTGGCGCGGGAGTGTCAGCTGTTTGTCGCAATTGGCGGTCTGCCGCTGCGCAATGCCCAGGTCAACGGCGGCGGCGCCAATGACCATATGCTGCCGTACTGGCTGGATAAGATGCAGGCCAACGGCACGCGGTTTATTAATATCAGTCCGGTGCGCAATGACCTCAGCGCAGTGGCCGACGCCGAGTGGCTGGCTATTCGGCCGGGCACCGATACCGCACTGCTGCTGGCGCTGAGCTATGTGCTGATCGCTGAGTCCCTCTACGACCAGGCGTTTGTCGCCAGCCATACCGTCGGGTTTGCCCCCTATCGCGCCTATCTGTTGGGCGAGCATGACGGCGTGGCGAAAACCCCGGCGTGGGCGGCGGCGATAACCGGCCTGGACGCGCAGCGCATCGCCGACCTGGCGCGGGAGATGGCCCGCCACCGGACGATGGTGAATATCTCCTGGTCTATCCAGCGCGCCCGTCAGGGGGAGCAGGCCTACTGGGCGACGGTGGCCCTGACCGCGCTGCTGGGACAGATCGGCACGCCGGGCGGCGGCCTCGGGTTTGGCTATGCCTGTACCAACCTGGCGGGCGCGGTGCGAAAAGCGTTTTCCGGCCCGCGCCTGCCCGCCGGGGAGAATGCGGTGGACAGCGTCATCCCGGTGGCGCGGCTGTCCGATATGCTGTTGCACCCGGGAGAAGCCTATGAGTTCGACGGTCAGCAGCTGCATTATCCCGACATCCGTCTGGTCTACTGGGCGGGAGGCAATGCGTTTCATCATCACCAGGATATTAACCGACTGTGCGAGGCCTGGCGCCGTCCGGAGACGGTGGTGGTGCATGAGCAGTACTGGACCGCGCAGGCCAAATTCTCCGACATCGTTCTGCCGGCTACCACCTCGCTGGAGCGAGAGGATATCGGCAGCGGCGGTCACGACGGGTTTATGATTGCCATGAGCGCGCAGATCCCGCCGGTGGGCGAGGCGCGTGATGATTACGCTATTTTCCTCGATCTTGCCGGGCGGTTGGGCTTCGGAGAACAGTTCAGCGAGGGGCGGGACGCCGGGCAATGGCTGCGCCATCTCTATGAGGAGTCAAGACCGCGGGCGCAGGAGGAGGGCATTGCGCTGCCCCCGTTCGAAGACTTCTGGCAGCAAGGGGTGCTGGAGTACAGCGCGCCGGCGCGGCCGCAGGTCTTTCTCGCCGATTTTCGCGCCGATCCGCAGCGCTATCCGCTTTCCACGCCCTCCGGCAAGATTGAACTCTTTTCCGCTACCGTCGCCGGGTTTGGCTATCGCGAATGCCCTGGCCATCCCTGGTGGGATGAGGAAGAGGCCGCCCGGCAGCGACAGGAGGCGGCGCGCTGGCCGCTTCATCTGCTCTCCAGTCAGCCGCGCGCCCGTCTGCACAGTCAGTACGACCACGGCAGCGTCAGTCGGGCGACGAAAATTCAGGGACGCGAGCCGTTGTGGATGCATCCGCAGGATGCGCAGGCAAGAGACATTCGCGAAGGCAGCGTGGTGAAAGTGTATAACGACCGTGGGGCGATTCTGGCGGGCGTGCACCTGAGCGAGCAGATTTTGCCGGGGGTGGTACAGATGTCCACCGGCGCCTGGTATGACCCTCTGGATCCGAATGAAAAAGGATCTCTCGATAAGCACGGTAATCCCAACGTGTTAACCGAGGATCGCGGCAGTTCGCGCCTGGGACAGGGCTGTAGCGCCCAGAGCTGTTGGGTGGAGATCGCCCCGTGGCGAGAGGAACTGCCGCCGATCACCGCCTTTGACCCGCCGAAGTTTATTGCGGTTTAGGTGTCAGGGATCGCCGGCGGCGGGTCGGCTATCCCGGAGAAGGCGCGGTATGCGCCGCCTCCGGGAAAGCGCGCGCCAGGCGGTTTAAGGCTGATGACAGGGCGACGTTACGCCAGCCGTGGGTAGGCGCTGGCGATATCGTCGCCGGTAAACTGGGCGATCCAGCCTTCCGGGTTATCAAAAATGCGAATGGCGGTGAAGTTCGGTTCTGAACCCATATCAAACCAGTGCGGAGTGTGGGCGGGAACCGAAATCAGATCGTTCTTTTCGCACAGCACCTGGAACACCTCGTCGCCAATGTGCAGGCAGAACAGGCCGGCGCCCTCGACAAAAAACCGCACCTCGTCTTCGCCATGAGTGTGTTCGTTCAGGAATTTTTCCCGCAGCGCCTCTTTCTGCGGGTTATCGGCGCGCAGGCTGATGACGTCCCAGCTCTGATAGCCCTTTTCGGCGACCAGTTTGTCAATCGCATGCTGATAGGCGGCAATCACAGTTTCTGCGCTGGGGGCCGCGCCGAGATCGCGGTCAGCCTGCCAGCGCTCAAAACGGACGCCTTTGGCGTTAAGCTGCTCCTGAATCGCTTTGGCGTCGGTGCTGTGCCAGACCGGCGTTTGCGGATCTTTCACGGAAAAAAGGGTTAATGCGCTCATGCTGGGATCTGCTCCGGATGAATGTCGTCAAAACGCTGAACCTGAGGGTGGCGGCTTGCCGGGTCGCGGTCGCCGCGTACCAGCTGGACAGTGCGCAACCCCGCGGCTTCGGCGGCGTCGAGTTCCTGATGGATATCCGACAGGAACAGGATGGCCCCGGGGGCGTGGCCCAGGTGTTCAGCAATATTGCGGTAGGACTGCGCTTCGCGTTTGGCGCCTACCAGGGTATCGAAATAGCCCGTAAACAGATGAGTAATATCACCTTCATCGCTGTAGCCAAATAACAATTTCTGCGCTGCCACGGAGCCAGAAGAATATACATACAGATCAATGCCCTGTGCTTTCCATTTCTCCAGCGCCGGCAGCACGTCCGGGTAGAGATGGCCGGTAAAGTCGCCGTTGAGGTAGCCATCGCGCCAGATGATCCCCTGCAGCGCCTTCAGCGCAGTGGATTTCCGATCTTCGTCCATAAAAGCGAAGAGGGTAGCAATCAGGTCGGCGGTGCTGGCGGCGGGGGCGTCTGTCTCGCGGCGCAAGTTGTCGAGGATCGTTCTCACCGGTTCAGCGTGCTGTTGAGCGGTCACAAAGCCGGCCAGTCGTTCGCGGGCGTAGGGGAACAGCACGTTATGCACGAAGCGGATATCGCTGGTGGTGCCTTCTATGTCGGTCACGATGGCGCGGATCATGGTTTCTCCAGAGTGGGCGTAGCGTGGAATAACATTAGCATTTAGACGTCTAAGCGTCTTGATTGCCAAATATTAACATCGTGTTATAGTGGCTTCAACAACAGCATTACAATCGGTACAAAAAGAATGAGTAATAACCCATTGATTCCAGAGAGTAAACTCCCGTCACTTGGCACCACCATTTTTACCCAGATGAGCGCTCTCGCCCAGCAGCATCAGGCCATAAACCTGTCGCAGGGCTTTCCCGATTTCGACGGCCCGCGCTATCTTCAGGAGCGTCTGGCGTACCACGTGGCGCAGGGGGCGAATCAGTATGCCCCGATGACCGGCGTGCCGGCGCTGCGCGAGGCGATCGCTGACAAGACGGCGGAGCGGTATGGATATCGACCCGACGTCAACAGCGATATCACGGTCACCGCCGGGGCGACGGAGGCCCTGTACGCGGCGATTACCGCTCTGGTGCGCCGCGGCGACGAGGTGATCTGTTTCGATCCCAGCTACGACAGCTATGCTCCCGCGGTGGCGCTGGCCGGTGGCGAATTACGCCGTATTGCCCTTCAGCCGCCGCATTTTCGCGTCGACTGGCAGCAGTTTGCCGCGACGCTGAGCGACAAAACCCGGCTGGTGATCCTCAACACCCCGCACAATCCCTCGGCCACGGTCTGGCAACGCGAGGATTTTGCCGCCCTGTGGCAGGCGATTGCCGAACGCGAGATCTATGTTCTCAGCGACGAGGTCTATGAGCATATCAACTTTGCCGAAGACGGCCACGCCAGCGTGCTGGCGCATCCGCTATTGCGCGAGCGGGCGGTGGCGGTCTCTTCGTTTGGCAAAACGTTTCATATGACCGGCTGGAAGGTTGGCTACTGCGTGGCCCCGGCGGCCATCAGCGCGGAGCTGCGCAAGGTGCACCAGTATCTGACCTTCTCGGTAAATACCCCGGCGCAGCTGGCGATCGCCGACATGCTGCGCGAGGCGCCGGATCACTACCGAGAACTACCGGCCTTTTACCGTGAACGCCGCGATCTGTTTATTGAGGCGCTGCGCCCCAGCCGGCTGGAGCTCCTGCCGTGTGAGGGGACCTATTTCCTGCTGGCGGACTACAGCGCCATCTCCGACCTTGACGACGTCAGCTTCTGCCGCTGGCTGACGACAGAGGTTGGGGTGGCGGCGATCCCGCTCTCCGTCTTCTGCGCCGACCCGTTCCCGCATAAGCTGATCCGCTTGTGCTTCGCTAAACAACCGGAGACCCTGCTGGCCGCGGCGGCGCGTTTGTGCGAGCTGTAGTTACTTTATGGTCCACGCCTGAGAGAACTGGCGGTCGGCGAACATCTCTGCCAGGCCGCTAATCTGCTTCAGGCGCAGCACCTCATCGGCATCCATCCCCAGCTCTTTGCCGATCTTCTGCGGCGTCCAGCCGAGCCGGGTTAGCTCGCGGACAATATCTGACATGGCGTGAATTTGGTGGCGTCCGCGCGCCCGGTTGTGGCGTATTGTCGCTGCCATCAGCCCGTCGCGTGAGGCGTTTTCATGCGTCAGGCAGGTGACCGGTAGATAGCCTTTCAGCTTTTTTTTCAGCGACGCTTTGCTGCAGGCCAGCTCATGGCGGTGAAAACCGTCGACAATCGCGTACCCCTGCGGTCCCTGCCTGATGACCACCACCGGCTGGGTAAAGCCATCGGCCTCCAGCGAGGTCTGCAGCAGGCGCTTCTCCGGCGGCGCCACGTTATTCGGATTATAGTCGTTCGGGATAACCTGCTCCTGTTTGACCCACAGCACACAGTCAACGGGCTGCGAGCGGAAGGGGCTGTGTTGGTGGAGCACCTGGCGAAACG
Organism: Klebsiella sp. JB_Kp042; assembly: GCF_040065275.1. Lineage (NCBI taxonomy): Bacteria > Pseudomonadati > Pseudomonadota > Gammaproteobacteria > Enterobacterales > Enterobacteriaceae > Klebsiella > Klebsiella sp. JB_Kp042. The sequence goes on from NZ_JBEAJL010000091.1 coordinate 26,083, forward strand.
CGTTGATAGCCTCGATACGCGCTTCGTCATCCAGCGTTTGCAGGAAATCCTCCAGCGCCTGCGTTAGTTGTTGTTGCATAATATCCCCCATTGTTGGCGATGTTTTTCCATACGTTTTCGGTAGCGCTGATAGTGGCTGCTTTTGGTTGGGCTGAAGGAGAGCTGGCGGCACCAGTAGTCATTATTGAGTAGCACTTTGCAGATCCGTCGCCAGGAGGGGATATCTTTGGTGCCAACGTCCGCGGGCTGAGTATCAGGGATCTCTTCCATGCCTTTTTTCTGGTACCAGCGCAGGTAGACGGCGATCTTATTGCGGTAATGCTCGGCGGTGGTTTCCGGCATGCTGTCGAGCAGAAACAGCGCATAGCTTTTCCATGTCAAATGGTCCGGTTTGTCGATTTTTCGGTGACCGTAGAATTGGTTATCATGCCCGGCATAGACGCCGCCGCTGTGCGCGCCGCTCACCCGCTGGCACATCGCGGCCCAGCGCTCCGGCTCCAGCACATGGTACAGCCATAGCCCCTGGCGCTGCTCCGGACCGAAGGGCTCGCAGATGCGCATATAGCGCAGCGGCACACCGGCCTGATACATCAGATCGTACAGCGGGTTATAGGGCTGGCCGCTTTTAGCAAACCAGGTCCAGACATCGGCGGTTTTCCAGTCATAGATCGGGTAGATGTACCAGGCGTGGCCGCCCGGCGCCGAGGTGGTCCACGGTTTATCGTCGGCGAAGCGCTGTTTTCGCTGAGAAGAGATGGTCATAAAGCGATTCAGCGACTCATCTGCCCGAATACCCACCAGCACGGCGGCGGGACGGCGCTGTGAAAACCACTCGGCAAAGTGGCTGACGAAGGCTTCAAAGCTCATCCCCGGCTGATAAAACGAAAAATAGCCCGGGTGGGTAATGGCCCAGGAGGGGGGCTGGCGGACCCAGGCGGTGCCGGGCTGCCAGCATTGCCATTGCGGCTTATACTGCGTCAGGGCATTTTGGGTAGTGAGCGGCAGGGCGACCCAGTAAAAGGTATCGATAACATCCTGATAGAGGGCGCGCAGTTTTTCACAGTGAGCGATGGTGCAGGAGAACTGCGCTTCCCAGTCAATAAACAGCACACTGATTTTCTTACCCTGCAACCGCGCTGCCTGCGCGGTTAAATGGAGCATAACGGTAGAGTCTTTTCCGCCAGAGAAAGAGACGCAAATGCGTGAAAAATTATCCATAACCCAATCGATCCGCTGCTCCGTCGCCTGCAGCACCGATTCCGCTAAGGGATATTTGATAAACGACATGACCATTAATCCTTTAATAGTAGAGATTCCCGTTCGCTCAGTATAAACGATGACGAGCGGGAAATTAATGGTCGACTTTCCCTTCCTTTGGGGAGGGTCAATAAGTCGGATCGTTATTGGCTGTTATTGAATTGGGGACGTGATATCTCTCTGTCATTCATTAAAATGGTGATTAATTCAGATAAAAAATGATTTTGTGCGGATGATTGATGGTAGTTAATATATATCGTAATGTCTGGAAAAAGTTCGTTTATATCGAGGACGTGAAGTTGCATGGCTGGCGAAATAAAATCATATAAATAGGACGGCAAGAAACCAATCAAATCGGTTTTATTGATCATGTTAAGAATGGTCATAAAAGAGTCGCTGCGAAAGGCAATATTACGCGGGTTCAGCCAGGGCGTGCTGCTTTGCTGAACGCGCTGGATAACGGGATCGTTGGTAATATAGTGGGTGAAAAACTCCTGCGCCAGCGCGTCAACTGACGTGAGCGCCTCGCGCCGCGGATGGTTCGTCCGACACACCGCGAGGGTCTGCACCGTCTGATAGGGCTGACAGATGGTGGCGCGGTTGGTGATGGGCATTCGGGTGAACACCAGGTCAGCCTGGCGATATGCCAGCAGCTCCTCAGCCGATTCGGTGGTGGTCAGGTTATGATGCTCAATTTGCAAGTTGGCCTGATGACAAAGCTGGTTAATCATAAAGTGGCTGTTTACTGAACAGAACAGCGGGGGGCCATATATTACAATACGTTTACGCAGATCGGAGCGGTTATTGAGATTGATCGTTTTTTCCAGCTGCTCCAGATTTTGCTGCAGGTGGTAATGAAGATTCACGCAGGCGGTGGTGGGCGTCATTCCCTTCCCGACGCGCACAAATAGCGGATCGTCTAACTGCTGACGCAGACGCTGTAATGACTGACTTACCGCTGACGGGGTGATAAATAACATCGCCGCCGCTTTGCTGATGCTTAAATGCTGATAGATACATTCAAAAATAACCAATAAATTTAGATCGAACTTTTTCAGATCGTAAAGATTTGCCATTAACACAGTCCTGTTTATTGCCAGTATAAGTTAAAATATTTCTAACGATAATATATTGCGTCTTAGTATTTGCGGTGTGAATTTAATTGTGGGCAAATAAAATTAAGTTTTGCTTAATATATCTTACTATCGGCAGTGGCACCAGCGGTCGGATTCGCCAGGCGCCACACCGGGACGAAATTACTCTTTTTCACCCATCATAATAGACAGCTTCTCTTTATCCGGCAGGCCGACCACCTGCTGCAGCATATTATCCTTATTCATATAATAAATAGCTGGCGTGACGTTGGCCCCCAGATCGTCCATTAGCTGCTGGTTGACGTTGAGCATTTTCATCTTCTCCGGCGGGATAGCCTTCGGTATCGTCAGGGCCATTTTGCCGTTCGATTGCTCGTAATCGTGCCAGGTTTTCGCCGGATCTTTACTGGCGAGGATCGCCGCGGCGGTGGCCGGGCTCTCCGGCTTGATCACGCCCACCAGCAGGGTGCGGATCTGCACTTTACCGGCCTCCACCCAGGGACGGGACTGCTGCCAGAACTGTTTGCAGTAAGGGCAGAAGGGATCGGCAAAGACATACAGCACGATGGGGGCGTCCTTGTCGCCATCCTGCAGCCAGTGGGCGCTGGCCATCTTCTTCCACATCTCCTGTCCCGCCGGCGTGTAGAGCGCTTTTTGAAATAACTGCTCGCTGAGGTTGTTGCCGTTTTCGTCGTACATATAACCGGAAATGGCATGTTTGCCGTCAGGCGTGAGGTAGATGGCGACGCCCATATCCTGGTATTTCCCCAGCCAGCCCTTCATTCCCCCCGGCGCGTCAAAGGGTTTGATGATGGTAATGCCCTGTTTTTCAATTGCTTTTACCGGGGCGGGCAGTTCTTCCGCATAGCTACAAAAAGGTAAAAGGCTGAGCAACAGCAGACGTTTTAACATGAGTATTCCTTGTAAAATCAGCAGGAAAGGAAGAAACATTGCCAAACCTATTACAGTTATAGGCAGGATCAGCAGAACGACGGATTGTCCTTTCCTGGCGTGGGTGATGTAATCCTGGATGCTGTTACATTAAGGTAATGTAGAGCGCAACACATAGCCAGTCTGACTGGCGCTGAACCTACCTTCGGGTATTTCAGGTAACGGGGCCGCCTGAAAGGGTGGCCTTTTTACTTTTGTCGCGGCAAATGATGCGAAAAACAGCGAACTGCGCTGAACGCGTCGACAGGTTCACATAGTTGTCTTGTTCCGGTTGTTAGATAACGCTTATTGATTCGATAATGTAAACGCATTGGTCGGGTCAGGAAAAATTCGTTAACTTAGACCTCAACGAAAACACGGAGGAAGTATAGATGTCCTTAATTAACACCAAAATCAAACCGTTCAAAAACCAGGCATTCAAAAATGGTGAATTCATCGAAGTCACCGAGAAAGACACCGAAGGCCGCTGGAGCGTCTTCTTCTTCTATCCGGCTGACTTCACCTTCGTCTGCCCGACCGAACTGGGCGACGTGGCTGACCATTACGAAGAACTGCAGAAGCTGGGCGTAGACGTTTACTCTGTTTCTACCGATACCCACTTCACCCACAAAGCGTGGCACAGCAGCTCTGAAACCATCGCGAAAATCAAATACGCGATGATTGGCGACCCGACTGGCGCCCTGACCCGTAACTTCGACAACATGCGTGAAGATGAAGGTCTGGCTGACCGCGCCACCTTCGTGGTTGACCCGCAGGGTATCATCCAGGCGATCGAAGTTACCGCTGAAGGTATCGGCCGTGACGCGTCTGACCTGCTGCGTAAAATCAAAGCGGCGCAGTATGTTGCTTCCCACCCAGGCGAAGTGTGCCCGGCGAAATGGAAAGAAGGCGAAGCGACGCTGGCTCCATCCCTGGACCTGGTCGGCAAAATCTAATAATCACGGCGTCTTTCGCATCATAGCGGCGTTGGCTGCGCTTGATCACCCCGGTCACTTACTCGTGTAAGCTCCCGGGGGTTCATAAGCTTGCCGCCTTGCTCTGACGCGAAATACTTTGGAAATTACTTCAGTCATGGGCGCACCTGCGCCCATTTCATTCCAACACCATGATGCAAGCGCATTCAGGCAGCCTGACAAGGCCGCTTGCATGATGATGTTTTAAGCCCAGGAGATAACAATGCTCGACACCAACATGAAAACCCAGCTCAAGGCCTATCTTGAGAAGCTGACCAAGCCTGTTGAGCTGATTGCCACGCTGGATGACAGCGCTAAATCGGCAGAAATCAGGGAACTGCTGGCTGAAATTGCTGAACTGTCAGACAAAGTCACCTTTAAAGAAGACAACACGCTGGCGGTACGCAAGCCATCGTTCCTGATTACTAACCCCGGTTCCGACCAGGGCCCACGCTTTGCGGGCTCCCCGCTGGGCCACGAGTTTACCTCGCTGGTGCTGGCGCTGCTGTGGACCGGCGGTCATCCGTCGAAAGAGGCTCAGTCTCTGCTGGAGCAGATCCGCGATATCGATGGCGACTTCGAGTTTGAAACCTACTACTCGCTCTCCTGCCATAACTGCCCGGACGTGGTCCAGGCGCTGAACCTGATGGCGGTGCTCAACCCGCGTATCAAACATACGGCGATTGACGGTGGGACGTTCCAGAATGAGATCACCGAGCGCAACGTGATGGGCGTGCCGGCGGTGTTCATGAACGGCCAGGAGTTTGGTCAGGGGCGGATGACGCTGACGGAAATCGTCGCCAAAGTGGACACCGGTGCGGAAAAACGCGCAGCGGAAGAGCTGAATCAGCGTGACGCTTACGATGTGCTGATCGTCGGTTCCGGCCCGTCCGGCGCGGCGGCCGCGGTTTACTCTGCGCGTAAAGGGATTCGTACCGGCCTGATGGGCGAGCGCTTCGGCGGCCAGGTGCTGGATACCGTGGATATCGAAAACTACATTTCGGTGCCGAAAACCGAAGGCCAGAAGCTGGCCGGGGCCCTGAAAGCGCACGTTAGCGACTATAACGTCGATGTGATCGACTCCCAGAGCGCGACCAAACTGACGCCAGCGGCGACAGAGGGCGGCCTGCATCAGATCGAAACCGCCTCCGGCGCGGTGCTGAAGGCGCGCAGCGTCATCATTGCCACCGGGGCGAAATGGCGCAACATGAACGTGCCGGGCGAAGATCAGTATCGCACCAAGGGCGTAACCTACTGCCCGCACTGCGACGGCCCGCTGTTTAAAGGTAAGCGCGTGGCGGTGATCGGCGGGGGGAACTCCGGCGTGGAAGCCGCCATCGACCTGGCGGGCGTCGTGGAACACGTGACCCTGCTGGAATTCGCACCGGAGATGAAGGCCGACCAGGTGCTGCAGGATAAAGTCCGCAGTCTGAAGAATGTCGACATCATTCTCAATGCGCAGACCACGGAAGTGAAAGGCGACGGCAGCAAGGTCACCGGTCTGCAGTATCGTGACCGGGTGAGCGGCGATGAGCATCACGTCGCGCTGGCGGGCATCTTCGTCCAGATCGGCCTGCTGCCTAATACCACCTGGCTGGAAGGCGCGGTTGAGCGTAACCGTATGGGCGAGATCATCATCGATGCGAAGTGCGAAACCAACGTTAAAGGCGTATTCGCCGCCGGTGACTGCACCACCGTGCCGTACAAGCAGATTATCATCGCGGCAGGGGAGGGGGCGAAAGCGTCGCTGAGCGCCTTCGACTATCTGATCCGCACGAAAACCGCATAACAAGTCAGACAATAGACCTGCATAACAAAGAGGCTACCCAGGGGTAGCCTCTTTTTTTATGCGCTTTTCCTCAGCCTTACCTGACGACCATCACCGGGATATGGGCGTGACGGATGACGCTCGAGGCGTTGGAGCCCAACAGGTGAGTACTGATGGAGGGATTGCGTGAGCCAATCACCACCACGTCGGCGTTTATTTCGCTGGCCAGTTCGTTGACCATGTCGCGCACGCTGCCGAAACGCACATGCAGCTTGATCCGCGATGGGTCAATGCTGAAATGGCTGACCATGGTCTGCAGGCGGGTTTCCGCCTCGTGCTGCAGATGTTCCTCAAAACGCCGCAGGTCGGCGGTAAAACGGCTCATCGTGAAGCTCGCTGAACCGGGTAAGACGTGGAGCAGATGGATCACCCCGTCCTGCTGGGCCAGAAACTCCGCATGCCGGACGGCTTTATCGCTCAGCGCCATCTCAAAGACATCAACCGGCATAATGATAGTCTTATACATATGCAATCCTCCTTGTTCGTTTGCGTCTATATCAACATATTATATGCGGATATTGTGTCATTCAGGTCGCAAAACTGTCAGTCAGGCAGGCGCAAAGCGTAAAAAAAGGTTAGCGGGGGGAAAGACAGCAGAAAGAGGATGTGTGGACATCCTCTGAATAAAGCGCGATACGCCTCAGGCAGCGGGGATTAACGGTGGAATTCGCCAGCGGCTTCCGGCTGGTACAGCAGCGCCAGCACTTCCAGGTGCGTCGACGCCCCGCCCGGCAGCTCCCAGTGAATGGTGCTGCCGACCTTGAGGCCGAGCAGCGCGGCGCCCACCGGCGCGAGGACGGAGAGCTGGCTGGCGCTGTCGGTCACCTGCGTCGGAAACACCAGCGTCCGCACGCGCTCTTCACCGCTGGTTAAATCGCGGAATTTAACCGTACTGTTCATGGTGACGACATCGTGCGGCATCGCTTCCGGCGCAAGCATTTGCGCGCGGTCGAGCTCGTCGTTCAGGGCATCGGCAACCGGCGAGCTGGCGAAAGCCGGCTGCTCCAGCAGCCTGTCGATACGTTCGGCATCCAGTTCGTTAATGATGATTGCGGGTCTGGTCATTGCATACTCCATGTTATCCAGGAACCTGTCCGTAAAAGAAAACCCTCGCCGAAAAAGGCAAGGGTTAAGGTTCTCCCATCATACTGAGAGTTGCCGGCAGTTTGAAGTGATGAAACGCACAATCAGCGCGCAACGCCTCCGGCGAAGGGCGTTTTCTGAACAGTATGCCGCGTTGCGCTAGTGGCCAACCTTATCGAGGATAAACTGCGCGCCGCAGTTACCCGGGTGAGGCTGGGGCAGAAAGGCGGAGGTGGCCAGTGGGGCGTTGATGGTCGCGGCGTTGAGCGAGATTTGCATCTCGGTCAAATAGGCAGGATTACCGTTACAGGTTAATTTAAACGCCTTCACGCTCTGCGGACCCCAGGCGCGGGCCACGGCGGCGTCGAAGTCGGCCCGACTGACGGTTTGGCCATAGTGTTTGGCAAGGAAATCACCAACCGGGCTGCGCTTAATTTCCCCGTTCAGGCGCACCATGGCGCCAAAATAGCTGTCGGGATCGAAGCCGAAGCAGACACCATGTTTGGCATATTCGTAACGTTCGAGGCAGGAGGTGCCGCCCGCGCCCGGCATTACGCTATTCAGTTTGTTGGCCATCTCCAGCGACAATCCCGTCTCCGCCGCCTGACATTTGCGGTTCGCTTTCACCTCCGGCATGTCGGGCAGCGGGCGCGTGGCGCAGCCGTAGCGCATCCAGCGTCGTTCATCCACTCCGCGCGCGGCAATGGACTTTGGCAGCCCGGGCCACAGGCCGTGCACGGTCAGAAAATCGGCTTTATTCGCGGTTTCCTGCTGCAGGCGGCACTCTTCCGGTTCGTTGCGGTTACGGTCATACATGCTCTGACAGAATCCGGTTTGCCAGGAGAGGGCCAGGACATAGCGGTCAAAATCAGCGTATCGCGTCGCGGTGAGCGGTTCAGCGCCGGCCTGAGTGGCGGTAAGCACAAGGGCAAGCGCGGCGAATTCCTTCCTGAACATGTTTATTCCTGATTGTGGATGGCAAAAGATAACGGGGAGTTATTAAAGCATAAAAAAGGCGCCTGCTGGCGCCTTTTCACGTGGTTAGACCATTAGCGGACCGCGCTGCCCGGGACGAGGATCTCGGTCGCGACAATCACCACCAGCAGGCCAACCATCACCGGCACCGAGGTGCGTTTGACCACTTCGAACGGGGAGATCTTCGCCATCCCGGCGACGGCCACCACCACGCCGGAGACCGGCGAGATCGTGCGGCCAAGGTTAGAGGCCTGCAGCATCGGGATCGACAGATAGGCGGGATTGATGCCGGAGGAGTGCGCCAGCTTGGGGATCATCTCGACAAAGGCGTAGAACGGGGCATTGCCGGAGCCGGTGGTCATCGCTGCCAGCATGGTCAGGATCACCAGCACCAGCATCAGAATAATACTGGCCGAGCCGAAGGAGGTGGCGATGGAGATCAGACCGTTGATGAAGCCGATGGTGCTTAATCCCTGAGCAAAAACGCCGGCGGCGACCAGCAGCATCACCACGCCGGCGAAGGCGTCAGCCATCCCGCGGTAGGCGACTTCCAGTCCGCTGAAGACGTTTTTGGTGTTGAACCCGCGCAGGAATTCGAGGATCGCCGCCAGCAGCATGCAGCCGACGAGGATGGTAATAATGTGCAGTTCCGGTCCCCATTTGCCATCAAAGATCAGTACGCCAATAATCGGGGTAAACGGCAGGATGGCGTACAGCGCCGGGGCATTGGTGGTGATCTCGTTGACGTCGAGCATTTCGTGGGAAATGTTCTCTTTCTTATCCAGGTAGCGCTGCCAGAAGAAGTGGGCGATCGCCATGCAGATGATAGCGGCGATGGAGATCGGCAGCGTGGTCTTGAAGGCAAAGTCGATCAGCGGCATTTCGGCCGCTTTTGCCGCCAGCACGACGTCACCCGAGGTAGGCGAAAGGATAATCGCCGCCGGGGAGGCGCAGATGGCCGCCGCCGCACCGCGGCTGATACCGACGTTTACCATCACCGGGAACAGCGTCGCCATCAGCAGGACGCCGAGGCCGGTCGCGGAGGAGACGGCCAGCGACATCAGGCAGGCGACAAAGTAGGCGGCAATCATCAGCAGATAGGGCGAATTGATATAGCGCAATGGCTTTGAGGCTAATTTCACCACCATATCATTGGCGCCAATATGCGTCATATAGGTGGCGAAACCGCACAGCATCATGATCATCATACCCAAATCGCCGCCACGGCTCATGAGTAGAATCTTAATGTATTCAATAATGTCAGTGGCGGAGTAACCGGTGCCCTCGGTATTGCCTGGTAAGACTTTATGACCCAGCAGGGCGCTGACGATCAGCAATATTAAGCCGCCGACGAACAGCACGCCGGTGGCTGAATAGCCCTTAATGATATAGCGGGCGACGCCCACAATGACCGCAATCCCGATCAGGATCTCAACAAACGTCAGCATTCATTTCCCCTAAGCCCAAAGAATATGTAGTTAAAAAGCGCCACACCAAATTTTAATGTGCGAATGTGCCGAAAAAACGGACGAAACTCGCTGATGCAAATCAATAAAGCGATAAGAACTACGCCCCTCCCGTCCCGCCTGGATATAATCACCAGATGGATAGTTAAGCGGTTCTGATGGTCAGTGGGCGAAAATCAGGAGTTTGCCTTATTTCGTTCAACCTGTATTGAGACTATCTTTGCTATCTTAGGTGGCTTTTAAATGAAAGTGGTAATAGAAAAGTGTTGATGTTACGTCGTTTTTCATTGTTTTCTCTTGGTTTTTTAGGATGGTTATTGGTATCCGGAAACGCCAGCGCGTCGTTTTCATCGACCCTTAGCGAAGGTTACCATACCTTAAGTAATAACGTTGCGCAGACCTGGAATGAGCCGGAGCACTATGATCTGTACGTTCCAGCCATCACCTGGCACGCGCGCTTTGCTTATGATAAGGAAAAGACGGACAAGTATAATGAACGTCCGTGGGGGGCAGGCTTCGGCGTTTCGCGCTGGGATGAGAAAGGGAACTGGCACGGCCTGTACCTGATGGCGTTTAAAGACTCTTTCAATAAGTGGGAACCCATCGGCGGCTACGGTTGGGAGAAAACCTGGCGTCCGCTGACGGACCAGAACTTCCACCTCGGTCTCGGCTATACCCTCGGGGTGACGGCGCGCGATAACTGGAACTACATCCCGATTCCGGTGATCTTGCCCTTAGCGTCAATAGGTTACGGTCCGGCAACGTTCCAGATGACCTATATTCCCGGTACCTACAATAACGGTAACGTTTACTTCGCCTGGGCTCGCATACAGTTTTAATTCGCTAAGTCTTAGCAATAAATGAGATAAGCGATGCGTCTTGTGGAAAAACAAGGACTAAAGCGTTACCCACTAAAAAAGATAGCGACTTTTATCACTTTTTAGCAAAGTTGCACTGGACAAAAGGTACCACAATTGGTGTACTGATACCCGACACAGCATTAGTGTCGATTTTTCATATAAAGGTAATTTTGATGTCTAAGATTAAAGGTAACGTTAAGTGGTTTAATGAGTCCAAAGGATTCGGTTTCATTACTCCGGAAGATGGCAGCAAAGATGTATTCGTACACTTCTCTGCAATCCAGTCCAACGGTTTCAAAACTCTGGCTGAAGGTCAGCGCGTAGAGTTCGAAATCACTAACGGTGCCAAAGGCCCTTCTGCTGCAAACGTAATCGCTCTGTAAGCAACGCGTCAGTAGAATATAAAAACCCGCTAATCAGCGGGTTTTTTTTTGCCTGTTGATTACGCCTTTAGCGGCTGGCGGCCTGCGAGAAGAGCCAGAAGGCGACAGCCGTCATGGCAAACGAGCCCAGCAAGTTCACCGCGACGTTGAGGAGCGCCCAGCTCACTCGCCCCTGCTGCAGAAGAAACACCACTTCCGCAGAGAAGGTGGAGAAGGTGGTCAACCCGCCGCAGAAACCCGTGGTGATCAGCAGTTTCCACATCGGGTCAATGCCGGTCAGTCTATTAAACCACGCCAGCCCGGCGCCGATCACAAAGGCGCCTAACAGGTTGGCAGTCAGCGTCCCAATCGGGATAGCATGGTGCACAGGATTGAGCTTCATGCCGAGCCACCAGCGCAAAACGCTGCCGGTGCCGCCGCCAATAAACACGGCGCAAAGAAGTTGAAACACGGTCGTTTCCTGCTATTTGATGTAAGAGAGTGTCAAGTGTAGCGCGCAACGGGCGCAATTGGCTATTCATAACCTGACGGGAGAAAAACATGCGGGTAGCGGCAGGGCAGTTTATCGTCACGCCAGTATGGCGGACGAATGCGCAAACTTGTGTGGCGATGATGCAGCAGGCGGCGCGTGAAGGGGCGGCGCTGCTGGTGCTGCCGGAGGCGTTGCTGGCACGTGATGACAACGACCCGGATCTGTCGGTGAAATCGGCCCAAACGCTGGATGGAGAGTTTTTACAGCTGCTGCTGGCCGAGAGCGCGCGTAACGGTCTGACGACGATCCTGACGCTGCATGTGCCGTCGGGGGAGGGGAGAGCAACCAACACGCTGGTGGTATTGCGTGAAGGGAAGATTATTGCCCATTATCACAAACTTCATTTATACGACGCCTTCGCAATGCAGGAGTCCCGGCGGGTGGATCCCGGCCGGCAAATCCCGCCGGTGATTGAAGTGGCGGGTTTCCGCGTTGGCCTGATGACCTGTTACGATCTGCGTTTTCCGGAGCTGGCGCTGTCGCTGGCGCTGAACGGGGCGCAGCTGCTGGTGCTGCCCACCGCATGGGTGAAAGGGCCGCAAAAAGAGCATCACTGGGCGACGCTGCTGGCGGCGCGCGCGCTGGACACGACCTGCTACGTCGTGGCGGCAGGCGAATGCGGGACGCGTAACATCGGGCAGAGCCGCATCGTCGATCCGCTGGGGACCACCGTGGCGGGCGCGGGGAGCGAGCCGCAGCTGATCTATGCCGATATATCCGCAGACTACCTTGCGCGGGTTCGCGAGCGTTTGCCGGTGCTGCAGAACCGACGGTTTGCGCCACCGCAATTATTGTGACGTTTTTTTAAACAAGGCTTGATTCACCTTGTTACAGATTGCTATTGTGTCCGCGCGCCAAATACCCGTATTGTTTATCCCAATAATTCGCTGTGCACGTCAGGACGGACACCCCAGCGCTCGCTCCCGGAGGGGAGGCCTCGGGCTGAATCACGCAGCCCACGCACAGGTGGATTACAATATGACGGATAAATGCGTGTATGATGGCGTATTCGCAGCTTGTATAGAGAAGAAGGTTAGCTATGGGTGAGATTAGTATTACCAAACTGCTGGTAGTCGCAGCACTGATTATCTTAGTGTTTGGTACCAAGAAATTACGTACGCTGGGCGGCGACCTGGGATCGGCTATCAAGGGCTTTAAAAAAGCCATGAACGAAGATGACGATAGCGCGAAAAAAACCACCGCTGAAGACGAAGCACCGGCGCAGAAGCTCTCTCATAAAGAGTAATTCTCCGGCTGCGTCCCCTGGCGGGATGCGGGTGGTACGGCGAAGAGGCCGCGACGTTTGACGTTGCGGCCTTTGTCGTTTTTGTCGACGCCGCGCAGGAAAGATGCAACTAACTGTTACGGGAAGGCGAAGCGAATGAAGCGGAGAGCGCCGCTGCGCCAGGACGTGACGCAGCGGGAGAAGCGGCAGGTTATTTAACTTCCATCCCTTTAGCCTGCAGGTCGGCGTGATAGGAAGAGCGAACGAAGGGGCCGCAGGCGGCGTGGGTGAAGCCCATCGCCATGGCTTCCGCTTTCATCTCTTCAAACTCTTCCGGGCTAACGTAACGCTGCACTGGCAGGTGGTGACGGCTCGGCTGCAGATACTGGCCTAACGTCAGCATGGTGACGCCATGACGGCGCAGGTCGCGCATGACTTCGATGATCTCGTCGTTGGTTTCGCCCAGGCCCACCATCAGGCCGGATTTTGTCGGGATCTCCGGGTGCGCTTCTTTGAAACGCTCCAGCAGCTTCAGCGACCAGTTGTAATCCGCGCCCGGACGCACCTGACGATAGAGGCGCGGTACGTTTTCGAGGTTGTGGTTGAAGACGTCCGGCGGGGTCACCGTCAGAATATCCAGGGCGCGATCCATGCGGCCGCGGAAATCCGGGACCAGCGTTTCGATTTTAATCGTCGGGTTTTTCTCGCGAATGGCGCTGATGCAGTCGGCAAAATGCTGTGCGCCGCCATCGCGCAGGTCGTCACGGTCCACCGAAGTGACCACCACGTAGCGCAGCCCCATATCGGCGATAGTTTGCGCCAGCTTCTGTGGCTCGTTCGCATCTGGCGCGACCGGGCGGCCATGCGCCACGTCGCAGAATGGGCAACGGCGGGTACAGATCGCGCCGAGGATCATAAAGGTCGCGGTACCGTGGTTGAAGCACTCTGCAAGGTTCGGGCAGGAGGCCTCTTCGCACACGGAGTGCAGGCCGTTCTTACGCATCGCTGCTTTGATTCCCTGGATACGGGACGAGTCTGCCGGAAGTTTGATTTTCATCCATTCCGGTTTTCTGAGCAGAGCTTCACGCTCAGTTGCCACGTTCTTCACCGGGATAAGGGCCATTTTATCGGCGTCGCGGTACTTAACACCGCGTTCCATCACAATGGGTTTACTCATAGCGTGCGTGTTCCAGTTGCGAGTCACGAAGGAAAGCGAATTAATTCAATGAAATGTTGCAATTATCAACTATTTTTGAATCAAGAGCAGGCAGTATACCATTGAAAAGGGGCAGAAAGCAGCCTGCCTGCCCGGCAAATTGTAAAATAGTTGTTGTTTTATCCTTTTCCCTTCCGTGCGCTACGCCTTAAACGCCTGGATCACGGTCTCAATGATCTCTTTCAGCAATGGCTCTTTCCCGCTCTGCTTATTGAAGTGCAGCGCAACATCAATCTGCTCTTCCCGCAGGGAGGGAAAGTCCAGGGTCTGCAGCGGCCAGAGACGGGATACCATGGCGAACAGGCGCTCGGTGGTCAGCCCCAGCATGTCGCTCTCGGCGATCATTGCCGCCTGCGTTAGCAGGTTGAAGGTGCTGAAACCGCAGCGGCGCTCGCCCATCTCCTCCTGCAGCCGACGGTGCAGCGTAGGGTAGCGCTGGCCTTCCGGCAGCAGCAGCGCAAACTCGTATTGTGCAAGGGCGGATTCATCCTGCGGACCGTCCAGCGCGGGATGCCCAGCGCGGCAGTACATCTGCACCCGTTCCTGATACAGCACGTGATGGCTTATCGCCTGGCCGCTGTGCAGATGGGTATCAATCAACAAATCCACCTGGCGCTGGTCAAGCTGCCGCGCGGCGTCGGTGAGGGCGATGTTGTGCAGCAGGATCTGCGGAAAGACCGGCTTCAGCGCGCTGGCCAGGCCAGGCATCAGCAGCGCCCCCATGGCTGGCGTGGTGGCGATAGTGATCACCCGCTGCTGGTGCGGGCTGCCGGTGATATCCAGCGCGCTGAGGAAAGCCTCCATACCGCGGCTGATGTACTGGTGAAGATGGGTGGCATAGGCGGTGGGCGTTACGCCCTGGCCTTTACGGATAAACAGCGGATCGGGGAACAGCGCCCGCAGTTTGTTTATTGACTGGCTAATGGCCGACGGCGTGATATTGAGTATCTTCGCGGCATTGACGATACCTTTGTGTACGTACACGGCTTCGAAGATGGTTAACAGATTAAGGTCAATATTACGCAGGATGCGAAACATCTGACGGTCGTAACGTTCGTCCTGTCGGTCAGGAGATTCTGACGGCGGCGTATTCTCTGGCACGCGATGAGTCCGGTTGGGAATGATAGGCCAAGTATAGCGGCCCACCGCGTTGCCGTGCGTGACAATTGATTGCAAAAATAATGTGTTACTCGTTCAGCACCCCGCCGTCAGCGGGGCGCTGGTCTGCCCTTAACCCTGAGGAAGGTATTCGTGCGGGGGATTGTTCAGCAGCGCCAGCAGATGGGCGACCAGCCGCGGAGCGACCGTCTCCGGAGTGGCTTCCGGCTGCCACTGGCGCATTTGCGTCATCTCCATACCGGCATAGCCGCAGGGGTTGATACGCAGAAACGGCGTCAGATCCATCGCGATATTGAGCGCCAGGCCGTGGAAAGAGCAGCCTTTACGGATCCGCAGCCCCAGAGAGCATATTTTGCGATCGCCGACGTAGACGCCAGGGGCGTCGGCGCGGGGGTGCGACTCAATACCGTATTCGGCAAGGGTATTGACGACCGTTTGCTCCAGCAGCGTCACCAGTTCACGTACGCCCAGCTTGCGGCGCTTGAGGTTCAACAGGACGTACATTACCTGCTGTCCCGGGCCGTGATAGGTTACCTGGCCGCCGCGATCGCTCTGGATCACCGGAATATCACCGGGCACCAGCAGGTGTTCCGCTTTGCCGGCCTGACCCTGGGTGAAGACCGGGTGATGTTCCACCAGCCAGATCTCATCGAGGGTGTCTTCATCACGGGCGTCGGTAAATTCATGCATCGCCTGCGAGACGGGTTCGTAAGGTTGCAGGCCTAGCTGCCGGATTAGAATTTTATTGTGCTGCAAAACAATATCTCCGCCGGGAAGAGAGAATTCAGGTCGGGGAGTATATCACAGCCGTGCGGAAGGGAATGAGAAGACCCGGCACGGCGGCCGGGTCAGGGAAAAGGTTACAGCACCATCCGAACGATATCGATATTGCCTAACTCTTCGTACAGCGTTTCCACTTGTTCAATGTGAGTGGCGTTGATGGTGATGGAGACCGAGTGGTAGTTACCTTTGCTGCTCGGTTTTACTGACGGCGAGTAATCACCAGGCGCATGGCGCTGTACCACTTCCACCACCTGATCAACCAGCTCAGGCAACGCCTGCCCCATTACTTTGTAAGTAAATGGCGTAGGGAATTCAAGCAGTTCGTTAAGTTTGGTTTTCATGTCAGCTCCGGTGTTACGACAAAATAATAACTCCCACCAAGGGCGGGAGTTATCAGGTTACTTGGATGAATAGTATATGGGGATGGAAATCACACTTTCAAGTGTTCGATTTTTAACCAAACCAGTGGTGGAACATTAATTTAATGTAATCAATAATTTTACCGAAGAAATTACCTTCCGGAATTTCCTGCAGCACCACCAGCGGGCGCTGGTCAATGGTTTTACCATCCAGCTGGAAGTTAATGGTGCCGACGACCTGGTTTTTCTGCAGCGGGGCGTGCAGCTCAGTGTTATTCAGCACGTAGCTGGCTTTCAGATCTTTCATCCGGCCGCGCGGGATGGTCAGGTAGACGTCTTTATCCACCCCCAGCGAAGCGCGATCGCTGTCGCCGAACCAGGCCGGTTCGGAAGCAAACTCTTTGCCGGCTTTAATTGGGTTGACGGTTTCGAAGAAGCGGAAGCCCCAGGTCAGCAGTTTTTTGCTTTCCGACTCACGCCCTTTGAACGTCCGGCCGCCCATTACCGCCGAGATCAGACGCATCTGCCCTTCGGTGGCGGAAGCGACAAGGTTGTAGCCCGCTTTGTCGGTGTGGCCGGTTTTGATGCCGTCGACGTTCAGGCTGTTATCCCACAGCAGGCCATTACGGTTCAGCTGGCGGATCCCGTTGAAAGTGAACTCTTTCTCACGATAGATGGAGTACTCGTTCGGCACGTCGCGGATCAGCGCCTGGCCAATCAGCGCCATGTCGCGCGCTGAGCTGAACTGACCGTCAGCATCGAGGCCGTGAACAGTCTGGAAATGGGTGTTTTTCAGGCCGAGGGCGTTGACGTAGTTGTTCATCAGGCTGACGAAGGCGTCCTGGCTGCCGGCGACATAGTCGGCCATCGCCACGCAGGCATCGTTACCGGACTGCAGGTTGATACCGCGGATCAGCTGGGAAACCGGCACCTGCATCCCCGGCTTGAGGAACATCAGGGAAGAGCCTTTGAATACCGGGTTGCCGGTGGCCCAGGCGTCGTTGCCGACGGTGACCAGATCGGACTCTTTGAATTTGCCCGTTTTCATCGCCTGACCGATAACATAGCTGGTCATCATTTTGGTCAGACTGGCCGGGTCGCGGCGGGAGTCGGCGTTGTTTTCAGCCAGCACCTTGCCAGAGTTGTAATCGATAAGGATCCAGGATTCGGCGTCAATCTGCGGGGCGCCTGGGATCATCGTTTTGATATTCAGGTCATCGGCGCGGGCAGCGGAGGAGAGCGCTGCAACGGAGAGCGCCGTGATGAGTAAACGAGCGGTGAAAGAGGTCTTCATGGTCAGAACAACGGCATCCGTGATGGAGTTAAAAAAAGTGCCTTACTATAGCAAATGCTCTGCGGGCCAGCATCCGACATTGCGCATGAGTTTGTTAATGACTTTTACATGCGCAAGGTAAACGGGCTGCCCGCGGCCTTTAGTTGGCGCGAGTAATAAAGGACTGCAGTTGCGCTTCGCTTTGCAGGCGCTGCTGAACGGCGCTGGCCTGCGTCTTGTCGGCAAACGGCCCCAGCTGAATACGCCACACCGCGCCGTTTTGCATGACCCGGCCTGGCACAGAGAACTGCTGGCTCAGACGCTGCTGATACTGCTGCGCCCGCGCCTGGTCGCTCACTGCGCCCACCTGCACGACAAAGCTACCGCTGGCGCTGGAGGCGGCGGAAGACGAAGCGGCAACGGCGCCGGCGGCTGCGGCGGTGGCCGCTGCGGGCGCGACGCTACCCTGGATGGAGCCGGGCGCGGTCACCGGCGCTGCTGGCGTGGCGCCGGCGGCAGGTGCCGTCGCGGCGGCGGCTGCGGGTTCGCTGCTCTCCAGCACGCCGCTGTTCAGCGGCGTCGGGGCGCCGAGAAAACCGCCGCTGTTCACCGGTGCGCCAACGCTGTCTTCCGGCTTCAGCGTGCTGTTGCTGATCGGGCGAACGTCAGTGGGCGCGGGCTGGCTCATGCCAGCGGCGTCACCGCCGTCCAGATTCGGACGGGCGGGCAGGGCGTAAGTCTGTTTGGCGACGGTGGTACAAGCCATTCCCGGGCCGGAAAGCGAACCGTCAGGCGCGACGATGATCGGGTCGATACGCACTTTGGTGTTATTCGAGGTGTTCAGGCGGTCGGCGGACGCGCGGGAGAGCGAGATAACCCGATCGTTGCCGTAGGGACCGCGATCGTTAATCCGCACGACGATCATGCGCCCGTTGGCGAGGTTGGTGATCCGCGCATAGCTTGGGATCGGCAGCGTCGGGTGCGCCGCGGTCAACTGCGTCGGGTCGAAGGTTTCACCGCTGGCGGTCAGGTTGCTGTTGGGTTCCGCGTCATAGATCGCCGCGAAACCGGCCTGAGTAAAGTTTGCCGGATCCTGGACGATGTTGTAGCGCTTACCGTCGCGCTCATAATCCTGATTCGCCGTCGCGTTCGGCGTTTCATACTGCGGATCGGCGCCGCTGATCTCAACCGTCGGGCCATTACAGACGGCCGGCTGTGGAGTACTGACCGTCTTTTGTTGCACGTCATCACTCGAACATGCCGCCAGCAGCCCCGCTGCTATGCAGATCCCCAGCCATTGCTTACGCATTGCGAACCCCTTTAAACGCTTTTCGACAACATTTTTCTGTGGGTATGGATCGACATCACGATACCAAACCCGGCCATCAATACGATCAGGGCGGAGCCCCCGTAGCTCACCAGCGGCAACGGTACGCCCACCACCGGTAAAATACCACTCACCATACCAATATTTACGAAGACATAAACGAATAAAATCAACATTAAACCACCGGCCATGACCCGGCCAAAGGTGGTCTGCGCCTGGGCGGCGATCCACAGTCCGCGCATGATCAGCAGAATATAGAGCGCCAGCAGGATCAGTACGCCAATCAGGCCCAGCTCTTCGGCGAGAACGGCGAAGATAAAGTCGGTATGGCGTTCCGGCAGAAACTCCAGCTGCGACTGGGTGCCGTGCAGCCAGCCTTTGCCGCGCAGACCGCCGGAGCCAATGGCAATTTTAGACTGAATAATGTGATACCCCGCGCCCAGCGGGTCGGTTTCCGGATCGAGCAGCATCATCACGCGCTGGCGCTGATAGTCGTGCATCAGGAAGAACCACAAAATCGGGATAAAGGCGGCGACCAGCACCACCGCAATGCCGATCAGGCGCCAGCTGAGGCCGGAGAGGAACAGTACAAACAGACCGGAGAGGGCGATCAGAATCGAGGTCCCGAGGTCAGGCTGCGCCGCCACCAGCAGCGTCGGCAGGAAGATCAGCACCAGGGCAATACCGGTATTCTTCAGCGAAGGCGGGCAGACGTCGCGGTTAATAAAGCGCGCCACCATCAGCGGCACGGCGATTTTTGCAATCTCCGACGGCTGAAAGCGGACGATACCGAGATCCAGCCAGCGCTGCGCCCCTTTGGAGATGGCGCCGAAGGCGTCGACGGCCACCAGCAGAATAATACAGAAAATATAGAGGTAGGGCGCCCAGCCCTCATAGACCCGCGGCGGGATCTGCGCCATGACGATCATGATCACCACGCCCATGGCGATCTGGCCGATTTTACGCTCCATCATGCCGACGTCCTGACCGCTGGCGCTCCAGATAACCAGCGCGCTGTAGGTCAGCAGCGCCAGCAGGATCAACACCATAGTGGGGTCAAGATGGATCTTATCCCACAGCGATTTTTTGTTCGGATTATCCGTCATTATTGATCCTCCCCTGCGGTTACCGCTGGGTTTTCGCTTGGCAGCGTGGTGTTGTTATCGCCCAGCATGATGTGATCGAGGATTTGGCGCATAATCGTACCGACCGCCGGGCCGGCACCGCCGTTTTCCAGGATCATCGCCACGGCAACCTGCGGGTTGTTATAAGGCGCAAACGCCGTCATCAGTTTATGGTCACGCAGACGCTCAGAGATTCGGTGCGCGTTATAGGTTTCGTTGGCCTTCAGGCCGAACACCTGGGCGGTACCGGACTTGGCCGCGATTTTATACGGCGCGCTGGCGAAATATTTGTGCGCGGTGCCGTTGCCGCGGTTGGCCACGCCGAACATGCCGTCTTTGGCGATTTCCCAGTAGCCGGAATGGATGTCGCCTACCGGCGGCTCATGAGGCTGGACCCACGGAACGGGCTTGCCGTCTTCCACGGTGCTTTGCAGCAGGTGCGGTACTTTCACCACCCCGTCGTTAATCAGGATCATCAGCGCTTTGTTCATCTGGATCGGCGTGGCGGTCCAGTAACCCTGGCCGATGCCCACCGGAATGGTGTCCCCCTGGTACCAGGGTTTCTTAAAGCGTTTGAGCTTCCATTCGCGGGTCGGCATGTTGCCCGAGCGCTCTTCGGCGAGGTCGATACCGGTATAGTGGCCGTAGCCGAACTTGCTCATCCACTCCGAGAGGCGATCGATGCCCATGTCATAGGCGACCTGATAGAAATAGGTATCCGCGGACTCCTCCAGCGCTTTGGTGACGTTCAGATGGCCGTGGCCCCATTTTTTCCAGTCACGATAGCGTTTTTCCGAGCCGGGCAGCTGCCACCAGCCCGGGTCGAACAGGCTGGTATTGCGCGTGATCACCCCGGCGCTCAGCGCCGAGACGGCGACGTACGGTTTGACCGTCGATGCCGGCGGATAGACCCCTTGCGTCGCACGGTTGACCAGCGGCGTGTTGGGATCGTTGAGCAGGCCGGAGTAATCTTTGCTGGAGATGCCGTCGACGAACAGGTTCGGGTCGTAGCTCGGCGTCGAAACCAGCGCCAGAATGGCGCCGGTACGCGGGTCGGTGACCACCACCGCGGCGCGGCTGCCGGCCAGCAGCGTTTCGATATACTGCTGTAGCTTGAGGTCGAGGGTGAGGTAGATGTCGCGTCCGGCCTGCGGAGGCACCTCTTTGAGCTGACGAATAACGCGGCCGCGGTTGTTCACTTCAACCTCTTCGTAGCCGGTCTGACCGTGCAGGACGTCCTCGTAATAACGCTCAATACCCAGCTTACCGATGTCATGGGTCGAGGCGTAGTTGGCCAGTTTGCCCTCTTTATCGAGGCGGTCGACGTCTTTATCGTTAATTTTCGACACGTAGCCGATGACGTGCGTCAGCGCCGAGTTATAGGGGTAGTAACGGCGCTTGTAGCCTTTGACTTCCACGCCGGGAAAGCGGTACTGGTTGACGGCAAAGCGGGCCACCTGCACTTCGCTGAGGTTGACCTTGACCGGAATCGAGGTAAAACGATGGGAGCGGGCGCGCTCCTTTTTGAAACCGGCGATATCATCGTCGGTTAAATCGACGACGTCGCGTAGCGCATCCAGCGTCTGTTGCACGTTATCGACTTTCTCCGGCATCATCTCCAGCTGATAAATGGTGCGGTTAAGCGCCAGCGGGGTGCCGTTGCGATCGTAAATAATGCCGCGGCTCGGCGGGATCGGCACCAGCTTGATGCGGTTTTCGTTCGAGCGCGTCTGATAGTCGTCGAAGCGAACGATTTGCACATTGTACAGGTTGGCGATCAGAACGCCGGTAAGCAGCAAAATCCCCAAAAAAGCGACCAGCGCCCGGCGCACGAACAGCGAGGATTCAGCCGTATAGTCGCGGAAAGAATTCTGTAATTTCATTCGCTGCTCAGTCTACCCTGATCATCATTACTCACGGTGGTACGGATGGTTGGTGGTAATGCTCCACGCCCGATACAGGCTCTCGGCCACCAGTACGCGCACCAGCGGGTGAGGTAAGGTGAGGGTGGAGAGCGACCAACTCTGTTCCGCCGCTGCTTTACAGGCTGGAGAGAGGCCTTCCGGGCCGCCGACCAGCAAACTGACGTCGCGCCCGTCCTGTTTCCAGCGTTCCAGTTCGCGCGCCAGCTGCGGCGTATCCCATGGTTTACCCGGAATATCCAGGGTCACGATGCGGTTTTTACCGGCAGCGGCTAACATCATCTCGCCCTCTTTTTCGAGGATGCGCTTGATATCAGCGTTCTTGCCGCGCTTACCGGCAGGGATCTCCACCAGTTCGAACGGCATATCTTTGGGAAAACGGCGCAGATACTCGCTAAAGCCGGTCTGTACCCAGTCCGGCATTTTGGTGCCAACGGCCACCAGCTGCAACTTCACGCATTAACTCCAGAGTTTTTCCAGCTCGTACAGACGACGGCTCTCTTCCTGCATGACGTGAACCATCACGTCGCCGAGGTCGACGACGATCCAGTCGGCGGCGGCTTCCCCTTCAACGCCCAGCGGCAGCAAGCCGGCGGCGCGGGATTCCTGGACCACGTGGTCGGCGATGGACATCACATGACGCGTGGAGGTGCCGGTGCAGATAATCATGCAATCGGTGATGCTGGATTTGCCATGTACATCAATGGCAACGATGTCCTGACCTTTCAGGTCATCAATTTTGTCGATAACAAAATCCTGGAGTGCTTTACCCTGCAAGTGTTCCCCCTGGGTGCGTGAAGATTGATAATCATAAAGAGCCTGACAGTATACCTGAACTAATGAAAAAGTCGGGTGAAATGTCTGTCGGCGGGCGTTCGCGGCGGAGTATCATCCCATCCCTCGCCGAGGATTGCATCGCCATTTTTGTAAAACAATTTCTGCAAACCTGCTTTGGCGGATGCTGCCTGGCAGCGGAGAATAGCAGCCTGCTCTGGCCTGTCAATGGTTCGGCGGGAATTCTTCTTGCGGCTGCCAGACGGCCTGGCTATTTAATACCCGCAGGGTGGTGAAATCGTCGCGAATGTCGAGGAGACTCCAGGCGCCATGGGCTATCGGAAAGTGCCACATCGCCGCGGCGGGCATCTGCAACAGCAGGGCGGTCAGCAGGCTCAGGACGCCCTGATGGCCGACGATCAGCAGGTGGTCAAGATGGCGGCAGTCGGTCAGCGTGGGGGTAAATTCGCTGACGCGGCGGGCAAAACGCTGAAAGCTTTCGCCGTTGGTCGGGGCCGCGTGCTGCCAGTCAGCGCACCATGCGGCATAGTTTTCCGCATCTTCTCGCTGGAGGTCGCGATGATGGCGCATCTCCCAGTCGCCGAAAAACATCTCATTGAGCGCGGCATGGCATTCGCGCGGGATAGCGCGATCGCCAAGCAGCAGATCGGCCGTTGTCCCGGTCCGCGCCAGCTCGCTGCAGAAGACTTTATCGAAAGGCACCGCGCGCAGTCGTTCACCGAGCGCTCGCGCCTGAGCGACGCCGCGCGGCGTCAGGGGCGTGGGAGCGTGGCCGCTATATAACCCGGCAACGTTAGCTTCGGTTTCGCCATGGCGAACTAACCACAATTTCATGAACAGGCTCTGGGCGTTGGAGAGGTGGCGTTACGATAGCGCTTTTTTTGCGCCAGGCCCAGCCCGGGTCAGCAATAGAGACCCTGCTCGCGGATGTAGTCCAGCACCGCGGCCGGCAGCATCTCGGCGCAGGACTCGCCGCGCTCAAGGCGCTGGCGAATGATCGTCGCCGAAATATCGAACCACGGGGTCTCAGCCAGGTAGATCACGCCGGAAGGGCGGTGATGCAAAGACTCCACGTCGTGGGTTAAATGGCGATCCAGCCAGCGCTGATCGGCCTCATGGGCCATGGTCAGCGGGTAACCCGGCCGGCGGCAGACAATCAGGTGGACATTGTCGAGGATGGTTTCATAGTTATGCCAGGTGGGAAAGGTGAGCAGCGAATCCTGGCCAATGATAAACGCCAGCGGCTTGTGCGGCCCCTGCTCCTGGCGCCACTCCTGCAGCGTTTGCGCCGTCCAGGAGGGGGTATCGCGCCGCAGTTCGCGTTCATCGAGCGTGAACAGCGGCTTATCGGCAATCGCCAGCTTCAGCATGTGCACGCGCTGGGCGCTGGTGGCTTCCGGCTGGGGACGATGCGGCGGGACGTTATTAGGCATGATGATGACCTTGCTCAGGCCAATCTGATTCGCCAGGATCTCGACCGGCTTGAGGTGACCATAATGCACCGGATCGAAGGTGCCGCCATAGATTGCCTGTAAGTGAGTCATATCAACCATCAATAAAAACGTCCGCCAGGGCTTTGTGGCAGAGCAACAACGAAAGACTTTCCAGTTCGGGCCAGACGTCGTACCCGTAATCCTGTTTAAAGGTCAGTTCCGCGCGGGTCAGAAGGGTCACCGCCTGGCGCAGCTGTTCGCCGCTGAGTCGGGCGAGGGCGTCGCTGAGCAGCTGACGGCGGTTTTGCCAGACCCGATGTTTATCAAACAGCGAACGCAGCGGCGTCTGCGCCGACTGGCGCTTGAGGGTGACCAGCAGCAGCAGCTCCCGCTGTAGCGTACGCAGCAGGATCGCCGGCTCGCAGCCTTCAAGACGGAGCTGCTGCAGAACGTGCAGCACGCGCTTACTTTTGCCTGCCAGTAGGGCATCGACCCAATGGTAAGGGGTAAAGTGCGCGGCATCGTTCACTGCCTGCTCAACGCGGGGCAGGGTCAGCTTACCGTCCGGCCAGAGCAGCGCCAGACGCTCCAGCGCCTGCGCCAGCGCCAGCAGATTGCCTTCGTAACAGTAGCACAGCAGCTGGCTGGCCGCGTCGTCGAGCTGCAGCTGATGCTGCTTGGCCCGCGCGGCAAGCCAGCGCGGCAGTTGCGCGTATTCCGGCGTCTGGCAGCTGACCTGGACGGCGCGCTGAGCCAGCGCGGTGAGCCACGCGGCATTCTCCTGGGCTTTAGTCAACTTACTGCCGCGAACGATCAGCAGCAGGTCGTCGTGCAGAAGACCGGCCAGCGTCGCCAGCTGTTCGTTGATCGCCGCGTTGGGGCCGTTTTCCGGCAGGATCAACAGCAGGGTTTGCCGGCTGGCAAACAGGCTCATCGCCTGGCTTAAGGCGAAAAGCGCCTGCCAGTCGGTGCTGCTATCGATAGTGAAGGTGTGGTGTTCGGTAAAGCCCTGCGCGGCAGCGGCTTCGCGAATAGCGTCCTGGCTTTCCTGCAACAGCAGAGGATCGTTGCCAAGCAGCAGATAGGCCGCGCGCAGCCCTTCAGTGAGCTGCGCGCGGAGCTGTTCCGGGTACAACCGAATCATCATTGACCCAGCGTGGTGGAGACGCGGTTACCCGAGGACGCCGGCGCGGTGCTGCCCGCGACCGGTTTTTCTTCCTGCTGGGTGGCTTCAACATCCGCTACCTGAACGCTTGGCAGTTTACGAATCAGCTGTTCCGCCGCTTTATCGTACATTTCCTGGATAATCATATCCTGCTCGGCGTCTTTGGCTAGCGCCGCCTGCGGGTTATCAAAGAACGAACGATAGACCTTGGTGGTTATCGGATAGATATCGTGACCCGGGATCAGGACGCTGGCATGAACGGTCATGACCATCTGATATTCCGCCGTACGACCGTCCTGGAACACCGATGCCGTATCTTTCTGAATCGACGATCCATCGAGGCGCAGAGAAGGGACATCTTTACGCAGCGTGCTGGCGTCGATCAGTTCCACGCCGTTAAGACGCAGCTGATTACGCACCGCGCGGCTTAACGGCCCGTTCGGATCGCTCGACTGGAAGATCATGGTTTTCATGGTGGTGGGCACCTTGGTAGTGCTACGCAGATGCCAGCCACAGCCGGCGGTGGCAAGCACCGCCAGAGATAACAACATTGTTACCAGATATCGCACGCTTCCTCCCGCGCTTAGCCAACGACCAGATTGAGCAGTTTACCCGGAACGTAAATCACTTTACGCACGGTTTTGCCGTCGAGATACTTCGCCACCAGATGCTCCTGGCCGGCGCGCTCGCGGACCTGTTCTTCAGTTGCGTCTACCGCAACGGTAATTTTACCACGAACTTTGCCGTTGACCTGGACGACGACGAGGGTGCTGTCTTCCACCATCGCGCTTTCATCTGCCACCGGCCACGGCGCGTTGTCGATATCGCCTTCACCGTTCAGCTCACGCCACAGGGTGAAGCTGGCGTGCGGGGTGAACGGGTTGAGCATACGCACGACCGCCAGCAGGGCTTCCTGCATCAGAGCGCGATCCTGCTCATCTTCCTGCGGCGCTTTCGCCAGCTTGTTCATCAGCTCCATAATCGCCGCGATGGCGGTGTTGAAGGTCTGACGACGACCGATGTCATCGGTCACTTTGGCGATGGTTTTGTGGATATCGCGACGCAGCGCTTTCTGATCTTCACTCAGCGCCGCCACGTTCAGGGCCGCAACGTCCCCTTTGGTGGTGTGTTCGTAGACCAGCTTCCAGACGCGTTTCAGGAAGCGGTTCGCCCCTTCGACGCCAGATTCCTGCCACTCGAGGGTCATATCCGCCGGGGAGGCGAACATCATGAACAGACGCACGGTATCCGCGCCGTAGCGCTCAACCATGACCTGCGGGTCGATGCCGTTGTTTTTCGACTTGGACATCTTGCTCATGCCGGTGTACACCAGCTCGTGGCCCGCCGCGTCTTTCGCTTTCACGATACGGCCTTTTTCGTCACGTTCGACGATGGCGTCAACCGGGGAGACCCAGTTACGTTCGCCGTTTTCGCCTACGTAGTAGAAAGCGTCAGCCAGCACCATGCCCTGGCACAGCAACTGTTTCGCCGGCTCATCGGAGTTGACCATGCCCGCGTCGCGCATCAGCTTGTGGAAGAAGCGGAAGTAGAGCAGGTGCATGATCGCGTGTTCGATACCGCCGATGTAGATATCGACCGGCAGCCAGTAGTTGGCCGCTTGCGAATCCAGCATCCCTTCCTGATACTGCGGGCAGGTGTAGCGCGCATAGTACCAGGAGGACTCCATAAAGGTGTCAAAGGTGTCGGTTTCGCGCAGCGCCGGCTGGCCGTTAACCGTGGTCTTGGCCCATTCAGGATCGGCTTTGATCGGGCTGGTGATGCCGTCCATGACCACGTCTTCCGGCAGGATCACCGGCAGCTGATCTTCCGGGGTCGGCAGCACGGTGCCGTCTTCCAGGGTGACCATCGGGATCGGCGCGCCCCAGTAGCGCTGACGGGACACGCCCCAGTCGCGCAGGCGGTAGTTAATTTTACGTTCGCCGACGCCCATGGCTGCCAGTTTGTCGGCAATGGCGTTGAAGCCCGCTTCATAATCGAGGCCGCTGAACTCGCCGGAGTTAAACAGGACGCCTTTCTCGGTCAGCGCCTGCTCCGAGAGATCTGGCTCAGAACCGTCGGCGGCGAGGATCACCGGCTTGATGTTCAGCCCGTATTTGCTGGCGAACTCGTAGTCGCGCTGGTCGTGACCCGGAACGGCCATCACCGCGCCGGTGCCGTACTCCATCAGCACGAAGTTAGCCGCCCATACCGGAATTTCTTCGCCGGTCAGCGGGTGGATAGCTTTAAAGCCGGTATCGACGCCTTTTTTCTCCATCGTCGCCATGTCGGCTTCCGCCACTTTGGTGTTGCGGCATTCGTCGATGAAGGTGGCCAGCGCCGGATTGTTGGCCGCAGCTTGCTGCGCCAGCGGGTGACCCGCAGCGACCGCCAGGTAGGTACAGCCCATAAAGGTGTCCGGGCGGGTGGTGTAGACGGTCAGCTTGTCGGCGTAATGGTTAACGTCAAAGGAGATTTCCACCCCTTCAGAACGGCCGATCCAGTTGCGCTGCATGGTCTTCACGGTGTCCGGCCAGTGGTCCAGCTTATCCAGATCGTTCAACAGCTCATCGGCGTAGGCGGTGATTTTAATAAACCATTGCGGGATCTCTTTACGCTCGACTTTGGTGTCGCAGCGCCAGCAGCAGCCGTCGATAACCTGCTCGTTGGCCAGTACGGTCTGGTCGTTCGGGCACCAGTTCACCGCGGAGGTTTTTTTGTACACCAGGCCTTTTTTGTACAGCTCGGTGAAGAACTTCTGCTCCCAGCGGTAGTATTCCGGGGTGCAGGTCGCCAGCTCGCGGCTCCAGTCATAGCCGAAGCCCAGCATTTTGAGCTGGTTTTTCATGTAGGCGATGTTGTCGTAGGTCCACGGCGCTGGCGCGGTGTTGTTTTTTACCGCCGCGCCTTCCGCAGGCAGACCGAACGCATCCCAGCCAATCGGCTGCAGGACGTTTTTACCCAGCATGCGCTGATAGCGGGCAATCACGTCGCCGATGGTGTAGTTACGCACGTGACCCATGTGTAGTCGACCAGAAGGATAAGGAAGCATCGACAGGCAGTAATACTTCTCTTTGCTCTCGTCTTCAGTTACTTCAAATGTACGATTTTCGTCCCAGTGAAGCTGGACTTTCGATTCTATCTCTTCCGGGCGGTATTGCTCTTGCATGGCAGCCAGTGGTCCTGTTTTCAATACAGCTACAAAATGTAGCCAATGGATGTGTTATTTCAGATCGGCATAGCATAGCCCAAACGCCAACGTCAAAACAGCTTTTCGCACATCAACATCGGCAAAAGCTGGGCAGATTATTTCGCGAGTCTGTGGCTTGTCAGACACAGCGGGAGAGGAATAAGGTCTATTATCAGAAGACGTTAACCACACCGGAGGCGAAATGATGAACAAGGTAGCTCAATATTACCGTGAACTGGTCTCCTCGCTCAGCGAACGGCTCCGCCATGGAGAACGCGATATTGACGCGCTGGTGACGCAGGCACGCGATAAAATTGTCCGCGCCGGCGATCTGACGCAGAGCGAGATTGAGTCGGTGATAGCCGCGGTCAAGCGCGATCTTGAGGAGTTTGCCCGCAGCTATGAAGAGAGTCATGAAGACGAGAGCGACAGCGTGTTTATGCGGGTGATCAAAGAGAGCCTGTGGCAGGAACTGGCCGATATCACTGACAAAACCCAGCTTGAGTGGCGGGAGGTTTTTCAGGATCTGAATCACCACGGCGTATACCACAGCGGCGAAGTGGTCGGTTTAGGTAACCTGGTGTGTGAGAAGTGTCACTATCACCTGGCGGTGTATACCCCGGATGTGCTACCGCGCTGTCCGAAGTGCGGCCACGATCAGTTCCAGCGTCGCCCGTTTGAGCCCTGATCGATCGGGCCCGGTGCTGAATGATTGCGCCGGGCCGGTGAAAAAATAATTAATGATAAATCTAATGGGGCAATATAAACCTTATAGATTTATTGGTGTTATGCTCATATTTTTTACACCGCCACGGATTATCGTGGAGCATAACGCGCAGCGTATCGCAGCCAGCTCAGCGTATGATATTGACCAAATTAATTTGGAATAAGATGCGCGGTGCGCTTGCTAATGGGGCGTGGGCGCTGTCTGATAGCAAGGCTATATCATTTGCAGAGACTCATCGGCGATGCGCTGTCGCCAGCGCATCGCTTATTGTCAACGAATAGTATTTATTTCTGCCTGTTTATACTGCTGGCGACCACCCATGTCAGAGGCGTAGTTATGGTAAGAATTGACCACTAACTTATCAGCAGAAAGAGAACCTGCATTACAAATTGAAAGGTTCAGGAAACCGCAGCGGTAGCCACCATTTTTAACATACCGGGTGGTCATCGTCAGGGAACCATCCGCCTTAATCGTTTTATAGTTGGTGATGTCAGCGGTTTGTTGCGTATACAGAGTCATGTCCCCGCTACTCATCATTTGACCCTCATTAAGTATGCCGTTATTCGCGGTGATGTTGACAGCATTCCCGTCGATCGTTGCCCTGTTCCGCAGGTAGTTACTCTCGATGCTCAGCGTGTCGCCGTAAATATAATAAGTATTATCGATCACATCGCCTTTAATCGACAGGGAATGTTGACCAACAATATTCCCCTCCTGATCCAGATTACCGTTAGTCACTATGGATACATCATTACCTTCAATGCGACCTTTGTTATATATCTTCCCCGAAGTGATGTTGTCATCCTTTTTAGCTTGCACGGTCAGGCTGGAGTTAGCCCGGATGTTGCCGGTGACGTTAAGCGTATTGCCGCTGAAAGCAATGTTTGTGACATCGCCCAGGATTGAGCCGCCGTTATCGATATTGACGGCGGACACGGCTAACTGGCCATCGGTGTCGATATAGGACCCATAGCGAGTAGTGAGATTGCCCCCGCTGGCTACGGATAGCATCTGAGTTCCCCTCAAAGTACCCGCGTTAACGAGATCGCCGGTAGCATTTACGCCAAGTGTTTTGCTGCTGGCAATAGTGCCTTCATTGTTTAATGTCCCCAAACTGGACAACGCCGTAGCGTAAGCGGTGCTATTGATGGTACCTTTATTTTTCATATCCCCTGCAGACACCATATTAGCGACAAGGCCGTTCACGTTGATGGCGCCCTCATTAATCAGAGAACCATAGCTCGTCATCATAAGCATAGAGTTTGCGCTAATAACGCCTTTATTACGCACGCCGAGGCCTAAGGTATTCCCCACCATACTGATGCTATTGGCCTTGATACCGCCTAGATTGCTGATATCAATACTATATTCCGGTATGAGCATCTGCATGACCGTAGCCGTTTTCCCATGGTTTGCTATCTCTCCGGTAGCGTTATTATATGTGAAGTTACCCGCGCTGAGGGCGGTGCTGGCGGCGTTCAGGGTACCGTTAATCGCAATGGCATCCGCAAGCAAGATCGCATAGTTTGAGGAGGCGTTCATGCCTTTATCACCGATGGTGATTTTACCTTGCGTGACCGTATAGCTATCAATCGCGCCGGTGTCGCTCAGATTGACCTGGCCTGTCGTCAGCACTGCTTTGTTAGTATTAATAAAACTGCATCCGGAGCAGGAGATACCGTTAGGGTTGGCGATAACGACATCGGCTTTTTGTCCGTTAACCTCGATAAAGCCCTGCAGGTTACTCATTTTATTGGAGGTCACTTCATTTAAAATGACGGAAGCGCTGCCGTTGGTCAGATTGTTATTCTTTGCGATATTACCGTGAGTTTCGTGATTAACGTCACTGGCACTATTGTTTAATATGGTGCCGTTAGGGCCGACGTTAAATTCGCGATATAAGTTATGCGAGACGCCAGCGGCGTTAGGGGCTTCGATATCAATAACATTTGCCCCTGATTTGGCTTTGTTGAATAAATCAGATTTCGGGTAAGTCTCCCCCGTAGCGGGTTGTG
>NZ_JBEAJL010000092.1:0-81065 GCF_040065275.1 Klebsiella sp. JB_Kp042
CGGCTGTCGCCTTACCCGGCCTGCAGGGCCCTCTCACAGGCTCATACCCCGTAGGCCCGCGCAAGCGCAGCGCCGCCGGGCAAGATATCAGGCACGGTACCTGTAATTTCGCCGGGTGGCGGCTGTCGCCTTACCCGGCCTGCAGGGCCCTCTCACAGGCTCATACCCCGTAGGCCCGCGCAAGCGCAGCGCCGCCGGGCAAGATATCAGGCACGGTACCTGTAATTTCGCCGGGCGGCGGCTGTCGCCTTACCCGGCCTGCAGGGCCCTCTCACAGGCTCAGACCCCGTAGGCCCGCGCAAGCGCAGCGCCGCCGGGCAAGATATCAGGCACGGTACCTGTAATTTCGCCGGGCGGCGGCTGTCGCCTTACCCGGCCTGCAGGGCCCTCTCACAGGCTCAGACCCCGTAGGCCCGCGCAAGCGCAGCGCCGCCGGGCAAGATATCAGGCACGGTACCTGTAATTTCGCCGGGCGGCGGCTGTCGCCTTACCCGGCCTGCAGGGCCCTCTCACAGGCTCATATCCCGTAGGACCGCGAAGCGCAGCGCCGCCGGGCATGAGGAGATTTACTTCCCGGCTTCCGGATGGGTATCGAACGCCGCCATTACCGCCGCCAGCGCCGCTTCACTAAAGCCATGTTTAGGATCGTCCACGCCCAACCCGAAGCGGGTTTGCAGCCCTTCGTACAGCGCGGAGACATCGGCAAAATCGACCTTCTCCACCACGTGGTTATTCTCCCAGTGGGTAAAGTGGAAATTGGTGAGGGTCATTTTGCCGCCGTCAGGCAGATGACGGCACATCAGCAGGTGGTGACGGAAGTGGGACTGCGGCCAGTGCGCCGACCAGAAGTTACCCATCACATAATCAGACGCATACTGGCGGCCTAAATCGAAATGGTACATCGACTGCCAGTGTTCGTGATGGTTGAACTGCAGCGTCCACTCATCACCTTCATGCACCAGACGATAGCTGCCGTGCGGCGTCTGCTGCGGGATATCGGCCAGCAGCTTGATCGGCGCGGTCAGCGTCTGGCCGCCGAAGCCAACGTCGGCTACCCAGCGCTCGCCCGCCACTTCCACCAGCAATAAACGGTGAGTGCGCGGCGGCATCTGCGGCGGATTGGCCAGCACCACCCGGCCAAGCAGGCTGCGAACGTTAAAGCCTATTTCGCGCAGCGCGCGCTCCAGCAGGCCATTTTGTTCAAAACAATACCCCCCGCGGCGGCCGGCGATCAGCTTCTCTTCCAGCGCCTGGTCATCAAGATGGATCTCGCGCGGCAGCAGGACGTCGAGGTTTTCAAAGGGGATGGCGCTGTTATGCTGCAGATGCAGTTGGCGCAAGGTATCAATGGAAACATCAGGCTCGCCCGTCCAGCCCAGACGGGAAAAATAGGCGCGTAAAAAGGGACTCATCAGGGTCTCCAGCTGTAGGTGTCCGACATTTATAGCCTATTTTTCCGCGCCGACCCTCTTTTTTGTGCGCTTGCCGTTAACCGCGCGTGCTGCGCTGCATCAGCGCCAGCGCCGTCAGCATCAGGACCAGACCGGTCAACAGCGTCAGGCTGGCCATCGCCATGCCCTGACCAACGGATCCCTGTTCAAACTGGCGCCAGATAAACACCGCCACGGTCTGCGTGCCGGCGGGGGACAGCAGCAGCGAGGTCACCAGCTCCCGGGACGCCACCGCGAACACCATCAGCATCGCCGCCAGCAGCGCCGGAAAGACCAGCGGCAGGACAATCAACCGCAGCGCCCGCAGCGGCGACGCGCCGTGCACCCGGGCGGCGGGCTCAAGGTTCGGGCCCAGCTGGCGCAGCGCGCTGCCGACATAGCGCACCGGCCAGGGCAGCAGCAGGCAGCAATAGGAGAGCAGCAGCATCCACAGCGTGTTGTAGGGCGAGCGCGGCCAGAAGGGCTGATTCCACAGCAGGATCAATCCCACCCCCACCACCACGCCGGGCAGCGCCGCCGGCATCAGCGACAGCGCATCCACCACCCCGCGCCCTTTGATCTTCTGCACCATTACCAGCCAGGCGGCCAGCAGCCCCAGCGCGCCGACGATCAGCGCCGAACCTAACGCCAGCGACAGGCTGACGCCGAGGGCCGACAGGGCGTCGCCCTGCTGGTCGAACAGCGCCGCGAAGTGACGCAGCGTGACATTCTCCAGGCTCACCCCGCCCGAGAGGGTGCCCATCAGGCTGGTGAGCATCATCGAGACGGCGGGGACCCCGACCGCCATGCCGCCGACGGTCGCCATCACCAGCAGCGCGGGCAGCGTCATCCAGCCCAGCGACGCTCCGCGGTTTTCTCCCGGTTTACCGGTGACGCTGGTGACCTCCTTCTCACCCACCAGCCGCGTTTGCAGCCACCAGGCGAACAACGCCACCGCCATCAGCAGCAGCGACAGCAGCGCAGCGCCGGTGAGATCCACCGGCCAGTCGGCCAGCTTTTTCTCAATGCCCACCGTCAGCATCACTACTCCCGCCCGACTGCCCAGCGCCGCCGGGACGCCAAACTCCTCGATGGCGAGAGTAAACGCCAGCAGCATCCCCGCCGCCAGCGCCGGGGAGAGCATCGGCAGCGTCACGTGCCAGAAGGCGCGCCAGGCGCTGGCGCCATGGACCCGGGCGACCATCGCCAGCCGTTGCCCGCTCGCCAGCAGGCTGCGGGAGACGGCAAAGTAAACCACCGGAAAAATGTTAAAGGTCATCACCAGCACGATCCCGCTGCGGCTGAACAGCAGGTCGTTTAGCTGCCAGCCGGTCAGCTGCTGCAGATAGCCCTGGCTTTGCAGAGCCAGCATCCACGAGAGCGCCGAGATATAGGGCGGCGTCAGAAAGGGGATCAAAAACAGCAGGTCCCACAGCCGGGGTAGCGGCAACGAAAACATACCGCGCAGAATACCGAGCGGCAGGCCGATCATCACGCTGGCCAGCGCCACGCCGCCGGCAATCCACAGCGTACCGCCGAGCATCGACGGCAGCTGGGGGTCGGCCAGCAGCGGCGCGACGCCGCCAAAGGCGTCATGGAGCGAACCGGCGCTAAAATGGGGAAAAATCGCCTGCAGCAGAATAAACAACAGCGGTAACGCGACCAGCAGCGTCAGGGCGGCAAGCGTCACGCCGGAAAGGAATTTTTGTTTCACAGCGGTTCCTGAAACGAAGCGTTCTCCGGCGGCCAGCGCCGGAGAACCGTGTCAATTAGTGGGCATACAGCTGACTGAAGCGGCTGAGGACGGCGCTACGCTCGCTACACCCCTCGCCGCTGGTGGGCAAGACCTTCAGCGCGTCCAGCAGCGGGCGTTTGGCGGCCACATCGCGGCGAGCGGGCATCAGCCAGGCGTCGGCGACCCGCGCCTGACCTTCCGGCGACAGCACGTAATCGATAAAGGCTTTGGCCTCATCGGCATGCTGGCTGGTTTTGAGGATCATCATCGGGCGCGGGGCGATCACCGTCCCGCTGGCCGGGAAAATCACCTTCAGCGACTCGCCCTGCTGAATATTGCCGTAGGAGACATAATCCACCGCGCCAAACACCGCCGCTTTCGCCCCCTGCATCACCGGCGTCACCGCCTGGGCGTTGGGGCCGCTGACCACCATGCCATTCTTTTTCAGATCGTCAAACAGCTGCCAGGCCTGGTCGCCCATGCTGTTTTGCAGGCCAATCAACAGATCCAGCGACGCGCCGGAGAGCGACGGGTCGGGCGTGGTCACCTTGTCTTTAAACGCCGGCTGGGTGAGGTCGCGCCACTCTTTCGGCTCCGGAGTGCCGCTTTTGCTGTTCCAGACGATGCCAAGCGCCGAGACCCCTTGGGCGATATAGTCCGCCGATTTCAGATTAGCCGGTACCTTGTCGGCGTTGGCGCTGTGAAAAGGCAGCAACCAGCCCCGGTTGTGCAGATCCTCCGCGGTATCCCATGAAGCGGAGATCAGCACATCCGCCTGCGGGTTGGCCTGCTCGGCCTCCAGACGGGCCATCACTTTGCCGGTGGTGGCCTGGAAAACGGTCACCTTCACCCCGGTCTGTTGTTCAAAACCACTGGCCAGGTTTTTCGCCAGCGAGCCGGGGCCGGCGGTGTAAACGGTCAGCGCATGGGCGCTGGAGAGCATCATGGCGGAGAGAGCCATCGCGAGTACCACTCCTTTCTTAACGGTCATAACGGTGTTCATGCAACTTCCCCTGAGGTTGGCGTAACGGCGCGGACAGCGGCCACGCGGCCCGCGGATAAATGGACGATCCGGTCGGCTAACAGGTCGGCTTCACGGCGGTCGTGGGTGACATACACGGCGGTGGTGCCGAGCTGTCGCAGCAGACGGCTCATTTCGCCACACAACGATTCGCGCAGTTCGCTGTCCAGGTTGGAGAGCGGCTCATCAAACAGCAGCACCCGCGGCGCGGCGACGATCGCCCGCGCCAGCGCCACCCGCTGCTGCTGGCCGCCGGAAAGGCCTGAAGGTTTACGTTCCGCAAAGCCGTCGAGGCCCACCCGCGCCAGCGCCTCGCTCACCCGGCGCTCGCGTTCGGCGCGGGCAACGCCGCGCATGCGCAGCGGAAAGGCGACGTTCTGCGCCACGCTCATATGCGGCCAGAGGGCGTAATCCTGGAAAACCATGCCGATATCGCGCTGTTCCGGGGGCAATCCCCATCCTGCGCGGGCGACCAGCCGATCGCCAAAGCGGATTTCACCGCTGGCCGGCACGCTCAGCCCGGCCAGCAGGCGCAGCAAGGTGCTTTTGCCGCAGCCGGACGGGCCCAGCAGCGCCACAATGCTGCCGGGTTCGATATGCAGCGAGAAGCCATCGAGAATGGGGGTCTCTGCGAAGGCGAATGAGACCGCCTGCAGAGTGATAGGGGTCAGCGCGCGCATTGTCGCCCTCCCTTGCGGGAAAGCAACCCTTGCCCGGCGGTCGACATCCGACGGGGCACGCTCACCTGGGATAACATCAGGGGAGCCAACATATTGTGATCCTCTTTGGGACTTTGTGCTGGCGACTATAGTCAGACGAGATGACGTATTGATTACATTTTCATTGCGGCTTAACGTGTTACCTGCCAACCGACCCATTACTCAAGGAACGCCTATGAGCCGCTTTCGCCACGTGGAACTGCAGTATGCCAGCCGCCTGCTCAACCACGGCCCGACCATTTTGATCACCAGCTACGACGCGGCCTCCAACCGGCGCAACGTCATGGCCGCCGCCTGGTCGATGCCGGTGGAATTCGCCCCGCCGCGGGTGGCTATCGTGGTGGATAAAAGCACCTGGACGCGGGAAATCATCGAGCGCAACGGCACCTTCGGCATCGTGGTTCCCGGCGTGGCCGCCGCCAGCTGGACCTACGCGGTCGGCAGCGTCAGCGGCCGCGATGAAGACAAATTCAATGCTTACGGAATTCCGGTGGTGATCGGCCCGGAACTGGGACTGCCGCTGATCGAGGAGAAGTGTCTGGCATGGATGGAGTGCCGCCTGCTGCCGGCGACGGCGGCCCAGGAGCAGTACGATACGCTGTTTGGCGAAGTGGTTTCCGCCGCCGCCGATGAGCGTGCGTTTGTCACCGGACGCTGGCAGTTCGATGACGATAAGATCAATACCCTGCATCATCTGGGGACCGGCAATTTTGTCGCCAGCGGCCGCCACGTGCGGGCCAATACTCCGGAAGAGTAGCTCTCCTCGCCTCCGGGGCAATCCTTCACCACCCTGCGCGTCTCTCCCGGGGGCGGCGCGCAGCGCCTTGCCCGGGCTACCGGATCGCAGACCGCTGAGGACGCGTAGCCCGGACAGATGCGCAGCATCGCCTCCGGGGAGAGAACTAGCGCTGCAAACGCCGCCGGTCTTCGCTGGGCGTCAGGCCAAAAACCTTTTTATATAAAGTGGTAAAGTGATTACTGTTGGCAAAGCCGCATAGATAGGCCACTTCGGTAATCGTCATATCGGTCTCGCGTAATTTTACGCGCGCCGAAACTAATCGCAGACGCTTTAAATAATTATCCGGCGTCAATCCCGTCGCCTCTTTAATATGGCGAAATGCGGTCCGCGTAGTGAGATGGAATTTCTCCGCCAGCTGCTGCCAGTTATGCTCTTCAAAACAGTGCTCCTGTAACCAGGTCAGCAATTTATGCAGCTTATATTTGGTGGTGCTATATTCGGCTTCGGTTTCGGCATGCAGAATCGTCGTCACCAGCTGGAAAAACGCGGCTTCGCGCAGAGCAATATTTTGCTCCTGCCGCAGCTCGGCAGAAAATATCTTATCCACCAGTTCCTTGCAGATATGGCGGGTGTCCGGCGCCAGCCAACCGTAGCAGGACGCATTCTGCGCAGAGAAAGTCTGTAATAAGGTATCGAGAGGCTGTAAATAATGAAAGCCTACCAACGGATTAATCAGCACATTAATTAACTTAAGCGTCCCCAGCTCATCATAATAATGAACGTCGCCAGGCTGAACGTAAAAAACGTCGCCCTGTTGAATATATAGTGGCCTGCCATTAATAACGTGTAAACCGTGCCCTTCCTCAACGATCACCAGCTCAGCAAATTCATGACTATGTTCATGGCTATTATCTTCCGGATCGCTGGCATACATGCCCAGCTTATCCTGCGGATGGGTGAAATAATACTCAACGGTCAACATCATCATCTGTAAAGTCCAAAACGGCTTACGGCGCAGAGGCAAGATAATGCATTTTCCCGACCGCCACGAGCAAGATGTTTGGAAGTGTGATCGGCAACTCGCCCATCTCATTATCAGTGCCAATCTGGCAAATGCATTGGCATTGCCAGAGTGGTTGCCCCCGTGGCCGGCATCTTATGCTGCGGACAAATAAATACAGAGGACGCAGTATGTCACAGGCAATTCAGCATAATTCTCAGGTCTCGATGACCCGCCACCCGGATTTTCTACGCACCGCCGAGACGCTCCGGCCCGCGCTACGCCGGCAGGCGTACCCGCCGATCGCTGTGGTGGAAGCCCACGCCGACGCCACGGCGCTGTTTGGCTGGCGCGCTGAGCCGGTAAGTTCCCTGGCCGCGTTTTATCAGCGCGAGCTGAGCAGCGGCGATAGCGTCATTATTGATTTTGGCAGCCACTTTGTTGGCTACCTGCATTTTCTCTGTCAGAGCGTCGGGAGCCCGCCGGACGCTCCGGCCCATCTGCAGTTCACCTTCGGCGAAACGCTGAGCGAAGTGTGTGAGCCGTTCAGCGATTACCAGGGCTGGCTAAGCAGCAGCTGGCTGCAGCAGCAGGATCTGTGGCTTGATGTTCTGCCCGCCGAAGTTGATCTGCCGCGCCGCTACTGCTTCCGCTATCTGAAGGTGGAGGTCAAAGCCGTGTCGCGCAAGTTTCGTCTGCAGTTCAACCAGATTCAGGTGAATGCCGTTACCTCCGCCAGCGGCGCATGCCCGGCAGCGACAACCGCCGACCCGCAGCTCAAGGCCATCGACAGCGTTGCCGTTCTGACCCTGCAAAACTGCATGCAGGAGGTGTTTGAGGATGGCCCCAAACGCGACCGCCGCCTGTGGCTCGGCGATTTACGTTTGCAGGCGCTGGTGAACGATGTGACCTTCACCCGTCACGATTTAGTACGCCGCTGCCTGTACCTTTTCGCCGGGCATACTCGTGAGGACGGTATGGTATCGGCCAACGTGTTCGTGCAGCCGGATATCATTGCTGACGATACCTTTCTTTTTGATTATTCTCTGTTTTTTGTTGACGTTCTCTACAACTATCTGCAAAGCGCGGAGGATATTGCTACGGCCCGCGAGCTGTGGCCCACGGCCCGTCGTCAGATTGAACTGGCGCTGAAACGCTGCGACGCCTCCGGGGTTGTGCGCGATAGCGACGACTGGTGGGTGTTTATCGACTGGCAGGCTTCGCTGAATAAACAGGCTGCAGCGCAGGGCGTGCTGATTTACTGCCTGCAGCGCGCCGTCTGGCTGGCGGAGCGTTTCGAACCTGAGCTGGCCGTCCGCTATCGCCAGCGTTTACAGCAGCTTAAAGCTGCGGCCCTCGATGTCTTATGGGACGAGCAGCAAGGCTTCTACATCAGCGGCGAGCAGCGGCAGGTCTCATGGGCATCGCAAATCTGGCTGGTACTGGCGGAAGTCGGTACTCCCCAGCAGCGCCGGGAGATCATGCATAATCTGGAGCAAAATCCCCCCGCGATCGCCATGAACACGCCATACCTGCGTCACCACTATATTGCCGCTCTTCTGCAGTGCGGGCTGCGCGACGACGCTATTGCGCAGATCAAAGCCTACTGGGGAGCAATGGTCGACTACGGCGCCGATACCTTCTGGGAAATCTTCGACCCGGCGCATCCTGATTTTTCCCCTTATGGCAGCAAGCTGATAAACAGTTATTGCCATGCGTGGAGCTGCACCCCGGCCTGGTTTATTCGCCAGTACGGACTTTAACAACAACGATAAGCGAGTTTACTTTTATGGCAGAAACAACCTTTACCCTTTGGCGGCAGCGCCTTGGCTATGGCATCGCCGACCTCTCCTGCAACCTTGTGTGGCAGATGATCTCTCTTTATCTGATGTTCTTTTACACCGACGTGATGGGCCTGCCCGCTTATTACGTAGGCCTGATGTTCCTCGTGACGCGCCTGGTGGACGGCGTTGCCGACGTGCTAATGGGGCTGGTTATCGACAATACCGCCACCCGCTGGGGGCGCTGCCGTCCGTATCTGCTGACTGGCGCGATCCCCTTCGGACTGCTGTGTATTCTGGCCTTTTACGTGCCTGATTTTGGCACCACCGGTAAGCTGATCTACGCTTTTGTCACCTATCTGTGCCTGTCGTTTCTCTATACCCTCGTTAATATTCCATTCTGCGCCATGCTGCCGTTTCTGACGAACGACTCGCGGGAGCGCACGACGCTGTCGGCGGTACGTATTCTGCTCGGCTCGCTCGGCGCGACTATTGTCGCGGTCGCCACGCTGCCGCTGGTTGGCGCGCTGGGGAAAGGCAATCAGGAGCACGGCTTCTTCTATACTGCGGTGGTTTTCGGCGTTATTGCCACCTTTTTTCTGCTGGTGAGCTTCCGGAACGTTAAGGAAAATATCAGCATTACTCAGGAGCGCATGACCTTAAAACGCGCCTGGGTCAGCCTGCGCGCCAACCAACCGTGGATCGTCTTCGCCATCAATATTTTCCTGATGTGGGGCGCGTTTTTCTTCCAGACCGGGGCGCTGGTCTACTTCTTCCATTATTACGTCGGTAATAACGATCTCACGGCGATCGTCGCCGGGATCTCCACCTTCGTTCCTCTGCTGGGTACCCTCACCGTTCCGCTGCTCGCCAGTCGGATGAAAAAGCGCCACGTCTATCTGGTCGCCAGCGCGATCAACCTGGTCGGCATGGGTATGATGATGGCGGCAGGCGTTAACAGCTGGGGTCTGGTTGCCGGAGCGGTCGTACTCTCGCTTGGCGCCGGACAGCGCACGGCAATTTACTTCTCTATGCAAGCCGATCCGGTGGATTACGGAGTATGGAAAACCGGCATCAATACCGCCGGCATTTTAACCTCCATCAACGGCTTTCTTGGCAAGGTGGCGATGGCGGGCGCGGGAGCCATTACCGGGGTCCTGCTCTCATCCGGCGGTTATATCGCTAACCAGACGCAAAGCGACGGCGCGATGCTGGCGATAAAAGCCTGCTACCTCTATATCCCGGCGCTGCTGATTGTGGCTTCAATGCTGTGGATTGGTCGCTTCTACCGACTCGACGATCAGTACGAGCAGATCCGCGCCGACCTTGACGCTGGACGCCGTGCGCCGTCGAACCCATCGTCCGTTGCTGGAGAAAACCACGCCCTGTAAGGCGCAGCACCCCCTACATACCTCTGAAAAAATAAGGATTGATATGCGTATCTCTTTGATTAGCGCAGCGGTTTGCTGCGCCCTTTTTTCGGCTTACGGCGCGAGTGCGGCCCCGCTCACCGTCGAACAACGGCTAGCGCAGCTGGAGGCCCGGCTTAATCATGCGGAGCAGGAGGCCGGAGAGGCCAAACGTCGGGCGCAGCAGGCGGAGCTGCGCACCAGCGCCGCGGAACAACGCGCGGCGGCAGCGGAAAAGCAGGTGCAGACCCTCAGTCAGCGCACCGCAGCGACCGAGCAAAAGCAGCAGGCTGCTGACAAACAGCTGGCGAAAAGCAGCCTCAGCGATGGCTTCGAGTTCAACGCCTACGCGCGCTCCGGGATGCTGGTTGACAGCCATGGTAAAGGCGCGCGCGGCGGCCCGGGTGTCTCCCCGGCCAGTTCGCTCAACGGCGATGCCCACGTTGGCCGTCTCGGCAACGAGAAAGATAACTACGTGGAGCTCAGCTTCGGCAAAAAAATGACCTTCAGCGACGGGTCATGGGCGCACTTTAAAACCATGCTTGCCGACGGGGCAACCAACCCGGATCCATGGGTACAGGATAACGACAGCCACCACCTGAACGTGCGTCAGCTGTACGTCGAGATGGGCAATTTCGCCGATTTTTCCGGGCCGTTCAGGAGCGCGTCCATCTGGGCGGGCAAGCGTTTCGACCGCGATAATTTCGATATCCACTTTACCGATAGCGATATTATGTTCCTCGGCGGTACCGGCGGCGGGATCAATGACGTGAAGTGGGGTGATACGCTGCGCGGCGATTACTCGGTCTATGCGCGTAACTTCGGCGATCTGGGTAGCGATAACTACCAGGATAACGATATACAGAACCTGATGTTCACCGCCAACCACTTCTGGAACAACTGGCAGCTGATGACCACGGCGATGACCGCCCAGGGCAATGATGACCTGAAAGATAATACCTCGACCACCGGCAGTTACGCTCTGCGCAGCGATAATACGGCGAAAAACGGCTACTACGCGATGCTGGCGTATCACGACAAACAGCAATTCTATGGCCTCGCGCCGGGCGTATCGGAGAGCGCCCTGCAGTACGGCGGCGGGCTGGGCGCCGAGGCGCGCCAGCCCGGCAGCGATGGCGATCTTACCGAGAACGCAAAGTCCCTGCGTTTTGCGTCCTACGGCATTTTGCCGCTGGGGAAAAACTGGCAGCTTGCACCATCGGTTATCGCCCAGCATAGCGAAGATCGCTACCGCGATGGAGACCGCTACGATTGGGCAACCTTTAACCTGCGGGTTTCCCAGGGCATCACCCGCAACTTCGCCCTGCTATACGAGGCGTCCTGGCAATATATGGACCTGAATCCCAACGGCCGAACCTATCGCTACGACAGCGGCGTGCATCAATACCAGGCGGTGAGCGGCGATTTTTACAAGCTGACCTTCGCCCCGACGTTCAAAGTGGGCGATGTGTTTGATATCAAAGCGAGGCCGGAGATACGTTTCTTTGTCACGTGGATGAATTGGGATAAAGACCTGGATCGCTATGCGATCAACGATGATTTCGGCAGTAAAGGCTTTACCGCCGGAGGAAACTGGAACTTTGGCGTGCAGACGGAGATTTGGTTTTAATAAAGGAGCCCGTCCGGGGCAAACGCCTGGACGGGTTGATTTAAATACACGCTGTTACTTAACGCCAACGGCCGCTGCAAAGTCCTGCTGTTTTAAACCTGTGGCTTCACGTATCGCTTTCACGTCAATTTCGCTGAAGGTATGAACGTGCTGCTCCTTCGGCATTTGTTGACCTTTCTCGATCCTGACCATTTCTTCTGCACTCGCCAGCAGATCGGCAAACAATTCGTCTTTCATACCCACCTCGGTTGGCTCTCTGGCGCTTAGGATAGATGAACATGCTGTTTCTCTCAGTGCGTCGCCGGAGAAGCCCCTCCCCGGGGGCGGCGCAAAGCGCCTTGCCCGGGCTACGGAACTGCAGACCGCTGAGAACGCGTAGCCCGGACAGATGCGCAGCATCGCCTCCGGGGCGCCGGGTTACATGCTATAACCCGGCTTCTTAATCAACTGCGCCATCTGCGGGGCGATCTCACTGTCCCACACCGCCTGCCACGCGTCCGGCTCAACCTGAGTGAGCGCGACGCTGACCGCGCCTTCTTTACTGTTCAGATGGCGGATCAGCACCTCGGTAATGTCGGCGGCCAGCGCGGTTTTTTGTTCGTCAGTCAGTTCACGGGGAAAGCATTTAATATCAACATGCGGCATAGCAAAGACTCCTTGTGGTGAAGGCCATAACGCTACCACAGAATGGCGGTTGCTGTTGGCATCGCGTGCGTTAAATCAGCTTGTTACGTCGTAGCGCCGCGGCCAGCTCCGGTCGCTGATAGACCGCCAGGGCGACGGCGGCAAATTTGGGCGTATGGGCGTTAAACCACGCCTGCCTGGGCCCCCAGCTATACATCGCCGCGATATAGCAGTCCAGGAGGGTAACCGACGCGCCCAGCGCCCATGGCCCGGCGACCAGCTGCTGTTCGAACCAGAGATAAAGGTTGTTCCGGTACTGGCGACAATTTTCCACCAGCTGCTCCGCCGCGGCGGGCGCCCAGCGTTCCGGGTAGTCGGCATAGGTAAAGGTGGGATAGACATTCGCCACCAGCCAGATCAGCAGACGCTGAAACTGCTGACGCTGCGGCGTCCCCGGCGCGGGGGCCAGATCGGGGCGTTGGTCGAGGATCATCAGCGCGATGGCGGCGGTTTCGGTCATGATGCTGCCGTCGGCCAGCCTGAGGGTGGGCACCTGGCACAGCGGGTTAATCTGCCGCAGGCGCTCGCGCGCCGGGCCGGGCTGGTCAAAGCCCTCGACGTCAACCACCTCGTAGGGAATATCGGCCAGGGAGAGCATCAGCTCGCTAATCGTCGAGCCCCATCCCGGCACGCCATATACGGTAATCATGGTCTGCCTCCAGGGTAAAGCCTAAGTGTAGGCAGAAAATTGCCGCTCACCCACCCGGCATACCCTGGCCCTGGCGGTTAGTAGGTGATCCCCGGCGGGTT
Organism: Klebsiella sp. JB_Kp042; assembly: GCF_040065275.1. NCBI lineage: Bacteria > Pseudomonadati > Pseudomonadota > Gammaproteobacteria > Enterobacterales > Enterobacteriaceae > Klebsiella > Klebsiella sp. JB_Kp042. The sequence goes on from NZ_JBEAJL010000092.1 coordinate 12,899, forward strand.
GACTACCGACTGCGCCACCGCTTCGCCCTGCTCTCCCCAGCGCGCCAGCACCTGTTGATATTCACCGCGGGCGATCGCCCCGTCGAGGGCGGCCTGCAGGGCAAAGACCAGACCGTTGCCTTTTTTAGTGGTCGTCGCCACCCACGCTTTTTTCGGCCCCAGGCCTACCACCCGGGTCTGGCCGTTAAGGGCCGCTTTATAGGCGGCCACCGACTGCGGACCGAAAAAAATATCCGCCCGCCCGGACTGGATATAGAGGTTGCCGGAGGCATCATCGGTCAGGTAGACCGGCTGGGCCGGCGGCCGCCCGGCGGCCCGGTTGTCCTCATTCCAGCCCAGCAGGATCCGCTCCTGATTGGTGCCGGACCCAACGATCACTTTGCGCCCGGCAAGGTCCGCAGGTCCATGCACCGCGGCGATGTCGCTGGTGGATTTCACCGAGAAGGCCAGAGAGTCCACCCGATAGGTGGCGAAATCGAACTTCTCTTTGCGCTTCTCGGTTACCGCGATATTAATCAGCGCCACGTCATAGCGGCCGGCGGCGATGCCCAGCGGCCAGTCCTCCCACGCGGTGGGCACCAGCCTGAGCTTCAGGCCAAGGCTCCCTGCCAGCAGGCGGGCTATATCCGGGTCGCTGCCGATCCGCGTGCGGTTGTCGCTGGCCAGCAGCGCCAGCGGTGGCGAATTGAGCACCGAGATCGCCACCGTCAGCGTCCCCGGCTCCACGAAACGGTAGCCCGGCGGAATTTTCGCTATCGCCTGCGGGTCGCGGGTGACCGGCAATGGCTGCTCATTGGCGCGCAGATCCAGCGCCGCGTGAGCGTCCAGCGCCAGGGCGCTGAATACAAGGGTCGCTATCGCTCTGTTCATGACGGCAGCACCCTGGATAAAAACTGCCGGGTACGCGGATGCTGCGGATGGTTGAGCACCTCGTCGCTGCTGCCCTGCTCGACGATCCTGCCGTCGACCATAAACACCACCTGGTCGGCCACCTCGCGGGCAAAGCCAACCTCGTGGGTGACCACCACCAGCGTGGTGCCAGAGCGCGCCAGCTTCTTGATCACATCCAGCACCTCGCCCACCAGCTCCGGATCCAGCGCCGAGGTGGGCTCATCAAACAGGATAACCCGCGGGTCCAGCGCCAGCGCCCGGGCTATGGCGATACGCTGCTGCTGGCCGCCGGAGAGATGCCGCGACCAGGCGTCGGCTTTATTGCGCAGTCCGACGACGTCCAGCAGCTCCCAGGCACGGGCAATGGCTTCTTTGCGCGTGACCTGCCTGTGGGCGATCGGCGCCTCTATCAGGTTCTCCAGCACCGTCAGGTGCGGAAACAGGTTAAAGTTCTGGAACACGTAGCCGACGTTGATCCGCTGGCGGAGGATCTCCTTCTCTTTCATCTCATACAGCTTGTCGCCTTTGCGGCGATAGCCAATATAGTCGCCATCAATCTGAATAAACCCCTCATCGACGCGCTCGAGGTGATTAATGGTGCGCAGCAGCGTGGACTTGCCCGAACCGGAAGGGCCGAGGATCACCGTCACCGTGCCCGGAGGGATCTCCAGCGACACATCGTCCAGCGCCTTGTGGCGGCCATAGTATTTGCTGACCCCGGTGATAGAGATATGGCCATTACGAGAGCTGGGCATGGACGGCCTCCTGGGGCTGTGGTTGACGTGCGGGTTGATTCAGACGGCTGCCGCGGGCGCTGTTCACCGCCGAGCGGCGCTCACTGCGCGCCAGGCCACGTTCCACCAGGTACTGAATGGCGGAGAGGACGCTGGTGATCGCCAGATACCAGGCGGCGCCGACCATCAACAGCGGGATCACCTCCTGGGTACGGTTGTAGATCATCTGGATGGTGTAGAACAGCTCCGGCATCGCCAGGACGTACACCATCGCCGTTCCTTTCGCCAGACTGATGATCTCATTGAAGCCGGATGGCAGGATGGTGCGCAGCGCCTGCGGCAGAATAATGCGCAGCGTGCGTCGCCAGGCGGGTAGCCCCAGCGCGGCGGCGGCTTCATACTGCCCGTGGTCAACGCCGAGGAACCCGCCGCGAATAATCTCCGCGGTATAGGCGCTCTGCACCAGGGTCAGGCCCACCACCGCCGTGGAGAATTGCCCCAGCACGTTTATCGTCTGGTAGCTTGCCCAGGTGACGTCGGTAAACGGGATCCCCAGCGACAGGGTGTCGTAGAGATAGGAGAAGTTGTAGAGAATGATCAGCACGACAATCAGCGGCAGCGAGCGAAACAGCCAGATATAGCCCCAGGCGAGGCTGCTGAGCAGCCACGATGAGGACAAGCGGGCCAGCGCCAGCAGGCCGCCGAAGATCACGCTCAGCATCGTGCCAAGCAGGGTCAGAAGCAGGGTTTGCCCCAGCCCTTCGAGGATCACCGGGTCGAAGAACCAGCGGGCGAAGACGCCCCACTCCCAGCGCGGGTTAAAGGCCACCGACTGGATCACCACCGCCAGCACCAGCAGGGCCACCAGGGCCCCGACTACCCGCAGCGGATAGCGCGCCGGCACCACTTTGATCGTTTCAGATGAATGCATCATGCCTCCTCAGGCGCTGTGGCTGAAGGCGCTCACCGCCAGCGCTTTAGTGAACCGCAGTCGGCCATCGTATGGCGGCTGACTGTACTCTTCGGGGTCTCGCGCGAGGTCGAACTGCGCCTCATACCCCTGGCTGAGATAGAGTTTGACAGCCTCCGGCTGACGAAAGCCGGTGGTCAGGTAGATATGGCTGTACCCGGCCAGCACCGCCCGCCGCTCCAGCTCCTGAACCACTTTCGCCGCCAGCCCCTGCTGGCGCAGACGGCGGTGCGTCCAGATACGTTTGATCTCTGCGGTGTGGCGATCCTTCGGCTTATAAGCGCCGGTGGCGATAATTTCGCCCTCACGCTCAAGGACTATAAACAGCCCCTGCGGCGGCAAATACCACTCGCTCAACTCCACTTCCGCATCGCGGGAAAAATAGTCACCGTAGCGGGCGGCGTATTCGGCAAACAGCCCGCTAATAATCGGCTGCAGCTCCGGTGCGTCCGGAGAAATATCGCGGAATGCTTCGCTCATCGCGCCTCCTGTCAGTCGCCCAGTCCGGGCGGGTTGATCTCCGATTGCGGAATGCTTTCCACTCCCTCTCCCCAGCGGTTAAGCACGTTGGCGTAGTCCCCGCTGGCGATAGCGCCGTTCAGCGCCGCCTGGACGGCATTCACCAGCCCGCTGTCTTTTTTCAGCGTCACCGCGATATGCGCCGCTTTCGGCCAGCCGCCGTCAACGCTGCCCACCAGTTTGGTTTTGCCGGTCAGCGCCGCCTTCCACGCGCCAATCACATTGGGGCCGAAAAAGGCATCGGCTCGTCCGGTCTGCAGCGCCAGAGTCTGGGCGGCATCATCCTTGGTGTAGACCGGGGTAAACGGCTTCAGCCCTTTTTTGACGTTCTCCGCGTTCCACGCCAGCAGGATCGCCTCCTGGTTGGTACCGGAGCCGACGATAATCTTCAGCCCGGCGATGTCTTCCGCCTTGTCAATCTTGTTCAGCGGACTGCTGCTTTTGACGTAGAAGCCCAGCGAGTCTTTGCGGTAGGTAGCGAAATCGAACTTCTCTTTCCGCGCTTTGGTGACGGTAATATTGCTGATCGCGGCATCATATTTGCCGGAGGTAACCCCCAGCGGCCAGTCTTCCCAGGAGGTGGGAACCACGTTCACCTCCAGCCCGAGACTCTCCGCCACCAGCCGGGCGATATCCGCCTCGCTGCCGAGCAGGGTTTTGTTGTCATCGGCGAAGACCGTCAGCGGCGGTGAGTTCAGGGCCGCCACCGCGACGGTAAATTTCCCCGGCACCGCCAGATGCAGATCTTTCGGCAACAGGGCAATGGCCTGCGGGTTTTTCGCTGTGTGAATGGGCGTTTTGTTGGCCTCAAGGCTTACCCCGGTGCCATTGATCTTGACGTCCTGTGCCCACGACGAGGCGCTAAATGCCAACGCGACGGCCAGCAAGAGTGTTGTTTTCTGCATAGCGTGATTCTCTTTTCTTATTTTTGGAATTGATTAGCGGGTAGCGCCAGTCCCAGACTTTCCCGCAGGGTGGCGCCCGGATAGTCGCGACGGAACAGGCCGCGCGCCTGTAACAGAGGCACCACCTCATCCACAAAGCGCGGAAAGGTTTCCGGCGTGCCGCCCTGAATAATGAAGCCGTCCGCCGCGCGCTGTTCGAACCACAGTTGCAGGCCGTCGGCGACATCGCTGGCGGTGCCGGTAAAGCGCGGACGCGGGCTCGCTGCCTCCAGGGCCACCTGGCGCAGGGTTAATCCGCGCTCGCGGGCGTGACGTTTAATCTCGTCGGTGGTACTGCGGAAGCTGTTTTGCCCGAGGTCGCCAATATCCGGGAACGGTTCATCGAGCGGATACTGCGAAAAATCATGGTGTTCGAAATACCGCCCCAGATAGTTCAGCGCATCCTCGATGGAGACCAGCGCCGCGGTGGTCTGGTACTGGCGCTCCGCGTCTTCGGCGTCATCGCCGACAATGACGCTGACGCCCTGGAAAATATGCAGCTGATCCGGGGTGCGCTGCCAGGCCGCCAGCTGGCTTTTCACGTCCTGATAAAATGCCTGCGCCTCGGCCAGCGATTCCTGATGGGTAAAAATGGCATCGGCGTGGCGTGCGGCTAATTTTTTGCCGTCGTCCGACGCGCCAGCCTGGAAAATAATCGGTCGTCCCTGCGGCGTGCGGGCAATATTCAGCGGTCCGGCCACTTTAAAGAAATCGCCGTGATGATCGAGCGTATGCAGCTTATTTTTGTCAAAGAACTGACCGGTCGCTTTATTGCGCACAAAGGCATCTTCTTCCCACGAATCCCACAAGCCTTTCACCACCTGCAGATATTCATCGGCAATGCGATAGCGCAGCGCATGATCCGGATGCTGGGCCCGGGAGAAGTTTTTCGCTGATCCTTCCAGCGGCGAAGTGACCACGTTCCAGCCCGCCCGCCCCTGGCTTAAATGGTCGAGGCTGGCGAACTGGCGGGCGGTGGTAAACGGCTCGCTGTACGAAGTGGATAAGGTCCCCACCAGCCCCAGCCGCCGGGTGACTGCGGCCAGCGCGGAAAGCACCGTTAAAGGTTCGAAGCGATTTAAAAAATGAGGAATCGATTTTTCATTAATATATAAACCGTCGGCGACAAAAATAAAATCCAGTTTTCCCGCTTCCGCTTTTAACGCCGTCTCTGTAACAAAATCAAAATTAATACTGGCGTCCGCTTGCGCCGCCGGATGACGCCAGGCGGACATATTTCCCGATGCGCCATGTAATATCGTCCCCAGACGCAATTGTCGATTTTCAGACATAGCTACCCCTTCCCCTGTCATCCATTAAATGTGTTGTAATGCCTGCTCCGCCAGACGGGCGAAATAGTGCGCTGCGGGTGCAATAAGCCGTTCGTCCGGATTAAATGCCGGATGGTGCAGACCATATTCGCTGGCGCTGCCGATACTGACGAACGCCCCGGGAATATGCTGAAGATAGACCGCAAAATCTTCACCACCGAGATGCAGATCGGCGTGGTGGGTGCGGTACCCGGCCTGGGCCGCTACCTCGCTGGCGAAGTCGGCCCAGCGGGCGTCATTGACCAGCGCCGTCGGGCCGGCATACCAGAAGACGTCAATCTGCGCGCCAAAGGCGCTGGCGAAACCGGCCGCAATCTCGCTGACCCGGGCCTTGACCCGCTGCTGCACTTCACTGCTGTGGGTGCGCAACGTCCCCTCCAGCTCGACGCTCTCCGGCAGCACGTTCCAGGTATTGCCTCCCTGGATCCGCGTCACGCTGAGCACCACCGAGTCGAGGGTGTTCACTTCCCGGCTGGCCACGCTCTGCAGCACCGTCACCAGCTGGCTGGCCAGCAGGATCGCATCCTTGCCTTCATGGGGGCGGGCGGCATGCGCCCCCTTCCCGGTCACTTTGAAGACGAAGCGGTCGACGTTGGCGTAGAACGCGCCGCCACGGGTGGCAAATTCCCCCACCGCCAGGCCGGGCTCATTGTGCATGCCAAAGATCGCCGACACCTCCTCCAGCGCCCCGGCGCGGATCAGGGTTTTCGCCCCGCCGAAATTTTCTTCCGCCGGCTGGAACAGGATCCGCACCCGCCCCGGGAGTTCCGCTTCCCGATCCTTCAGCAGCAGCGCCGCTCCCAGCATTACGCTGGTGTGAATATCGTGCCCGCAGGCATGCATCACCCCTTGATTCTGCGAGCGGTAAGGCAGACCGGTCGCCTCCTCGATGGGCAACGCGTCGATATCCGCCCGCAGGGCTATCACCTTGTCGCCGCTGCCGACTTCGGCCACCAGCCCGGTTTTCAGATCGTAGGGCAGCAGGGTCAACCCGCCGCTTTGCAGCCAGTCGCGGATCCGCGCAGTGGTGGCCACCTCCTGCAGGGAGAGCTCCGGGTTCTGGTGCAGCTCGCGTCGCCAGCTAATCAGTTGTTGTTCAAAGGACATTCAGCACCGCCTTGCCGTAGTGAGCCTGCGCCAGCAGGCGCAGGGAGCGCAGGCGCGCAGGCCCGTCGCTAATGGGGGTATCAATGATGAGTTCATCCAGCTGATCTTCCGCCTGCAGCGCGTCCAGCCGGGCTTTCACCTCTTCGGGGGTACCCGATATCAGCGAAGATTCGCGGCGGGCGATACGGGTGGGACGGCTACCGGCCTGGCGGGCAAAGGCAACGGCCTGCGCCTCACTGCCGACGGTCACCCGCTGGCCGTTCTCCAGCTCAACGCCCCACGCCTCCACCTGCTGCGCCAGCGCGGCGGCGGTAGCGGGATCGTCGGCGACCACCACCTGCACGGCGACAATCGCCTCGCGCGGGCTCAGCTCGCGCCAGCGGTTGAGCACCGTGCGGCGCAGCGCGCTGTCGCCATTGAGATGGGCGGCAAAGACAAAGTTCCAGTCAAGGCGGGCCGCCAGTTCAGCACTCTCCAGGCTGGCGCCGAGCAGAAAACCGTCTGCCCGGCGCGGCGGGATCGGCGTGGCGCGCAGGCTCTCTTCCCCTCCGGGCTCAGTCAGCGACAGCCAGTTATCCAGCTGCGCCAGCTGGTCGGCAAAGGCGCCTTTCTCCTCCTGATGCAGGCCCTGCTGCAGCGCGCGGGTGGAGAGCGGCAGGCCGCCAGGCGCCTTGCCGACCCCGAGATCGATGCGGCCCGGCGCGAGGGCGGCCAGCAGGTTGAAGTTTTCCGCGACCTTATAGGGGCTATAGTGCTGGAGCATGACGCCGCCGGACCCGAGGCGGATCCGCCGGGTGTGGCCCAGCAGCCAGGCGATAACCAGCTCCGGCGAGGGGCTCGCCAGCTGATCGGTATTATGGTGTTCGGCGACCCAGAAGCGGTGATAGCCCCAGGCTTCGGCGTGTTGCGCCAGCGTTAATGTACGCGCCAGCGCCTGCGCGGCGGTTTCCCCGGCGGCAAGCGGACTTTTATCCAGGATACTGATTCGATAAGACATTTCGCAGGCTCATATGAAAGTACGTGCCTGCATTATTAAAATCTCTGCTAACTATTGAGAAACAATTAATTCACATGTGTACTGCTGAAAATTAGATATGCCCGCCTGACCGCTGCGCTTCCAGCTCGCGGAGCAGCGCCTCGGCCTGCCGCGGACTGCGCAGCCGGACGAAGCGAATATGACGATATTGCGGATCCTGCATATCGGCCAGATAGCGTCGGCGATTCTGCCGCCAGGTTTTCAGCGTCCAGAGGATGATGGATTCCCGGCTGCAGAACGAACGGCGGAAACTCTCGCGGTTGCCGGTGCCCGGCCACAGCTCCTGACGGCGCCACGCCCGGCTCGCGGCCCGCCACACCGCCTGGCGCAGCGTGCGCCAGAGGCCATAATCCAGCCAGATCACCAGATCCACCTCGCGCCATTTGACCCCGCGGCTGCGATTGTAGTTGCCATCCAATACCCAGCCCGGGGTGGCCGTCGCGGCGGCAATGGCGGCGAAAAACGCCTCATCCGGCGCGCCCTGCCAGTTCGGCCGCCAGTACAGGCGATCCAGTTCGATGCACGGCAGCCCCAGCCTGTGCGCCAGGCGACGAGCCAGGGTGGATTTGCCTGAGCCGCTGGTGCCGACCACGTTGATGTTCATCTCTGTTTCTCCCTGGTAGCCATTCCCGTTGTTCGCCGCCTTTGCCCGGATGGGAAAAGGCAGTATGTACAGCCGCTTACGAAAGCAAGCGAAAGGCAAAAAATTTCCGGCTGATCGCCCCACCTGTCATCCCGCGCCAGTGGAGATAGCGCCGCCGCCGACAAAGCAGTCTTTATCCAGCGTCAGGCTGGCGATCTTATGCACCGGGCCTCGCATACAGACCTGAAAATCCGCGCCGAAGGTGATGCGCAGCTGGCCGCCTGGCATGTTGACCTCCACCCGATCGTCCACCTTCCCTAACCGGCGCATGGCGCTGGCCGCCGCGCAGCTGCTGCTCCCGGAGGCCATCGTAAACCCGGCGCCCCGCTCCCAGATACCAATCTTCAGCGTATGGCGATCGACAACCTCCACGAACTGCACATTGCAGCGTTTGGGGAACAAAGGATGATGTTCAATTTGCGGCCCTAAGCGATGAACCTGTTCCAGGTCGAGCTTATCCACGAGGACAACGCAGTGGGGATTGCCCATAGAGACCAGCACGACGGACAGTGTTTCATCCGCCAGCGGCAAGGGATAATTCACCGCCTCGGGCAAATTCACCAGGGCGGGTAACGCCGCCGGATTGAAATTCGCCCGCCCCATGTCGACGCTAATCTGATGAAAATCGCTCTCCACGGTGCAATAGACGTCTCCGCCCGCCGTGTGCACTAAAAAGGGCTCATGCCCGACACGACCGATATCAAACAGATAGCGCGCATAGATCCGTAGCCCATTCCCGCTTTTCTCCGCCTCGGAGCCGTCCGGATTGATAATACGCAGCGTGGGGTGGGTTCGATCGCCGCTGTCGATCAGGAGACCATCAGACCCGACGCCATAGTGGCGATGGCACAGAATTCGAATATGCTCGTTGCTCAGCTGGTCGGCAACGGCGCGATGGCATACCAGGTAATCATTACCCAGTCCGTGATATTTATGAAAGTGCAAGGGGGGCATTGTGTAGGTCGCCTGGCGCTACGGGTATGTTTTTCCATCTTACAATACCTGCCCCGGCAGAATGAATTAAACAATAAGGGTTAACCGCTCTGTTCATTCTGCTCCCCTGCAGGCATCACGCTTCCTCCGCCTGCGCGGCGCCGTGACCGACGCGGAAGCCATTTATGCTGGAATAACCGGATATTAACATCAAAATCACTGATGATAATGGCTAAAAAATGGTCGTGGATGACCGGTTAAACGCCCGGCTGCGACCCGGCGAGCAGGTGGCCATCGCCCGTGGCTAACGGATGCAGAAGCAGCGAACTGCGCCTCCGCCGTCCCCTGACAACCTCGCGCTTACCCCAGTCGACGCCAGCATACCAGCGCTTTCATTCTGTTGCGGGAAACTCTGCGACGCTGATCTCATTGATAAATCTGTCAAATGCTATCGGTAAATGTTTTAGGTGCGTAACTATTAGGTTACGTGTAGGATTCAGCGCCATGTCTGAGCTTATCTCCTACGTCAGAATGATGAGAAAGCCAGCATAATGTGCCAGCCGTCCTCCACGCCGGCTGCAAACATGGGCATTGACAGGAAACTGATACATCAATGAATACGAAACACGACACTGCAGCGGAGCACCATGCTGCAAAACGCCACTGGCTCAACTCACATGAAGCGGGTTATCACAAAGCGATGGGCAACCGTCAGGTACAGATGATCGCCATCGGCGGCGCCATCGGTACCGGTTTGTTCCTCGGCGCCGGGGCACGTTTACAAATGGCAGGGCCAGCGCTCGCACTGGTCTATCTGGTCTGCGGCATCTTCTCTTTCTTTATTCTTCGCGCCCTCGGCGAACTGGTTCTCCACCGCCCCTCGAGCGGCAGCTTCGTCTCCTATGCCAGGGAATTCCTCGGCGAAAAGGCCGCCTACGTGGCCGGCTGGATGTACTTCGTTAACTGGGCAATGACCGGGATCGTCGATATCACCGCCGTGGCGCTGTATATGCACTACTGGGGCGCGTTTGGCGATGTGCCGCAGTGGGTCTTCGCCCTCGGCGCGCTGGCCATCGTCGGCACCATGAACATGATCGGCGTGAAGTGGTTCGCCGAGATGGAGTTCTGGTTCGCGCTGGTCAAAGTGCTGGCGATCGTCGCGTTTCTCGTGGTTGGCACCATTTTCCTCGGCTCCGGTAAGCCGCTGGACGGTAATGCCACCGGCTTCCACCTGATCACCGATAACGGCGGCTTCTTCCCGCACGGCCTTCTGCCGGCGCTGGTGCTGGTGCAGGGCGTGGTCTTCGCCTTCGCCTCCATTGAACTGGTGGGCACCGCGGCCGGTGAGTGTAAGGATCCGGAGACGATGGTGCCGAAGGCCATCAACAGCGTGATCTGGCGTATCGGCCTGTTCTACGTCGGGTCGGTGGTGCTGCTGGTGCTGCTGCTGCCGTGGAACGCCTACCAGGCGGGACAGAGCCCGTTCGTTACCTTCTTCTCAAAACTGGGCGTACCGTATATCGGCAGCGTGATGAACATCGTGGTGTTAACCGCCGCCCTCTCCAGCCTCAACTCCGGCCTCTACAGCACCGGGCGTATTCTGCGCTCCATGTCGATGGGGGGCTCCGCGCCGAAGTTCATGTCGAAGATGAGCCGTCACCACGTCCCTTACGCCGGGATCCTGGCGACGCTGGCGGTGTACGTGGTCGGGGTGTTCCTCAACTATCTGGTGCCGTCGCAGGTGTTTGAGATCGTCCTCAACATCGCTTCGCTGGGGATCATTGCATCCTGGGGCTTCATCGTGGTGTGTCAGATGCGTCTGCGCAAAGCGATTAAGGAAGGAAAAGCGGCTCAGGTGAGCTTCAGAATGCCAGGGGCGCCGTTCACCTCCTGGCTGACGCTGCTGTTCCTGTTTAGCGTACTGGTGCTGATGGCCTTCGATTATCCGAACGGCACCTATACCATTGGCTCCATCCCGTTGCTGGCGGTGCTGCTGGTGGCGGGCTGGTTTGGCGTGCGTAAGCGCGTGCATGCGATTCACAGCACAGCGCCGACGCTCAAGCAGTAAATGGCAGGACTCCCGGTTTGTCCATCGCGGGCAAACCGGGAGGTCAGGACTTAGTTATCCTCAACCAGCTGCGACACGTCGCTGCTGTTAATTTCCCGCTTATTACCAGACTCATCGATATAGCTGGTCATCCCCGTTTCTTTATCCAGCTGCGGCTTGCCGTGGGTGACGATCGTCTGACCGCTTTTGGTGGTCATAACGTAGTTGGACGAACAGCCTGCCAGCAGCGCCAGCATCGCGCCGGCGCAAATCACCATGAATGGTTTTTTCATTTTATCTCCACTGATTACCACTGCCCGCGCGAGGCGGGAAAGCGATAAGTGTATAACCTTCAGGTTTATCAGGCCAATACGCGTTTGTAACAGAGGGTGAGATGCCGGGCGCAACCACCGGTAGCAATGGTCGTCGCGCCCGGGACCTTACAGGGCGATGCGGATCACGTCGTCCGGCGCCGTGGCCTCTTTCTCACGGCTGGATGCTTGTTTCACGCTGACGTACAGCGTTTTGCCGTCATCAGAGAGCGCCAGGCTGTTGGGATGGGTCGGCGTTTTAAAGGTCTTCACCACCTTATAGCTCTTGCCGTCGATAACGCTCACTTCCCCCGCCTTACGGTGCGTCACATAGGCTTCATTGCGGGTGGGGTTAAACAGCACCGCCAGCGATTCCGGCGCGGTGATTTTCTCCAGCACTTTGCCGTCGCGGGTATCGACCACCAGCACTTCCGGCTGCTTGCTGTCGGTAATAAAGGCGCGGTGACCGGCGGTATCGAGGCTCAGGTTAAGGTAGAAATGCGCCTTGCCGTCATCCAGCAATTTTTTGCGCGACACAATGGTGTTGCTCTCGCTGTCGATGGTCAGCAGTTCGCCGTCAGCATTGGTGGTATAAAGGCGTTTCGCCTGCGGATCGATCGCCAGGCCGGTGGCCATCGCCCCGGTGCCGGTAATCGTCGTTTTCAGCTTCAGGGTAGCGCCATCCACCACCCAAATCACGCTCTCTTTGCCCAGACCGGTAATGTAGATAGTGTTGGTCTGCTCATTGACCGCCAGCTCGCGCGGCTGCAGCGGGCGCACGGTTTCACTGCGCTGACGCTCGTCCAGCACCAGTCGCCCCTTCACAGCGCCGGTTTTGGCGTCAATGGCGGTGACGGTGCTGTCGACGGTATTACCAAACCACAGCGTACCGGTGGCATGGTTGATAGCGGCGCCAAACGGCTTCAGATCGTTGTGAATAATCTGCGTCACGTCGAGGGTGGTGGGGTCAAGACGATAAACAATCCCCCCTTTGTCCAGCGAACGACTTTGCGAAGTGGCGACCCACAGCGCGTTCTCCTGCTGGCTGTAGGCCATTTCGTAGGCCCCTTTCCCGACGGCCTTGCGCAGCATCTCTTCCGCGGCGTGGGCGCTAAAGCTGCCTGCCAGCAGCAGAGAAGTGAATAACAGTGAATGGCGCAGACGCGGCGCGGCAAACTGACGTAATGACATGACGACTCCCTTTGATAAACCTGTATGTGCTGACCCGACATCGCTTCCGGCGGCAAAGTCATAGCTCTGCCTTATTTTGAATGCGAATAGTAATCATTAATTATCTCAAAGTGGAGCGCTAATTGTTGTTGCCCGGTAAATTCGTCAGCCTGGAGCACTATCCGTTAACCAACGGCAGTTAATAATTTTTAAATATTTTACAAACGGGGTAACATATATACATATGTTCCATTTGGTTCGTCTCCCGAGTACTATCGATGAAAATCCTATCCGTGCGACACGCGGCCCTGCCGGCCCTGCTGCTGCCGCTCATCGCCGCCGCCCAGGCCGCCGATGAACAAACCATGGTGGTGACCGCTGCGCCAACCACTGTTTCTGAACTGGATACCCCCGCCGCCGTCAGCGTGGTCAATGGGGATGAGATGCGCCAGGCCGCGCCGCGCGTCAACCTCTCTGAATCGCTGGGCGCCGTGCCGGGCCTGCAGGTGCAGAACCGACAAAACTATGCCCAGGATCTGCAGTTGTCGATTCGCGGCTTTGGCTCCCGCTCTACCTACGGCGTGCGCGGGCTGCGCATCTATGTGGACGGCATCCCGGCGACCATGCCCGACGGCCAGGGGCAGACCTCCAATATCGATATCGGTAGCGTCGACACCCTCGAGGTGCTGTGCGGCCCCTTCTCTGCCCTCTACGGTAACTCGTCCGGCGGGGTGATCAATGTCACCAGCCAGACCGGCACCCAGCCGCCCACCGTGGAAGCCAGCAGTTACTATGGCAGCTTCGGCACCTGGCACTATGGGATGAAAGCCACCGGCGCCGTTGGCGACGGCAGCCACGCAGGCGATGTGGATTACACGGTGTCGACTAACCGCTTCACCACCCATGGCTATCGCGATCACAGCGGCGCGCGCAAAAATCTGGCCAACGCCCGGCTGGGGGTGCGCATCAACGACGTCAGTAAGCTGACGCTGCTGCTGAATAGTGTTGATATCAAAGCCAATGACGCCGGCGGCTTAACCGCCGATGAATGGCGCGATAACCCGCGCCAGTCGCCGCGCGGCGACCAGTATAATACCCGCAAGGATACCCGGCAGACCCAGGCTGGCCTGCGCTACGAGCGTCAGCTGAGCGACCAGGACGATCTCAGCGTCATGATGTACGCCGGGGAACGCGAAACCACCCAGTACCAGTCGATCCCGCGCGCGCCGCAGCTGAAGCCGAGCCATGCCGGCGGGGTGATCGACCTCACCCGCCACTACCAGGGGATCGATACCCGGCTGACCCATCGCGGCGAGCTGCTGGTGCCGGTCACCCTGACCGCCGGTCTTGACTACGAGAACATGAGCGAGCGCCGCAAGGGCTATGAAAACTTTGTGATGGTCAACGGCGCGCCGCAGTATGGCGAATAGGGCGCGCTACGCCGTAACGAACGTAACCTGATGTGGAACGTCGACCCTTACCTGCAAACCCAGTGGCAGCTCACCGACAAACTTTCGCTCGATGCCGGGGTGCGCTACAGCTCGGTATGGTTCGACTCGAATGATTACTACATCACCCCAGGCAATGGCGACGACAGCGGCGATGCCAGCTATCACAAATGGCTGCCCGCAGGCTCGCTGAAGTATGCCCTGACCGACGCCTGGAACGTCTACCTCTCCGCTGGCCGCGGCTTCGAGACGCCGACCATTAACGAGCTGTCATACCGCGCCGATAACCAGAGCGGTCTCAACTTCGGCCTGAAGCCCTCCACCAACGACACGGTGGAGATCGGCAGCAAGACGCGGATTGGCAATGGGTTGCTCACCGCCGCCCTGTTCCAGACCGATACCGATAATGAGATCGTGGTCGACAGCAGCAGCGGCGGGCGCACCAGCTATAAAAACGCCGGCAAGACCCGTCGTCAGGGGATGGAGCTGGGACTGGATCAGCAGTTTGGCGAGAGCTGGCGCCTGAAGGCGGCCTGGACATGGCTTGATGCGACCTATCGCACCAACGTCTGCGGCGACGCCAGCTGCAACGGCAACCGTATTCCGGGGATCGCGCGCAATATGGGTTACGCCTCCTTCGGCTATCAGCCGGAGCAGGGCTGGTACGCCGGGAGCGATATTCGCTACATGAGCGACATCATGGCGAATGACGAAAACACCGCCAAAGCCCCTTCCTGGACGGTGGTCGGCCTGACGACCGGCTATAAGTGGAGCTATGGCAGGATGGATATGGATCTGTTCGGCCGGGTCGACAACCTGTTCGACCGCGAATACGTCGGGTCCGTCATCGTTAACGAGTCCAACGGACGCTACTACGAGCCCGCGCCGGGACGCAACTACGGTATCGGGCTGAACCTCGCCTGGCGCTTCGAGTAACGCCCGGCTTCGCCCGCGGACCGGCGGGCGAAGGCGTTACCCTCAGGCGCTGGCGCCCGGGGCGCTGATTACAGCAGGTTTCTCAGGGACAATTCGAAAATGATCTTTTCCGCCTGGCAGGAGAAGGCGATGGACAGATCGAGTTTCACCTCGTCGCCGGCGGCGGCGAGCGTGTAGTCAACCTGCGGTGGTTCACTGGCCGGCGCCGCCGCGGCGGCACGCTCGCGAACGGCGGCTACGGTTGACTCCGCTTCCTCGCGGCTCGGGAATAACTTCTCAGCCCGGTAGACGCAGTCCTCGTTATCAATAATTGTCCCGACATCAATGGCGCAGCCTTTGGTGCTGCATTTATCTACTACATCTTTCATCGTCATAACCTCTTGAGTTTTCTTAAGGATAAGAATCCGCTCGCCGAAAAGCAAACCATTAATATCCGTAAGGATTAGCGATTTTTATTCTATCGCGCCGCGCCGGACGCTAGCTTGCGCCACCGCAAGGCGAGGCATGATGATGCAGGACCGCCGCGACTCACCGCGCGATTGCCCCTGCAACCGTGCTAGCCATCACACTATTCTGCACACTTTCTCGTCTGCCTCGCGCCGCAGCGTTAGTCTGGTCACAGAACAACGCCAACAAGGAGCTGCTATGGCACTGCCGATAATGATTGATTGCGATCCGGGACATGATGACGCGATCGCCCTGGTCCTCGCCCTCGCCTCGCCGGAGCTGGAGGTGAAAGCCGTCACCGCCTCCGCAGGCAACCAGACCCCGGAGAAGACCCTGCGCAACGTGCTGCGTATGCTGACCCTGCTGAACCGCGCGGATATTCCGGTCGCCGGCGGCGCGTGGAAGCCGTTAATGCGCGATCTGATCATTGCCGATAACGTGCACGGGGAAAGCGGACTGGATGGCCCGAACCTGCCGGAGCCGGCCTTTGCGCCGCAAAACTGCACCGCCGTCGAGCTGATGGCCAGGGTGCTGCGCGAAAGTCAGGAGCCGGTGACGCTGGTAGCCACCGGGCCGCAGACGAACGTGGCGTTGCTGCTCGCCAGCCATCCTGAGCTGCACGCGAAGATCGCCCGCATCGTGATCATGGGGGGCGCTATGGGGCTGGGCAACTGGCAGCCGGCGGCGGAGTTTAATATCTACGTCGATCCGCAGGCGGCGGAGATGGTCTTTCATTCGGGGATCCCGGTGGTGATGGCGGGCCTGGATGTCACCCACCGGGCGCAGATCCTTCCTGCGGATATTGAGCGATTCCGCCAGATTGGCAATCCGGTATCGACCATCGTCGCCGAACTGCTCGACTTCTTTATGGCCTACCACAAGGACGAAAAGTGGGGCTTCGACGGCGCGCCGCTCCACGACCCCTGCACCATCGCCTGGCTCCTCAAGCCGGAGCTCTTTACCACTATCGAGCGCTGGGTCGGCGTGGAAACGGAAGGCAAATATACCCAGGGGATGACGGTGGTCGATTACTACCATCTGACCGGCAATCCGCCCAATACCACCCTGATGCTGGATGTGGACCGCGAAGCCTTTGTCGAACTGCTCGCCCAGCGGTTAGCCTTTTACGCCTGATATTCATGCAGCGCCTCTCTTCCCGGCCGGGAGAGAGGCGCGTTCAGGCTATACCCGGCGTATTAGTCATCCGCCGACACGCGGATCACCACCTTACCAAAGTTTTCACCTTTCAACAGGCCGATCAGCGCCTGCGGCGCCTGCTCCAGACCGTCGATCAGCTGTTCGCGATATTTAATTTTAACCTCCTGCACCCAGCGCCCCATCTGCTGCTGGAATTCCGCGATCCGATGCCCATAATCCTGGCCGATAATAAAGCCCTGCATCCGAATGCGTTTCTTGAGGATGGTCGCCATCAGCAGCGGCAGACGGTCCGGCCCGTCCGGCAGACCGGTGGCGTTATAGCCGCTCACCAGTCCGCAGACCGGAACCCGCGCCGCGGTGTTGAGCAGCGGCAGCACCGCGTCAAAAACCTTGCCGCCGACGTTTTCGTAGTAGACGTCAATGCCCTGCGGGCAGGCCTGGGCCAGCTGTTCGGCAAAGTCCGCCGCGCGATGGTCAAGGCAGACATCAAAGCCTAAGGTGTCAACCGCATAGCGACATTTCTCCGCGCCGCCGGCGACGCCGACGGTACGGCAGCCCTTAATTTTGCCGATCTGTCCGACCGTAGCGCCCACCGGCCCGGTGGCCGCAGCGACCACCAGCGTGTCACCCGGTTTCGGCTGGCCAATGTCCAGTAATCCCATGTAGGCAGTGAAGCCCGGCATCCCCAGCACCCCCAGCGACCAGGACGGGTGCTGCGGGTTGTCCCCCAGCTTCACCAGCCCGCTGCCGTCGGAAAGCTCATAATCCTGCCAGCCGCTGTAGCCCAGCACCCAGTCGCCGGGTTGAAAATCATCATGCTGCGAGGTCACGACGCGACTCACGGTCCCGCCCACCATCACCGCGCCGATGGCCACCGGCGGTGAATAGGACGGCGCGTCGCTCATCCGCCCGCGCATATAGGGATCCAGCGATAAATAAACGGTACGCAGCAGAACCTGACCCGGCCCCGGGGTGGGCACCTCGCGCTCTTCCAGGCGGAAATGCTCTGCCGTCGGTTCACCATGGGGACGGGAAGCCAGTACCCAGCGGCGATGGCGTTGCGGTTGTTCTGACATAGCAAACTCCTCTTGTTAGCAGACAGTACTGAGGCTAGCTGCTTTATGCACAATGCGCTTTATCATTAAGAGCCGGATGGCGATTGATTAAGGCGCACCACCAGATAGACGCAGGTCTCTGCGGATTCATTGATAAAGCGGCAGTCGTTCGGTGGGCCGAGCTCCAGACAGTCCCCGGTCTGCATCTCGTGGCGGGTATTCCCTTCCAGGAACACCAGCTCGCCCCGCTGCAGCCAGATCAGCTGGCGGGCCAGCGCATAGGACGAAGCCGGCATCGGCACATCGCTGCCGGGCGGCAGCTCGATCTGCACCAGGTCAATGGGCAGATCGCTGCGCGGCGAAACGTGGCGGCGGAGATAGTGGCTTTGCGGGTCGTGCCATACCGGCTGGCTGGCAAAACGCAGCAGCTTGCCTTCCTGCATTTCCGCCCTGGCGATCAGGGTCGACATACTGATGCCGAAGGCGCCGGAAAGGCGGCCCAGCATCGACGCCGTCGGGCTGCTTTCGCCGCGCTCGATTTTATGGATCATCGCCCGCGAGGCGCCCGCCCGTTCGGCCAGGTCGTTCAGCGACCAGCCACGGGATTCGCGCTCGATGCGGATGCGCGCGCTGATACGCTGATTGAGGTTGTCTTCTATAGTATTCATAACGTAACACTATAGTGTGGGCGCAGGCATTACACAACCGCCCGTCGGGCCGCATAACCCCTGGCCCATCAGGAAAAAATTTGCTGAAAACGGATGACAGCGTGGCGTTCATTATTGTAATAATATCGTACTACTATAGTGTACGAAAACTGAGGTTTGCTATGTCCATCCGCCCTGCCATTAAAGACGATTGCGCGGCGATCGCCGAGATCTATAACCACGCCGTCGTGCATACCGCCGCTATCTGGAATGACAAAACCGTGGATACCGACAACCGCATCGCATGGTTTGAAGCCCGCCAGCTGGCAGGCTTTCCGGTGCTGGTGAGCGAGGAAAACGGCGTCATCACCGGCTATTCCTCCTTTGGCGACTGGCGCACGTTTGACGGCTTTCGCCACACCGTGGAGCATTCGGTGTACGTTCACCCCGAGCACCAGGGGAAAGGCCTGGGCCGCAAACTTCTGGTCGCCTTGATCGCCGAAGCGCGTCGGCTGAATAAACATGTGATGGTCGCCGGGATCGAGTCGCAGAACCACGCCTCGCTGCACCTGCATGAAACGCTGGGCTTTATCACCACCGGGCAGATGCCGCAGGTGGGAACCAAATTTGGTCGCTGGCTGGATCTGACCTTTATGCAGCTGCAGCTTGATGCGCGCCAGGACCCGGACGGCCAGGCATGAATGGGTCGCTTACCCTCGCCTTTCTGGTGGCCGCCGGCGTAGGCCTGGTGGTGCAGAACACCCTGATGGTGCGCATCACCCAGTCGGTGTCGACGATCCTCATCGCCATGCTGCTCAATTCGCTGGTAGGTATCGTTATTTTCGTGACCTTGTTGCTGCTGCGCCAGGGTGTCGCCGGCTTTCATGAGCTGGCCCTGAACGTGAAGTGGTGGACGCTGATCCCCGGCATGCTGGGATCCTTTTTCGTCTTCGCCAGCATCAGCGGCTATCAGACCGTGGGCGCAGCCACCACCATCGCGGTACTGGTGGCCAGCCAGCTGGTCGGCGGGTTGATCATGGATTTAATTCGCGCCCACGGCGTACCGCTGCGGGCGCTGATCGGGCCATTATGCGGCGCGGTGATGCTGGTGGTGGGCGCCTGGCTGGTGGCCAGACGCCAGTTCTGAGCGACTGTTCAGAGGATCGCGCCGCCTTTGGTCAACTGCTCGCGGCGCGCGTCCTGCTCTTCCTGATGCTGTCGCCCATGGTGAGCGATGGCGGTGCGCAGGCGCTGCTGCTGAGTATAGCGTTCCTCACGACTGAGCTGCGCGTCATCGCTCAGGGCGATCAGCAGCTCATTCATATGCGCGATAACGCCCTCGGCAAGGATGTCATCGACTTTAACGATGACCTCATCCAGATGTGCCATTCTGTTCTCCTTTCACTTAATTCAGCTTCGCTTTGGAAAAATCGCTCCCCATCATGCTCACAGTGTAGCCGCTGACGTTGCTGCGGGTGGCATAGAAGGTCTTGCCGGTCGCCAGGGTGATCCACGGCGCCTGCTGGTAAAAGATCTCTTGCGCCTGTTCGTAGAGTTTGGCGCGCGCCTGCGGATCGCTCACCAGCAGGGCTTTCTTCACCAGCGCGTCATACGACTTATCGCACCAGCGGGCGGCATTAGAGCCGGTCTGGATATTATCACAGCTGAGCAGCGTGCCGGCAAAGTTGTCCGGGTCGCCATTGTCTGACATCCAGCCGTACAGGGCGCTGTCGTGTTCGCCTTTACGCATGCCGGCCAGGTATTCGCCCCACTCATAGCTGACGATCTTCGCTTTCACCCCGACTTTCGCCCAGTCGTTTTGGATCATTTCAGCAATGCGTTTTGAGTTCGGGTTGTAGGGCCGCTGAACCGGCATCGACCACAGGGTCACTTCCGCCCCTTGCTCCAGACCCGCCTGTTTGAGCAGCGCCTTCGCTTTCTGCGGATCGTAGTCGTAGTCCGGGAGGTCTTTTTTATACCCGAGCATGGTGGATGGGATCGGCGACTTCGCCACCGTACCGGAATCGAGGAACACCGCCCTAACGATGGCCTGTTTGTCGGTGGCGTAGTTTAACGCCTGGCGCACCAGCACATTATCAAACGGTTTTTTCTCGGTGTTGAACGCCAGATAGCCGACGTTCAGCGCCTCGACGGCGTGCAGCGTCAGATCGTTATTGCCCTTGATCACCGGGAACTGTACCGGCGAAGGCGCCGGAATAATCTGGCACTCGTTAGTCTGCAGTTTAGCCAGTCGGGTCTCGACGTTCGGCGTGATGGAGAAGATCAGGTGCTTCGTCGGCACCTCGCCTTCCCAGTAGTGGGGATTGGCGATATAGCGGATTTGCGAATCCACTTTATACTGCTGCAGAGCATAGGGTCCGGTGCCGACAGGCCAGTTATCGACGTTTTCTGGCGTTCCTTTCTTCAGCATCGCCTCGCCATATTCCGCCGACAGAATAGAGGCGAAGTCCATTCCCCAGTCGGCAAGAAACGCCGCGTTCGGCTGATTGAGCACAAACTGGACGTGATAGTCATCGACCTTTTTCACCGACTTAATCAGCTTATCGAGGCCCACGTCGTGGAAGTACTCATAGTTCCCCTGCGACACCTTGTGATAAGGATGCTGAGGATCCATCTGGCGCAGTACCGAAAACAGGACGTCGTCGGCGTTAAAATCGCGGGTCGGTTTGAAGAATTTATTGCTGTTGAACTTCACTCCCTGACGCAGCGTGAAGGTCCAGGTTTTGCCATCTTCAGAGACGTGCCACTCGGTGGCCAGCGACGGGATCGGCGTGTTCTTCACCGGGTCAAAGGTGACCAGGCGGTTATACAGCACCTGTGAGCTGGCGACGAACGACGGGCCGGAGCTGGCGATCTGCGGGTTGAAGGACTCCGGGGAGGCCTCTGAGCAATAGACCAGCGTGTCATTGCCCGCGGCCCATGCGGCGCTGGCCGGCAGCAGCGCGCTCAGCAGCAGCGCCAGCGTGGTTTTCCCTGTAGACATGGTTATAAGTCCTGATTATTGATTATAAGAACCGTAATAACAGCACAGCCCCTGGCCCCCGGCAAATAATCAATGGCTATCACCTTATGCCAATCGCGCTGAATTTGCTGGTTTAAACGGCGTCGCGCTGCTTTTTGCGCCAGGTACAGTTGGGATGTTGTGAGCTACGCACAATTCCGGCAAAAAAATGTGCGATAACCGCCCCGCTCACGCTCGCCGCCAGCCGCGACCGGTACACTGGAGGAACCGCAGAATAAGAGGTTACCTCCATGACAATCACCTGCAATCTGTACATTGCCGGCCAGTGGCACGATGCCGAAGACCATCGGACCTTTACCCGGCGCCACCCTGCCCACGACGACATCGCCTCGGTTGCCGCTGCCGCCAGCCTCGCCGACGGTAAACGCTGCGTCGAGGCCGCGGCCAGCGCCTTCCCGCAGTGGCGCGATACATCCCCGGCGGAACGGCGACGCTTACTGCTCGACGCGGCGGAACATATGCTGCTGCGGGAAGCTAAATTTATCGCCGCCATGGCGGCGGAGACCGGCGCCACCGCCCACTGGGCGGGATTTAATGTCCATCTGGCGGCCGATATCCTGCGCGAAGCGGCGGCGCTGACCACCCAGATCGAAGGGCAGATCATTCCATCCAACGTGCCGGGCAATCTGGCGATGGGGGTCCGCCAGGGTGCCGGCGTAGTGCTGGGCATGGCGCCGTGGAACGCGCCGCTGATCCTTGCCACCCGGGCACTGGCGACGCCGCTGGCCTGCGGCAACACGGTGATCCTCAAGGGCGCTGAGCTCTCCCCGGCTACACAAGGATTGATTATCGACGCCCTCGACGCGGCGGGCTTCCCGCCGGGCGTGGTGAACTATCTCACCTGCGCGCCTCAAGAAGCGCCGGCGCTGGTGGAGTCTCTGATCGCCCATCCGGCGGTGCGGCGCGTTAACTTTACCGGCTCCACGCCGGTGGGGCGGATTATCGCCCGCACCTGCGGGCAGTATCTGAAACCGGCGGTGCTGGAGCTCGGTGGCAAAGCGCCGCTGCTGGTCCTCGACGATGCCGACATTGAGCAGGCGGCGGCGGGCGCCATTTTTGGCGCCTTCGCCAACGCCGGACAGATCTGCATGTCCACCGAGCGCATTATTGTCGACAACGCCGTGGCGGAGCGCTTTATCCCTCTGCTGACCAGGCGCGCCGCTTCTCTCCCTGCCAGCCTGACCGGCCCGGTGGTCGACATGAACACCGTCACCCGCTGCAACGCGTTAATCGACGATGCCTTAGCCAAAGGCGCCCGCCTGCTGACCGGCGGCAAAGCCAGCGATACCCACATGGCGCCTACCTTGCTGGACGGCGTCACCCGCGAGATGCGGCTGTGGAACGAAGAGTCCTTCGGCCCGGTAAAAGCGATTATTCGCGTTAATAACGATGAAGAGGCGCTGGCGGTAGCCAACGACAGCGACTATGGCCTTTCCGCTGCGGTCTACAGCCGCGACAGCGCCAGAGCGTGGAACCTGGCGCAACGTCTGCAAACCGGCATTTGCCATATCAATGGCCCAACCGTTCATGATGAAGCGCAAATGCCGTTTGGCGGCTGCAAAGCCTCCGGCTATGGCCGGTTCGGCGGCCGGGCCGGGATTGCGGAATTTACCGAGCTGCGCTGGATAACGCTCCAGACCCAGCCTCGCGAACTGCCATTCTGACGCCGTCCCCCCCCTTAGCCGTGGCTGGCGATAAGCTGCGCCAGCCCTTCCTGGTTTTCCCACGCCATCGAGTGCCCCGCTTGGGGCACAATCCCGACCGGGATCCCTTGCGCCTCTACCCGTTCGATATCCGCATAAGGGAGCGACTGCTCGCCGACGATCAGCATCTTCTGACAGCGCAGCTGGCAGAGCTGGGTAAACCAGGGGGTGTCGCTGCCGTGTATCAGGCTGCTGGCGGCTCGCCAGACGGCCCAGGGGGCGCTGTTTTGCAAACAGCCGGCCCAGGGCGAGCGCTCTTCCGCCAGCATCCTGGCGTAACCTTCGGCGATAAAGGCCGCCTCTGACTGCGCCGCTATGCGCCGGCTGTACTCGCCGCCTCCGGCGACCAGGTTGGGTTCAGAAACCAGTAGCGTGGTCACCCGCCCCGCCAGCAACCCTGCCGCTTCGATGGCGATGCTTCCCCCCATGCTATGCCCGTACAGCGCGAAGCGCTGCAGGCGCAGGTGGTCGAGGACTTGCTCCACCGCTTGCGCCTGGCTATGTATGTTGTAACTAAAGTCGTGCGGTTTATCGCTATAGCCGAAGCCCGGTAGATCGATAAGTATTTTGCGCCGCCCGTTGAGCGCGGGGGCGCTGGCGACGCGGGGGTAGTCGTAAGATGACGCGCAGCCGAGGCCGTGGATAAACACCAGCGGAAGCCCCTCTCCCGGAAGATCGAGCCAACGCAATGTGGCGCCTGCGACGGACGAAAAGAAACCGTTCACCTGTTTGCCTCCATGATAAGGTTACTGTGTTTTTATACAGTAACCTTATCCATGCCGCCACCCTTTTCTGTCGTCCGCCGCCGGAGCGTTAAAACAGCGAGACGAGTAGCGCCATCGGGAAGCTGAACGGCCAGGTGGCGCCGATCAACAGGGCCGCCAGCAGGCGGATCACCCGGCTCTCTTTGGTTAAAAACCAGCTAATTACGGCGCAGATCACGCCCATAATGGCGTAAAACACCAACATTTTTTGATATAACGTCATTCTTCGTTTTCCTTCCCTGAGGAGCGTTCCATGGTGGGATAATTATCTGCCATGACGTCGTGATTCAGAGATACCTGTATAACAAATTCAGAATCGGGCTGAATATTCAGAACAAAGCCCGATTCGTCTTAATCCGATAGCGCAACCGCGCCCGCCGTACTATACCTTTAGGGACTTACTCATTAAGGTGGCGTTATGGATGTCTCCAGCAAGACCGTCGTTATGATTAATGTCTGCGCCGCGTTCGCGCTTATCAGCCTGCTGTCGGTGAGATTTGGCTGGTTTTAATCATTTTACTCAGCAACGAAACCTAAAAAAGCAGCCCTCTGGGCTGCTTTTTTACGTGCGGAGGCTCGCGCCTATATTAGGGTCATAAACAATACGGGCTGAGTGGCCTGCGATAATAACCTTGTTTAGCGCAGGGTTATAATGAGGCAAAACATTCACTTTCTCACTATCCCATTCGGCGGCGGCGCAAACGGCCTGCCCCACTCCCGCGCTCTCACAGCCCTGAATACGTTTTGCCGGCGCGTTACCATAGCTCAGCGCCACGGTGCCGACAGCCAGCAGAATAAAAGCAAAAATTTTCACAGCGACATCAACGTTAAAACCGAATATGCGTGAAATGATCGCATGAGCGGCGGCGGAAAGTCAAACCCGGGAGCGTGCGCCAACGCGCTGGCGCGTATGGCGGATTGACGCGCCGGTTATTAAATATTGCGAATAAATATTACCCGTTAACCGTAAATATAAAAGACTTATTTATCGTCGTGAAATAGTTTCTGTTCAGCGCAATCTGATTCGTCTGATAAAGATAATATTTCGCCAATCGCAAACCAAAAGATTATCGCGCGTTGGCCGAAAATGCGATATACCGCGCAGGCGCTGGATCTTAATAAGATAAAAGGCGGCTACAAGCCGTTGTAACTTAACCTTTTCATGTCAGGCCTCGCTGGCGAGGGCCCCCGATAGCGCTAAATGACAACAAATATCATTTGCCTTCTCTTCAGAGAATACTTACATTCATAACTATTGGTAATGTTTTTAGCGCTGTGCGCTTTTATATTTCGAGGTGGATATGTCCGGAATCATCACCCTGGTCATCGCGCTGATCCTGCTGGTCGCGGCGGTGTATAATCTTATTTCCTATATACGGGACCGTCGCAGCGCCAGCTTGCCGAGCAAAAAAACCAAGCGCTGAACACGGTTAACGCGATTTCCTTCCTGCGCCAGCATCGCTGGCATACTCCTCTTCCTGGCTTAGTGCGGACATAAAAAAAGCCCCTGCCATCAGGCAGGGGCCGGTATTGGGTCGCAAACCGCGACGTTGCCGCCTCACCCGCCGGGCGCGACGCGCCCAGGGTGACTGGCGAACCCCATCCGGCGCTTATCTCCGGCACTCACGATGGCTTAGCTCTTGAAGGGGTATCAGAATAATCTCACATTCTCCGCCGCGAGTTTTAACCATTTTTGCCATCGTGACTATTAGCGAACTAACACACCCATTGCGTAATCATTCGTTGCCGCTTATGGGTCAATCCGTTAGCCATGTTTAACCATCACATGGCGGACCACGGTGTAATCCTCAAGGCCGTACATCGACATGTCTTTCCCATAGCCCGACAGCTTCTGGCCGCCATGCGGCATTTCACTCACCAGCATAAAGTGGGTATTGACCCAGGTGCAGCCATACTGCAGCCTGGCGCTGAGCCGGTGGGCGCGGCCAACATCTTTCGTCCACACCGAAGAGGCCAGACCATACTGGGAGTCATTTGCCCAGCTCAGGGCCTGCGCTTCATCGCTGAAAGGCGTCACGCTGACCACCGGGCCAAACACTTCGCGCTGCACGATGGCGTCTTCCTGCCGGGCGCCGGCGAGCAGCGTCGGCTGGAAATAATAGCCCGCGCCGTCCGCCCGATTGCCGCCGGTCACCACTTTAATATGCGGTAGCGCCTTTGCGGCTTCCACCGCGGCGCTGACGCGCTCAAGATGGGCCAGCGAGCTCAGCGGTCCCAGCTCGGTGGCGACATCCTCCGGCGCTCCCATTTTCAGGCTGGCCACCGCCGCCCCGAGCTTCTCCACCAGCTGCTCATAAATACCCTGTTGGGCGTAGATCCGGCAGGCGGCCGTACAGTCCTGGCCGGCGTTGTAAAACCCGAAGGTCCGAACGCCATCCACCACCGCATCGATATCCGCGTCGTCAAAGACGATGACCGGCGCCTTACCGCCCAGCTCCATATGGGTACGTTTAATCGACGAGGCGGTATGGCCGATGATATGCGCGCCGGTGGCAATCGACCCGGTCAGGGAAACCATTCGCACTTTCGCGTGGGCGGTCAGCGGATCGCCCACCGTTTTGCCGCGGCCGAACAGTACGTTGACCACCCCTTCCGGGAAAATATCTTTTGCCAGCTCAGCCAGCTTCAGCGCCGTCAGCGGGGTGATCTCGGAGGGTTTTAGCACCACGCAGTTGCCTGCCGCCAGCGCCGGGCCCAGCTTCCAGGCCGCCATCATCAGGGGATAGTTCCACGGCGCGATGGAGGCCACCACGCCCACCGGGTCGCGACGGATCATCGAGGTATGCCCTTCCAGATACTCTCCGGCCGCCATTCCCGGCAGGCAGCGGGCGGCGCCGGCGAAGAAGCGGAAAACGTCCGCAATGGCCGGCATCTCATCGTTAAGCACGCAGTGCAGCGGCTTGCCGCAGTTCAGCGACTCCAGCTGCGCCAGGGTCTCCGCCTGCGCCGCGATGGCATCCGCCAGCTTCAGCAGACATTCCGCGCGCGTTTTCGGCGTCGTCTGGCTCCAGGCGTCGAACGCCCGATCCGCCGCCTCAACGGCGGCATCCACCTGGGCCGCTGTCGCTTCGGCAATCTCCAGGATCACATCGCCGGTCGCAGGGTTGTATACCGGCACCTTCTCGCCTTCACCTGCCACTAACTTACCGTTTATCAAGAGGTTGTGTTGCATAGCATTATCCTGTTTCATGGTTTTATTTCCCGTTTCCGGCGACGTTATCGCCGTCGCGGGTGAGCCACCAGGCCCCTAAGATTGGTATCGTTGTTACCAGCATCACCAACAGCGCGACAACGTTGGTGACGGGCACATCTCGCGGCCGCCCCAGCTGATTCAGTAACCACAGCGGCAAAGTTCGCTCATGCCCTGCGGTAAAAGTCGTGACGATGATTTCATCAAATGACAGGGCGAATGCCAGCATCCCGCCCGCCAGCAGCGCCGATCCCAGATTGGGCAGCACCACGTAGCGAAAGGTCTGCCAGCCGGTCGCCCCCAAATCCATCGAGGCCTCCACCAGGCTCCAGGAGGTCCGGCGGAAGCGGGCGATGACGTTGTTAAACACCACCACCACGCAGAAGGTCGCGTGCCCCACCACGATGGTCAGCAGCCCAGGCTCAAGGCCGACCGCTTTAAAGGCGGTCAGGAGCGCCAGGCCGGTAATAATCCCCGGCAGGGCGATGGGCAGCAGCAGCAGTAGCGACACCGCGTTCTTACCAAAAAAGGTGCTCCGCCACAGGGCTCCTGCAGCAAGCGTGCCAAGCACTAAGGCGATGGCCGTCGACAGGGCGGCAATTTTAAGTGACAACGTCACTGCCTCCAGAATATCGCTGCGCCCTGCCGCCTCGCTGAACCAGCGCAGCGTCAGCCCCTGCGGCGGAAAACTGAAGGCGGCATCTTCCGTATTAAAAGCATAGATGGCGATGATCAGCAGCGGAAAGTGGAGAAAGACCACCCCGCCCCATGTCGCCAGTTTCAGATACCAGGGTGCGCGTTCAGAGTGCATCGAAGGCTCCCAGACGTTTCACGAACGCCAGATAAAGGGCAATCAGCACGATCGGCACGAGGGTAAACGCCGCCGCCATCGGCATATTGCCGATCGCCCCCTGCTGCGAGTAAACCATATTGCCGATAAAGTACCCCGGCGGGCCGACCAGCTGCGGCACGATAAAATCGCCCAGCGTCAGCGAAAAGGTGAAGATAGACCCGGCGGCAATCCCGGGAATAGCCAGCGGCAGGACCACGTAGCGGAAGGTCTGCCGCGGGGCGGCGCCAAGATCGGCCGAGGCCTGCAGCAAAGAGCCCGGGATACGCTCCAGCGCCGCCTGCACCGGCAGGATCATAAAAGGCAGCCAGATGTAGACGAAGACCAGGAAGCGTCCGAGTCCGGAGGTGGATAAGGTGTTGCCGCCCACCGCCGGGACGGTCAGCAGAGCGTTCAGCGCCCCTTCCAGCCCGAGATGGCCGAGGAACCACTGCGCCACGCCATCTTTGGCTAACAGCAGCACCCACGCGTAGGCTTTGACGATATAGCTGGCCCACATCGGCAGCATGACCGCGATATAAAAGAAGGCCTTCATTTTGCCGCTGGTGTAGCGCGCCATATACCAGGCCATCGGCAGCGCCAGCAGGGCACTGGCCAGCGTCACGCACAGCGCCATGACCAGGGTGCGAACGATAATGTCGTAGTTGGCAGGGTTGAACAGCGCCTGCAGATTGGCCAGCGTGAAGTCGCTGGTCACCGACATGGTGAAGTCGTCAAAAGTATAGATACTCTGCCACAGCAGGGTCAGCAGCGATCCCAGATAGACGATGCCAAACCACATCAACGGCCCAAGCAGCAGCAAAAACAGGCCCAGCGCCGGCCGGCGCCAGAAGATCCCCGATACGCGTCCGGCCTGCGCAGGAACAATCGCCATGGTCATCTCAGCCTCCGCTTTCCAGCGGGGTCATCGCCGCACGCGACCATGACGCCTGCACCGTTTGCCCGGTTCGCGGAACGCTCGCCGCCGCCGCGCCGTCGATATTGGCCTGGCTGACCAGCAGCTTGTCGCCATCCGCCAGCCGGAGCTCGATCCGCGTTGCCGCCCCCTGATACTGTACCGCCTGCACCACACCCTGCACCTGCACTTCGCCGCCGCCCTGCAGGCGAACATGTTCCGGGCGCAGCGACCAGCAGCCCGCCAGGCCGCATAGCCGCCGGGCCGCCTCGGCCTCAAAGACGTTGGCGGTGCCGACAAAACCGGCGACAAAGGCGGTCTTCGGATGCAGATAAAGATCCTGCGGGGCATCCACCTGCTCAATGCGCCCGTTGTTAAACACCGCCACGCGATCGGACATCGACAGCGCTTCGCTCTGGTCGTGGGTGACGAAGATGAAGGTGATCCCCAGCGACTGCTGCAGCTTTTTCAGCTCCACCTGCATCTGCTCGCGCAGCTTTAAATCCAGGGCGCCCAGCGGCTCGTCGAGCAGCAGCACCCGCGGCTGGTTCACCAGCGCCCGGGCGATGGCGACCCGCTGCCGCTGACCGCCAGAGAGCTGGGAGGGCTTGCGATGGTGCGCAAAACCGAGGGCCACCTTCTCCAGCGCCTCCTGGGCGCGGGCATGGCGCGCTTTCTTCGCCACGCCTTTGACCATCAGGCCGTAAGCGACATTGTCGAGGATCGACATATGGGGAAACAGCGCATAGTCCTGGAACACGGTATTGACGTCCCGCTGCCAGGGCGGCAGCTCGCTGGCCGGCTGACCGAAGATCCGGATGGTGCCGCCGGAGAGCTGCTCAAAACCGGCAATCAGCCGCAGGCAGGTAGTTTTCCCCGAGCCCGAAGGTCCCAGCATGGAGAAAAACTCGCCGTCGCGGATGCCAATGCTGACCCCGTCCACCGCCCGCACATCGCCATACAGGCGCGATACATTCTGAAACTCGACCGCGTACGTCATTGTTTGCCTCCGATCCTTAGCGGCCGCCCATTATCGCAATGTAGTCCTGCGTCCAGCGGCTGTAGGGAACGTATTTCCCCCCCTCGGCAACCGGCGTTTTCCAGAAGTGGATGCGGGCAAACTGGTCATAGCCGTTGGTCTCACAGCCTTTCTCTCCGAGCAGCGCGCTGGCTTTACAGCCCTCAGGCACCACCGGCAGCGAGCCGAACCAGGCCGCTACATCGCCCTGCACCTTCGGCGTGAGCGACCAGTTCATCCATTTATAAGCGCAGACCGGGTGCTTCGCCTCGCTGTGCAGCATGGTGGTATCCGCCCAGCCGGTCACCCCCTCCTTCGGAAATACGGTAGCGACAGGCTGGCCTTCCGCCTTCAGGCCGTTGGCCTGATAGGGCCACGAGCTGGAGGCGGCCACCCCTTCGTTTTTGAAGTCGTTCATCTGCACGGTGGCGTCATGCCAGTAGCGGTGGATCAGCGGTTGCTGGTCACGCAGCACCTTCAGCACCGCGTTGTACTGGGTTTCGGTCAGTTGATAGGGATCTTCGATCCCCAGCTGCGGTTGGGTGGCTTTGACAAACAGCGCAGCGTCGGCGATATAGATCGGGCCATCATAGGCCTGCACCCGCCCCTGATTGGTTTTGCCATCCGGAAGATCCTGCTTCACGAAGACCACGCTCCAGCTGTCCGGCGGCGTCGGGAATACGCGGGTGTTGTACATCAGCAGATTCGGTCCCCACTGATACGGCGTGCCGTAAACTTTGCCCCCGACGTTAAACCATGCCCCTTGCGCAATGCGCGGGTCGAGAGTGTGCCACCCGGCAATCAGCGCTGTGTTAATCGGTTGAACGCGTTTGCCCATGATCAGACGCAGCGAAGCATCGCCCGAGGCAGTCACCAGATCGTAGCCGCCCTTGGCCATCAGGCTAACCATTTCGTCAGAGGTGGCGGCAGTTTTCACATTAACCTGACAGCCGGTCTCCTTTTCAAACTGGCTGACCCAGTCGTACTGCTTGTCGGTCTGACCGCGTTCGATATACCCCGGCCAGGCAATAATATCCAGCCGCCCTTCCGGTTTATCCAGCGAGGTGAGTGGCTCAGCCGCCTGGACGGTCAGGCAGGCCACCCCCAGCACATAAAGGCTGCAACGGGCCAATTTTTTGCTCATCAGGTGTTACTCCTGTCACAAGGGAATTAGCGGCAGCCGTGCCGTAAAAATATCTCCTGAAATAAGGGTAGTCAGCGGATTAACGCCCTCGGGGGAATTTATTCAGGTTGTGACCCGGGACGCATTACGCAAAAATCGCCAACACAAGACTGACTTTATGGATTATAGACAACGAGTTAGAGAAAAAGGAGGGGTATGCGTATTTCCTATGGTGAGCGCCGGTAAAATAATGACCGGCCTCGATAAAAATCCATCTTCGTTTATTTTTAGCGATTGTTTATCGCGGCGAAAAATAGTCAAAGCGATCAGGAAAGCTGCTCACGAATTAGCTCGCCCAGGCGCTTCACCCCCTGCTCTTCGCGTTCTCCCCAGCCCCAGGCGGTATTAAAGCGGAAAAACGAGGTCCAGCTGGCGGAGGTGGAGAACATTTTTCCCGGGGCGATGCTGATGTGCGACGCCAGCGCCCTGGCGCTCAGCACGCTGGCGTCGGCCCCTTCCGGTAGTTCGATCCACAGAAAATAGCCGCTGTCGCTGTGATGGATAGTGACCTCCGGCGGCAGATGGCGCAGCAGCGCCTGCCAGGCCTGCTGTTTACGTTCCGCCAGCTGGCGGCGGAGACGGCGCAGATGGGCGTCATAGCGTTTGGTCGACAGGTAATCCACCAGGGCTAACTGCATCGGCGAGCTGGTGGAGAGCGTACTCATCAGCTGCAGCTGCTGGATCCGCCGCGCCTGTTTCCCGGCCGCCACCCAGCCGATGCGAAAGCCGGGCACCAGACATTTTGAAAACGAACTGCAGTGCAGCGTCATATCCTGTTGATCCCAGAACTTCGCCGGCAACGGCTTCTCGCGGCCAAAGTAGAGCTCGCTGTAAACATCATCTTCAATCAGCATCACGTCATAGCGCGCCAGCAACGCCACCAGCGCTGCTTTTTTTTCGGCGCTGAGGGTGAAGCCGAGTGGGTTCTGGCCGTTGGTCATCAGCCAGCAGGCCTTGACCGGATAGTTTTGCAGGGCCGCCTCCAGCGCCGTCAGGTCAATGCCCTCTTTGACGTCGGTGGCCACCGACAGCGCCTTCAGACGCAGCCTCTCCAGCGCCTGCAGGGCTCCGTAGAAACAGGGATTTTCCACCACCACCCAGTCGCCGGGCTCGGTCACCGCCTGCAGGCTGAGGTTTAGCGCCTCCAGCGCTCCGGCGGTAATGACGATCTCGTCGGGCGAGACGTTCATCCCCTGCAGGGCATAGCGCCGGGCAATGGCGTGCCGTAGCTCCGCGTTGCCCGGCGGCAGGTTCTCAATCACGCTCATGGCGGTGGCGGTTTTACTCACCTGCGCCAGCGAACGGTTAAGCTGCTGGAGTGGAAAGAGACGCGGGTCCGGGAAGGCCGAGGCAAAGGGCAGCATTGACGCCTGGCGGCTGGCCTGGAGCACCTCAAAGATGTAAGTATTGATATCGACCGCTTCATCGCGGGTCACCTGAGCAGGCGGCGCCGGCTGACGAAGCTTCACCGGCTGGGGAGCGACGTAATATCCCGACTGCGGTCGGGCGACGATGCGCCCCTGGCTTTCCAGTAGCTGATAGGCATGGCTGACGGTCATAAAGCTCATGCCGCTGCTGACCACCTGCTCGCGCAGCGAGGGGAGCCGATCGCCCGGCAACCAGACGCCAAGCGCGATCTGGTCGGTCAGCTGCTGCGCCAGCTGTTGATACTTTTTCATTGTCACCCTTTCCTTGCTGCAACCTCCCTTTATCATATATCAGTTGTTATAAATTAACACTTTTAAGTAACTGTTATGCAAAACAGCGCAACCCGGTCACACAGAACGCCCGCAGGAAAGGTTCACGAGAAAATTGTCCAAAAAAACGATATGATGCATAACCAAAAAATGAACATGATACCGATGGTAATACATAAGCTATGTAATCCTTTTTCTGACATGACCATTCCCTTTTATTGATATCCTGAGAATAAAATACAAAGCACGGCTAAACACGACAATTTAAAATTATTTAATTCATAATTAACTGACTCATCCTTTTTACTGATTCTCATACTAACAAACGTGTGCAGACGTTAAATTCATTAATAAAGAACAGATAATAAAATGCTATATCTGTCGTAATCAGAGGATATTGCTCACAAAAATTAAACGACCGCGCTTTCCCGGGCAGCTACAGGTCTAAGCTGATCCGTAAGACTACGATAATACAGTGAAATAGATTATTAATATTTTCCTGGCCAACAATCTGGCTTTGCTTTCAGCGTTAAAAATGACGCTTTTCATTGGGGGGATTTCCATGTAGGCGGTCCCCGGAGACCGGCAAAAAGATCATAACAGCCGCCAACTGTTATGATAAAAAATGAACCGACTGCCTCTGCCCCCTTGCCGCCACCCTGCCTAAAATTGCGCTGAATCAATTTTGTTGTGGAGTCCTGCATGTTCGGTCTTGATGCATTCCATCTGGCGCGAATTCAATTCGCCTTTACGGTCTCGTTTCATATTATCTTTCCCGCCATCACCATTGGCCTGGCAAGCTACCTGGCGGTTCTCGAAGGCCTGTGGCTGAAAAGCAAAAATCCCACCTGGCGCTCGCTGTACCATTTCTGGTCGAAGATCTTCGCCGTCAACTTCGGTATGGGAGTGGTGTCCGGGCTGGTGATGGCCTATCAGTTCGGCACTAACTGGAGCGGTTTTTCGCAGTTCGCGGGCAGCATCACCGGCCCCCTGCTGACCTATGAAGTCCTGACGGCGTTCTTTCTGGAAGCCGGTTTTCTCGGGGTCATGCTCTTCGGCTGGAACCGCGTGGGGCCGGGGCTGCACTTTTTCGCCACCTGCATGGTGGCGCTGGGGACTATCATCTCGACCTTCTGGATCCTCGCTTCCAACAGCTGGATGCAGACCCCGCAGGGCTTTGAGATCGTCGATGGCCAGGTGGTGCCCGTCGACTGGCTGGCGGTGATCTTTAACCCGTCGTTCCCCTACCGCTTGCTGCACATGACGGTGGCGGCATTTCTCAGCAGCGCGCTGTTCGTCTGCGCCTCGGCGGCCTGGCATCTGCTGCGCGGCAATCAGTCGCCAGCGATCCGCAAGATGTTCTCCATGGCGCTATGGATGACGCTGCTGGTCGCGCCGGTCCAGGCGCTGATCGGCGATATGCATGGCCTGAACACCCTGAAACACCAGCCGGCAAAAATCGCCGCCATTGAGGGCCACTGGGAAAACCCGCCCGGCGAGCCGACGCCGTTATTATTGTTTGGCTGGCCAGATATGGAACAGGAGCGCACCCGCTACGGGCTTGAGATCCCGGCGCTGGGCAGTCTGATCCTCACCCACAGCCTGGATAAACAGGTGCCGGCGCTGAAGGAGTTCGCCCCTGAGGATCGGCCAAACTCCACCGTGGTGTTCTGGTCATTTCGCCTGATGGCTGGTCTCGGCATGCTGATGTTGCTGCTCGGGGCGCTGGCCCTGTGGCTGCGCCGCGGCGACCGGCTGTACCACTCGCGGCCGTTTCTCCGCTTTGCCCTGTGGATGGGCCCCTCAGGACTGATTGCGATTCTCGCCGGCTGGGTGACTACCGAAGTGGGCCGCCAGCCATGGGTGGTGTATGGCGTTCAGCGCACCGCCGAGGCGGTTTCCGCCCACGGCGATCTGCATATGTCGGTCAGTTTGTTAACCTTTATTGTGGTTTACAGCGCCGTCTTCGGGGTCGGCTACAGCTACATGCTGCGCCTGATCCGCAAGGGGCCGCAGGAGGTGCAACCCGCGACAACCGGTACGCCAGCCCGCCCGCTGTCCGCCGCTACTGAAGGTTATCTGCAGAAGGAGTCTCGCTAATGGGTATCGAATTATCGGTGATCTGGTTCGTGATTATCGTCTTTGCCACGCTGATGTACATCGTCATGGACGGCTTTGATCTGGGCATTGGCATGCTGTTCGGCACGGTCCGGGGCAGCACAGAGCGCGACGTGATGGTGAACAGCGTCGCCCCGGTATGGGATGGCAATGAGACCTGGCTGGTGCTGGGCGGCGCCGGTCTGTTTGGCGCCTTTCCCCTCGCCTACGCGGTGATAATCGACGCCCTGTCGATCCCCCTGACCCTGATGCTGATCGGCCTGATCTTTCGCGGCGTGGCCTTTGAATTTCGTTTCCAGGCCACGCCGTCGCACCGGCCATTCTGGGACCGCGCCTTCTTTGGCGGTTCCCTGCTGGCGACCTTCAGCCAGGGCGTGGTGGTCGGAGCGGTGATCGACGGTTTTACCGTCAGCGGTCGCGCCTTCAGCGGCGGCATGTTTGACTGGCTGACCCCGTTCAGCCTGTTTTGCGGACTCGGGCTGTGCGTGGCCTATGCGCTGCTCGGCGCTACCTGGCTGGTGATGAAGAGCGAAGGCGCGCTGCAGCAGCGGATGCGCAGCGCGTCGCGACAGTTGCTGGTTGCCCTGCTGGCGGTGTTTGCCGTCATCAGCCTGTGGACGCCGCTGGCGCACCCGGCGATCGCCGCCCGCTGGTTCAGCCTGCCGAATCTCTATTTCCTGCTGCCGGTGCCGCTGCTGGTGCTCCTGATTAGCGCCTGGCTGTGGCGCACACTGCCTCTGCACGACCGCCATGTCTCGCCTTTCACCCTAACGCTGGGCCTGGTGTTTCTCGGCTTTAGCGGCCTGGGGATCAGCATCTGGCCGCATATTATTCCGCCATCGATTACCTTGTGGCAGGCCGCCGCCCCGCCGCAAAGCCAGGGCTTTATGCTGGTGGGCGCGCTGCTGATTATTCCGGTTATTCTTGGCTATACCTGCTGGAGCTATTACGTGTTCCGCGGCAAAGTCCAGCCATGGGAGGGTTATCATTGATGAAAACCGTCTGGTCGAAACGTCTGCTGTGGCTGATCGCGCTGTGGGGAGGCAGCGTGCTGACGCTGGCCGCCATCAGCCTGCTGTTTCGCCTGCTGATGACCGCCGCAGGTCTTAAAGTTTGAACCAGGATGCAGAGTCATCCGGATCCGGAGCTCTCCATCTTGTCTTCACTTTTACCTGCTGAAATACGCGGACACATCAGAAGAAAGGATATTGCTATGAAGAAGTTAGCTTTACTGTCCGCCGCGATGACGCTGGGAATATCGTCATGGGCTTTCGCTGCCGACAACCCGCCGCCGCCGCCAGAAAAAAGCGCGCAGCATCAGGGTAAATCGGCGGCGAAAAACGGCCAGCACGACGGTAAGCAAGCGCAACACAACGGCAAGCAGCCGCGGCATGATGGCAAGCAGCCGCAACGAGACGGCAAACAACCGCAGCATGGTGGTAAGCAGCCGCCAAAAGGCGGTGAGCACAGCGGGAAACCACTGCCGCCAAAAGCGTAATCCCTCACGCCTGGCCTTCTGCGCCAGGCTTTTTTCACCCTCTTTCAGCAGACATTGACAAACCCTTGCCCTTCTTTGATAAACCGGGAAAAAAACCTGCACAGCGCCTGGCATAGTAAGCCCACGCCATTGATTCACAGAGAAAAGGTATGTTGAGGAGAAGCATGAGCGCCCTGCTGTTGCTGTGCGCGCTTTTTTCCGGGCATCTGCTGGCCCACCGTCAGGGGCACGATTACTTTCCGGTACAGAGCCTCGAGCAGCAGCTGCTGCACGAGGCGGATAGCGATGAGCTTCGCAGCCGGTGCGAAGAGAACGCCGCCGACCTGCGCGAGCATCACCGCTGGCAGGACGCCCGCAAACCGCGGGCATCACACAGCCAGTAGCGTCGCCGCGGATCAGGCCCCTTTGCGCTTCGGCAGGGTCTTCATCAGCTCGTCCGGGCTGACGGAGGCCACGATGCTACCCGGGTGCGGCATTTTGAGGATATGGTTTTTGATCTTGCCGACCACGTGCATTTCGCACGGACGGCAGTCAAACTTCAGGGTCAGCACTTCATCGCCATGGATCAGCTGCATCGGCGTGGCTTTCCAGCTCTTGATGGAGCCTTTCGCCTGTTTCGGACAGAGATTGAAGGCAAAGCGCAGGCAATGTTTAGTGATCATCACCGGCACATCGCCCTTCTCTTCGTGGGCTTCATAGGCGGCGTCAATCAGCTGCACGCCATAGCGCTGGTAGAACGCCCGCGCCTTGTGGTTATAGACGTTGGCGAGGAAGGAGAGATGGGTCTCCGGGTAGACCGGCGGCGGCACAGAGACCGGCTTACGGGTGCCGCGCTGCCAGGCGTTGAGCCGCGCGTCATCCAGCATTTCGGCCGTTTCACGCCGCAGCTGGTTGAGCAGGCTGTTGGGCACAAACAGCGGCGGCAGATTGACCTGCACCTCGCGCGCATAGTAAATGGTTTGCCCCAGTTTTGTGACACCGTCACGCAGGTTGGCCAGCGCTTTCTCCGCCTGGTTAGCTTCGGCGAACTCCCCGTCAAGGGTGTGGGTCACGCTGACGCCATCTTCACAGGTCATGGTGAGAACCAGCTGCTCCTGCCAGCCGCTTAGGGTGACGTCTACGGCGATGCGGCGTTCGCTGGAGGTCTTCAGCAGCGCCTGCTGCCAGTTGTGATCAAGGTTGCGGTTGAGCGCCTGATGCGGGCGCACTTTGTGCAGATCCGCAGGCATCTCGTTCGGCCACACCCGATAGCGGTTTTCGCCGGTTTTTTCCACGGTATTGGCGCGGAAGCCCACCACTTCACGCTTAATCATCACGTTAAGGCCATCGCCGTTGGTTAACGGTTCGCTGACCTCGACGTCGAGATGGTCTTTACCCACCTTCAGCACTTCGCCCACCGGCAGTCCGATAAATTTTGGCGAATCAAAGGCGCCGATATCCCCTTTACGGGCATTAACGAAGTAATCGGTGCTGCCGCGGTGGAAGGTTTTATCGGTGGACGGGATAAAGAAATGCTCGGTGCGCCCTGCCGAGGCGCGCGCGAGATCGCCGCGGTCTTCAATAATGGCGTCCAGCATCTGGCGGTAGTGAGCGGTGATGTTTTTCACGTAGCTCATGTCTTTGTAACGGCCTTCGATTTTGAAGGAGCGCACCCCGGCATCGATCAGCGCCGCCAGGTTGGCGGTCTGGTCGTTGTCTTTCATCGACAGGAGATGTTTTTCATAGGCCACCACTCGCCCCTGATCGTCCTTCAGGGTATACGGCAAGCGGCAGGCCTGCGAGCAGTCGCCGCGGTTGGCGCTGCGTCCGGTCTGGGCGTGGGAAATGTAGCACTGGCCGGAATAGGCCACGCACAGCGCGCCATGGATAAAGAATTCGATGGTGGCGTCAGTATTATCGTAGATGGCTTTGATTTGACTGAGGTTCAGCTCGCGCGCCAGCACGATCTGGCTGAAACCGGCGTCTGAGAGAAACTTTGCTTTCTCCACGCTGCGGATGTCGCACTGGGTGCTGGCGTGCAGCTCGATCGGCGGCAGGTCCAGCTCCATGATCCCCATATCCTGGACAATCAGCGCATCGACGCCCGCGTCGTAAAGGTCGGTAATCAGCCGCTGCGCCGGCTCCAGCTCATCGTCATGCAGAATGGTGTTCAGCGTCACAAAGACCTTGGCGCCAAAGCGATGGGCGAAAGGCACCAGACCGGCGATGTCGCTCAGGCCGTTGCTGGCGTTGTGGCGGGCGCCAAAGCCAGGTCCACCGATATAAACGGCGTCGGCGCCGTGAAGGATCGCTTCGCGAGCGATACCGGCGTCGCGGGCAGGACTAAGAAGTTCAAGACGATGATTGTGCAGGCGCATACGCGTGTTGTTATCCAGTATAAGGGGGTCGAAATGGCGGCTATTGTAGTCAGAACCGGGCGCAGACGAAAACCTTTTCCGCCGTCGCGGGACGACGAATTTTCAGTTTTCAGCAAAGTATTGAAGGAAAAGATATTTCCCTCAAATCACCGTACAGAGTACTGTCATCACGTATTCCGGATTTTCCTCGTCACGTTGTGAGTGGTTATCATCAGTCATCTTGTCTGGCCGCAGGTTCGCCCGCGGTTTTTTCTTTTGGATAGTGGATAAGCGAATGGAAATGAGCCGCCTGGGCGCCGCTGTTCCGGTAGGCATGCGCCGCATCGCCGGCGAAGCGCCGACCCTCACCCGCCTGCAGCGAGTGCCACTCCCCCTGTAAGCAGAGATCCAGGGTACCGCTAATCACGACAACATGCTCAATCACCCCTTGCTCATGCGGCGTCGATTCGCTCAGCGCCCCGGGAGCAAGGGTTATCGAGAAATGATCAAAGCGCAACTCCGGGTCCCACGGGAAGACCGGGGTCACCACCATCGCCTGCTGCTGCGGGTCAAACGCGGAGGGCGCCGCGCCGTCATCCGGAACGATAAACGCCGAAAACGGCACGTTCAGCCCGGTGGCAATCTTCCACAGCGTCGCGACCGTCGGACTCGATTCATTCCGCTCAATCTGCCCGAGCATGGCTTTCGACACCCCGGTCTCTTCCGCCAGACGCGACAGGCTCCAGCCGCGCTGCTGACGCAGATTTTTGAGGGTGCCCGCCAGATGTTGCGCAATATTCATCCTACCTCCTGATTTTTCAGCCCAGAGTATACCTCCATTTGCCTGATTCAACAGGGCGATTAGCGGCATCGCGGGCCGTTTGCGACAAGAGCCTCGGTGCGCAGCCCTCACCACGCAGGAACCTTGTGCGCTAAAACGCACAATGATAGAGTGATCGGACGTTATAACGCACAAGAGAAAACTATGCGCTCGTTTACCGTTCCGCTTCCCACCCTGTTCGCCGGCTTCGTCGCCGTGCTGGTGGGCTACGCCAGCTCTGCCGCCATCATCTGGCAGGCTGCCGCTGCCGCCGGCGCCACGCCCGGGCAGATCGCCGGCTGGATGACGGCCCTGGGCCTCGCCATGGGCGTCAGCACCCTCGCGCTGAGCGGCTGGCGAAAAGTGCCGGTGCTCACCGCCTGGTCAACGCCGGGCGCCGCCCTGCTGGTCAGCGGTCTGCAGGGGGTGACCCTCCCTGAGGCGGTGGGGGTATTTATCTTCGCCAATGCGCTGATCGTCCTCTGCGGCGTTACCGGCCTGTTTGCCCGGCTGATGAAAATCATTCCCCATTCGCTGGCCGCCGCGATGCTGGCCGGCATTCTGCTGCGTTTCGGTTTGCAGGCCTTCGCCGGCTTCCAGGATCATCTGCTGCTGTGCGGCGGCATGCTCGCCGCCTGGCTTCTGTGTAAGGCGCTGTGGCCCCGCTTCGCCGTGGTCGCCGCGCTGGTTGCCGGGGCGCTGATTGCCGCGGCCTCCGGGGAGGTGGCCAGCGCCGCTGTGCCGCTGACGTTTGTAGCGCCGGAATGGGTCGCCCCGCAGTTTACCCCGGCGCTGCTGCTCAGCGTCGGCCTGCCGTTCTTCCTCGTGACCATGGCCTCACAGAACGCGCCCGGATTCGCTACCCTGCAGGCATCAGGCTATGCCGTACCGGTCTCCGCGCTGATCGTTGTCTGCGGGGGGCTGGCGCTGCTGCTGGCGCCGTTTGGGGTCTACTCCATCTGTATTGCGGCGATCACCGCCGCCATCTGCCAGAGCCCGGAGGCGCACCCGGATCCGCAGAAGCGTTGGCTGGCGGCCATGGCCGCAGGCGGTTTTTATCTGCTGGCCGGTCTGTTCGGGGGATCGATCACCGCGCTGATGTCGGCCCTGCCGACAGCGTGGATCCAGATGCTGGCCGGCCTGGCGTTGCTCGGCACCATCGGCGGTAGTCTGTTTCAGGCGGTATATCAGGCCAGTGAGCGCGACGCGGCGGTGCTGACCTTTCTGATCACCGCCAGCGGCGTGACGCTGGCGGGAATTGGCTCGGCATTCTGGGGCGTGGTGCTCGGCGGAGTGAGCTACGGCGTGCTATCCGCGCTGCGCCGCCCGTAGCTGGGACGGCGTCAGGCCGGTGGCGGCTTTGACCCGATGGCTGAAATGGCTGGCGGAGCTGAAACCGCAGGCCAGAGCGATCTCGGTGAGCGGCAGCGCGCTGTGGCAGATCAGGTTTTGCGCCTTCGCCATTCGCTGCTGCATCACATATTGATGCGGAGCCATATTCAGCGACTGGCGGAACATACGGGCAAAATGAAATTCACTCAGTCCCGCCTGCTGCGCCAGGTCGGCCAGGGTCAATGGCTGATCGAGGTGAGCGTCGATCCAGGCCAGCACGTGACGCTTCACCCCCGGCGCCAGTCCCCCGGTGACCGAGGGCAAACGCCACTGCACGGTGGAATAGTGCTGGATCAGATGGGTGAGCAATAAACTGCTGGCGGCGCTAAGGGTCAGCTGGTTCGCCGGCTGTCGCCAGTCATTAGCCAGCAAAAACTGACGATACACGGTGGTGATTTTGTCATCGCTGGCGAAGGTTTTCTCCTGCAGGGTGAAGTTCGCCGGGCTGCGATCCCACACCTCCTCCCCGACGCGGCGCAGATGCGCATCGGTACAATAGAGATGGACAAACGACAGATCGCCGCGGATATCCCAGACGCTTTCATCGCCTTTCGGCATCAGGCAAAAGCGATCCGGGCCGCCGCCATTCTTCCAGCCGTGCGGCGTCTTTTGATAGCTTTCATAACCATCGGCGACGTACAGGCTTAAGGTATGATGATCGCTGCGTACCGTTACGGTATCGCAGTTGTTATACCAGGCGGCCAGTTGAATACCGGAATTCAGCTCCACGGTGCCCTTCAGCACCGCGTTCTGTCGCCGTAATGTTTCAAACGTCCCGTAACCCATCGCCTTCACGCATCTGTCCTGTCTGGAAAAACTCTAGTCTAGGGAGACTGCGACGCGGTTTCCAGTCCTCGCCGCCGGCGAAAGACAAATAAGCGCAAGAATTTGCAAGCCGACAACAAGCGGGTGAAAGCCGCAGGTTGCGGCAGGCGGCATACTCCTCCCTTCAACAGGCAGAGGAGAACCAGGGTGAACGCATTACTTTATGCACTCGTTGTCGTTATCTGGGGAACGACGTGGATTGCGATTTTTTTACAGCAGGGGCCGGTGGCGGCACCGGTATCGATTTTCTGGCGTTTCGCCGTGGCCAGCGTCACGATGCTGGCGATTCTGCTCGTCACGCGACGTCTGCGGCCGCTGGGCGCGAAGGACCATCTCTGCTGCCTGCTGCAGGGTTGCTGCGTCTTCTGCTTCAATTTCTGGTGCTTTTATACCGCCGCAGCCTGGATCAACACCGGTCTGGAATCGGTGATCTTTTCCATGGCGGTGCTGTTTAACGCCATCAACAGCTTTCTTTTCTTCCGTCAGCAGCCGCCGGGACGCTTCTGGGCTGCCGCCGCGCTCGGTCTGGCCGGTATCGTCACCCTGTTCTGGGATGACCTGCTGGCCAACGGGCTGAACGCTTCGCTACTGTGGGGGATCGGTCTGAGCGCGCTGGGCACTTACGGCTTTTCGCTGGGCAATATGTTCAGTATTCGTCACCAGCGGCGGGGGCTGGAGACGCTGACCACCAACAGCTGGGCGATGCTGTACGGCACGCTGGTGATGGGCGCCATCGCACTCCTCCGCGGAGATAATTTTATGCCGGAGTGGACCGTCAGCTATCTTGGCGCCCTGCTTTACCTGGCGCTGTTCGGCTCAGTTGTCGCCTTCGGCGCCTATTTCACCCTTGTGGGACGCATCGGCGCCAGCAAAGCCGCCTACAGTACGCTGCTGTTTCCGCTGGTCGCCCTGTCCATCTCCACCGTCTATGAAGGCTATGTATGGCACAGCAACGCCGTTATCGGACTGGCGCTGATCCTGTTGGGTAATCTGGTGATGTTTGCCAAACCGGAACAGCTGCTGCTGCGCCGAAAGCTGGCCTGAAACGGCGGAAGATAAAACAGCGCCGTCGGCAGACGGCGCTGGCGAGATTACCGCTGGGAAGGGTCGAATTTGACGGCGTCGACCGCCATATCATCGATCACCTGCTTCATGGTTTCGATGGTCAGCGGCGTGTTTTCATTAGCCAGGGTTTTTCCTTCCCCTTTACGAACCACTTTGATCACCGGCTTGTTGGTGCTGGCGTCAATCAGTTCAGCTTCAAAATAGAGGTCGGTGTCCATCGTACGATGGCCGGTGGCGGCCTGAGTACCGGCAACAATCATCGCGACCGGAACCACTTCATAGAACTGCAGCCCTTCTTTGCTGGAGTCCACCCCGGTGATCGCCCCGCGGAAAATAAGGCTACGCTTGCCGGCGGTGGTAGCCAGCGGTTTACGCTCGGAAATGGCCTGTTTGAGCTGTTTGTTGGTGTAATTAAGAATATCCTGCAGCGCCTTTTCACCGACCTGGGTCGTCGGCTTCGGTACCGGATAGTACGTTACCGGATGGTAGACGACATTATCGTAATTAGCCGGATTGTAGTTTGGGTCGATCCAGCGCAGCTCCGACTTGCCGGAGGCCGTGGTGGCTTCTTTCAGGTTGGAATAATCTTTTAAAAAGCCCGAATACTGATTCGGCTGCGCCAGTTTGGACGCACAGCCCGTCAACGCTAACATCCCCGCCAGAGCGGCGACTTTAAATAACACGCGAGTACGCATAAAGAGATCCCTGTAAATGCAGTTTTTTCGGCAGACGTTATAGCAGATAAGACCCAGTAGTTTTGTGACAAAATGAGGGCTTCGTCAAGGAAGATATACAAATATTGATGGGATCAACATTACGTTATTAAATAATTACTT
The DNA here is from genome assembly GCF_040065275.1 of Klebsiella sp. JB_Kp042. Lineage (NCBI taxonomy): Bacteria > Pseudomonadati > Pseudomonadota > Gammaproteobacteria > Enterobacterales > Enterobacteriaceae > Klebsiella > Klebsiella sp. JB_Kp042. Next base: position 56,480 of record NZ_JBEAJL010000092.1, read on the forward strand.
AATAGATGAACAGGTCGCCTTTAACCCTCTGTTCAGCGAGGCTTTTCGCGCTGCTTTATCCGATGGGTATTAGCGCAAGGCGGCGCGGTCAATTTCAGCCATTTCACGCGCCGCTGAGGATTATGCGGGCTTGCGCGCCAGCAGCGTGGCGAAGCGCAGTTTGATCCGGTTGCCGCTGGCGTCGGTCCGATGCAGCTCACCGACGTCCTCATTGTATTTCAGTAATTCCCAGCCCCGGTAGTACTCCCGAAGTTCATCGGGTTTAAAAGCAAACGGGAAGCCGACGGTGCAGGGATAGTCCTCGGTGTCCATCGCCGCGACAATCAGGTTATAGCCCCCGGCGGCGGTGCAACGCTGCATATTGCCGATGAGTCCCGGGATAGCGCCGGCCTCAAGAAACATCATCACCACGGTGGAGAGGATCAGATCATACTCGCCGTCAAAGGTCAGGCTGTTGAGGTCTTTCACCGCGGTCTGCAAATTATCCAGCCCTTCGGCGGCGCGAATAGTCTCCAGATTATTGATGCTCATCGCATTTTTATCCCACGCCGTCACCGTGAAGCCGTTCGCCGCCAGATAAAGGCTGTTACGTCCGTTGCCGCAGCCCAGATCCAGCGCCCGCCCCGGCGGCACCATCGTCGCGGCATGCAGCACCTCGGAGTGGGTACGGGTCAGGCCATATTTTTCACTAAAATAGTCCGCGTCACGCGTTGTCATGATCCTTCCTTCTTATTCAGGAGTGTTTCCCGGTCGACCTGTAGCAACAGTTTCCCGCTGACCAACAGCAGCCCTGTGCGCAGCAGCAGCAGGCCGATGACCAGATTGCTAAAAATAAAGAGCGGCAGCGCCAGATGATGAAAAAAGCCGTCCGCCTTCGCCTGGCCCAGATGCAGGCCGGTAGTGGCCAGTGCTGATATACCGAACGAGAAGCTCCAGAAAGAAGCATTGAACGGCTGGCGAAGATACCAGGGCATCAGACGCAGCATAAACAGCAGCTGCAGCAGACCGTAGCCAAACAGCAGCTTAGCAAAGGTATCAGCCTCCCCGCCGTTGACGCTGAGCCAGGCGCTGCAGGCCACCAGCGCAGGCGCCAGCTGGATCCCCAACGACGTGCGCAGCGCGGTCGGCAGTTCGCCTGCGCTGCGCAGCCGATGGAGGATAGCCGGCTCAAGGCTCAGCCAGGAGAAGATCCCGGCGCCAAGGAACACCAGTCCGGCGTCGGTAAACCCCAGCGCGCCGCAGGCCATCGCGCTGATAAAATTATTCGCCACCGTGGGCAGATACAGCCCCGGCGTGGTGGCCTCGCGAGGATGGTTTCCCCGCCACAGGCCGCCGCTTTGCCAGGCGGCATAGGCGAGCTGCAGCGCCACGCCCGGCACAAACAGCCCGATGGCCAGCGGCCGGCACCAGGGTACCAGGCCAATCGATACCAGCAAGGTAGTGGCGGGAAACAGGCTGACGAAGCTGCTGCTGACGGGATGTCGCATCTCCTGCAGCACACTCGCCGGAAAGCGGATCGCCCGGCTGATAAACGCCATGCTGAGCAGGACCCACATCGCCATCGCCAGCGTCACCAGCCCATCACCAATGCTGCGGCTGACCGGCCAGAGGGTGCTGGCGTAACGCCAGGCAAAGCCCATCCCGATGGTGCCGAGCACCATGCCAAAGTAACCCGCCGGCAGGTTCAGCACCTGCCGCGACGTATGCGTTTTGTTCATTTTATTGATGATATCAATTTAATTTGAAGTTGCATTCTAAAGGAACCTTATCCCACGCGCTACGGCGATCTTTGCTATGTTTATGTTAACCATAAGTAATGAGGATCGGGAATGCGTAAATACCGTCTCAGCGAACAGACCCGGCAGTATTGTTACCAGGCAGAGGATGGCAAACAGTGCGTCATCCTGCGCCAGATCGTGGCGCTTATCGATTTCGCTGACGTCAAAGCGGGCAGCGAAGGCGGCTGGGTGGAGGAGGAAAGCGCTCTCAGCCAGCTGGGAGAGTGCTGGATCTACGATGCCAACAGCGTCGTCTTCGCCGGGGCGCGCATCCTCGACGATGCCCGACTCCATGGCCCCTGCGAGGTCAGCCATGGGGCTATCATCAGCGGACGCGCATCCATTCACGCCTCGCAGATCAGCCATCACGCGCAGATTGGTGACAACGTCACGATTAGCCTGAGTACGGTGCGCGGTGACTGTCGCCTCGCCGACGAGGCGCGTCTTCTGCCCCACTGTCAGGTGATTGCCGCCCGCGGGCTGACCGCCGACCGCGACAAAGTGCTGCAGATTTATCAGCGAGCCACCGTCAGCGCGTCGCGCATTCTCCATCAGGCGCAGATCTATGGCGAGGCCTACGTTGAGCACGCTTTTGTCGAACATCGGGCGGAAGTCTTTGACCACGCCAGGCTTGAGGGAAACGAGGAGAATGACGTTTGGGTGTGCGATAACGCGCGGATTTACGGGCATGCCCGTCTGATCGCGGGTCGCGGCGAAGATGCCATTCCCACTGTGCGCTACAGTTCCCAGGTTGCGGAGAATGCGGTGATTGAAGGTAACTGTCTGCTAAAGCACCGGGCGATGGTGGGCGGCGAGGCGCAGCTGCGCGGTGGACCGATTCTGCTTGACGACGACGTGCTGATCCAGGGTCGGGCTGTCATCGTCGGCGATGTGATCGTTGAGCACCAGGTCACGCTTGGGGACGAGGTGCAGATCGCCGCGCGGGAAGGAGAAGCCATTCACCTGCGCGGCCCGAAGACCCTCGACGGCCAGCAGCAGATCACCCGAACGCCGCTGTTAGGCGCCCTGTAGCGCCTCGTCGCGGTCAATAATGCGGGCGTAGATATTCTGATCGTCATAGCTGCCGTTCAGATACTCGGCCTGCCGGAGACAGCCTTCCAGAACAAACCCGTTACGCAACGCCACCTGGTTGCTACGGGTATTCGCCACCCGACATTTGATTACAAACCGGCGCACCAGCCCGCTGCGGGCATAATAGTGGATAAAGGCCTGCAGGGAACGGGACAGATACCCCTGCCCCTGGCAATCTTCATCGATCCAATAGCCAATATAGGCCGTCTTATTCTGCGGCTCGATCTGGTTGAACGACAGAACGCCAATCGGCCGCTTATCGAGAAACAGCAAAAACATTTTGGCGTAATCCCGCTGGTGCAGCATCACGTTACCCTGCACATGGCGGCGGGTCTCCTCTTCGCTGCGCACCTCTCCGGCCCAGCTAAGCGACTGCTGTAGCCAGCGCTGGTTTTTCACCACCAGTTGGTGCAGGTCGCTGACGTAACGCTCATCAATGGCGGTAAGCGTCAGTCCCTCGGTCACCGGGATCGACTCAGGTACTGCTGGAATGTCTGTGGTCATGGGGCTCTCTACGGGCCCGCAGGGGTGCCTGGGGGCCACGGCTGTCACGGGGTTATTTCATGATCCGGTCGTCGACGTAGTTACGTTTATCCGGCGCCGGCGGGAAGTACTGATAGAGCCAGGTTTCGCTGATGGCTTCTCCCTGACAGCGCAGGAACAGACGCATCTCCACCGGGTCGGTCGAGTCGGAGGTCGGATACCAGTCGAAGAGGATCCGGTAGCCATCGAACGGCTCGACGTAGAGGATCTCAATCTGCTTCGCTTCGCCGCTGGAGAGGGTGATCACCGGTTCAATACCGCGCGGCGCGGCCGCTTTCAGATCGCCGCCGACAAAGTCGATGGCAAAACGACGCGCCCACTTGTCCGGGTAGTGTTCCCCCGGCGCCCATCCCTCCGGGAAGCCCCCCATCCCGGTGCGGGTGGCGAGCACACGCGCCAGCGGGGTGCTCACCGGCGGCTGCGCGCTCCAGTAGAGACGGTAGCGGAAGTCCAGTTCGTCGCCCGCCTTCACCGTCTTTTCCGGCTGCCAGAAGCAGACGATGTTATCCAGCGTTTCACCGGTGGTCGGGATCTCCATCAGGCTGACCGCCCCTTTGCCCCACTGGTTACGCGGCTCCACCCACAGGCTGGGACGCTTGTTATACCAGCCCATCACGTCCTGGTAGTGGGAGAAATCGCGGTCCAGCTGCAGCAGACCAAAACCGCGCGGGTTCTTGTCCTGGAAGGCGTTGAACTGCAGCTTCTGCGGGTTGTTCAGCGGCCGGCAGACCCATTCGCCGTTGCCCAGCCACATCGACAGCCGATCGGAGTCGTGGATCTGCGGGTGGATGGTATCGCACATCCGACGCTCGTTGTTGCCGCAGCTGAACATGCTGGTCATCGGCGCGATACCCAGCTGTTTGATATCCTTGCGGGCGTAGAGATGGTTCTCCACGTCCATAATGACCTGGGTATCCTGGCAGTGGATGGTGAACTTGTAGGCGCCAGTGATGCTCGGGCTGTCCAGCAGAGCGTAAACGGTAAATACCGTGGCGTCTCCTTTGACCGTTTCGAACCAGAAAGAGGTGAAATCGGGGAACTCTTCCGGGGTATCGGTAAAGGTATCTACCGCCAGCCCACGGGCCGAGAGGCCGTACTGGTAGGTGCTGTCTACCGCGCGGAAATAGCTGGCGCCGAGAAACGCCACGATATCCCGGCGCGCCAGCTCAGGCGCTTTAAATACCCGGAACCCGGCGAAGCCGAGGTCGGACTGGCCTTCCAGCTGGCGGGTATCCACCCCGGCGTCATTGTACTTGAACAGCTCCGGACGGAAGTGGATCTCGCGCGCCTGCTGGGTGGCGGCGTCTAAAGAGAACATGCGCACGCGGCGACGGAACCCCATCCCGACGTGGAAAAACTGGATATCCAGTTTGCGTTCTTCAATATTGTTCCACAGCGAGTGGTTGGCGTCATACTGGATGCTGTTATAAGCCTGCGGGGTGAGATTGGCCAGCGTCGGCGGCAGATCGCGCGGGGCGCCGCCCCACGGCTGGCGCGCCAGATCGTGAGCCATCGCCTGCAGCACGGCATAATCAAAACGGCGTGTCTGCCCGTCGGCAATGCCCGCGTCTTCAGCAAACGCGGCCTGACTGAATAAGGAAGCGACTCCTGACGTTCCGCATACGGCGGCAACAGCCATGGAAGATTTAAGAAAACGTCTGCGGTTCATGCCTGAGAAAGCGTCCTTCTGCACGGGTGAATTGATTCGCAACGCGTCATCACGCTGCGTGATAATTTCCGCCCACTCTAGACAAAAACGATTAATAATCCAATTGTTGCCAGCAGAAAAACGGTAAAAAAGCCCTGCCTACCAGAACAGGCTGTTTTTTCATCACCGGCGGAGGGAGAGCGCAATATCCAGCCCAGGGCCCGCCTGCAAACAAAGCGGACAGCACTCATCCTGTATCGTCGCCGGGGCGTTTCTTAGCCGCCCGCGGCCTGCAGCAGGGCCCCGCCCCGCTGAGCCGCGACCCATCCCCTTTATTCGAGGGTCACGTGATGCTTCATCACCCGGCGAAACAGCGCCAGCCGGGCGCGCATAAAGCGATTCTCCACTTTAAAGCCGGCACGCTTATGCAGGCCAATGCGCAGCAGACGATCCCGTCCGCGCACGCACGCCGGCCAACGCACCGCGCCGGCAAGCACCTGCTCGCCGCTGGCGACGCGGGCAAACTGGGCCCAGTAGTCAGCGACCTGAGCGGCGAAGGCCAGATCCGCTTCACTGGCATATTGCCGCACCGGGTCGGTGAGCCGCAGGTTATCAAACACGTAGGGCACCTCGTTGCCGTGCCAGGCGCCGTGCGGATAGACATCATGCTCCGCTTCCGCCACATAATCGAACCAGTACCGCCAGCATGGCTGGCCCACGCGCTGCTGGGCCTGCATCACCACATAGCCGAGGGTGGTAAACGCCATATCCCGACAGACTTCCCGCCCCAGCGCTTCATCCCCCTTGACGCCGGGATAGAGGAGTTTGATCAGTCCCAGCCCCAGACGGCGCTCGCGGCGCAGCTTCTGGATCTGCCCGGCGATATCGACGCCAAACACCGCCATCACGCTGGCTTCATCGCTGTTGGAGCCGATCATCACCGGCATCGGATGCTGGCGCCCGGCAAAAAAGGTCTCCAGCATCGGCTGCGGAAGCACCACATCGCCGGCGATGGGCGCTGGCCCGATATTCAGCGGGGCGGTTAGCGACCAGAAGGCCTCCGCCGGGATCGCCCGCAGTTGTTCGGCGCTGGCCTGCGGCAAGGCGAAGCGTTCCGCCAGCAAGCGGCCTTTCTCCAGCGCCTTTTCTCGCGGCAGGTCGGGTAAGGTATACCCGCTCTGAATAATCGCTTTATGGAACAACCCTTTCGCTTTCGGCGAGACCATCAGCGACAGCACGCTGCGCGCCCCGGCGGATTCGCCAAACAGCGTAACGTTTGCGGCGTCGCCGCCGAAGGCGTGAATATTCTCCTGGACCCACTGCAGGGCGGCGATCTGGTCGAGCAGCGCGAAGTTATACAGACGCTCGCCCGCCTCTTCCTCCAGTGCCGGATGGGCGAAAAAGCCAAGATGGCCCAGTCGGTAGTTGACCGTCACCACCACCACGTCGCGGCTGGCCAGCGCCAGGCCATCGTAAGGCGGCAGGCTGCCGGCGCCGATGGTAAACCCGCCGCCGTGCAGCCAGACCATCACCGGCAGCGGCTGCGCTGCGCTGGCGGGGGCCCAGACGTTGAGATAGAGACAGTCTTCGCTGAAGCGGCCGGGATCCCCGCCGCCAAGTTCGCGGCAGTAGTCAATGTCCTGCCAGCTGGCGGCGGAAAAGGCGTCGGCCTGACGCACGCCATGCCAGCGGGCGGGAGGCTGCGGCGCGCGCCAGCGCAGCGGCCCCACGGGCGGCGCGGCGTACGGAATGCCGCGCCAGATATGGATCCCCTGCTCTGCGCTCCCGGCCAGCGTGCCCTGCCGGGTTTTCGCCAACGGTTTCGACGGATGTTGCATAACCTGCTCCCTGTAAGGCTGATGCCAGCAGGGTACTGATTTTACAGCAGACCGCAACGTCGTTTGCTGCGCTCCTCCGCCTGCCGGTACAGTTCAAACTCATCCTGCACCGGGCAGCCCAGCGCCGCCTCAAAGGCTTCGCGGCTGGCATTCCCGTGGCTGCGCGCCTGGGTTTCGTTACCCAGATTGGACTGAAAAATGCCCGCCGCGCTGACCGGTAAAAAATCCTCATAGACGATGGGCTGGGCCACCACCCATCCGCGCTCGATCAGCGGCTGGGGATCGTCGCCCGGGCGAAACGCCTGGCGATGGGCCTCGCCAGCCGGCGTCAGGCGGTAGCGAAACCAGGCCAGCCCCTGCTGACGCAGCAGAAATTCGCTGTCGGGAAATTCGCGGAACACCTCCTGCAGATGCAGCTGGTGGCTGAGATTGTCTTTGCCGGTCCCTGCCGCCTGCAGCAGCCGGTCGTACAGCGCGCGCCCTTTCGGCGTCAGCGCCACGCCGCGCTGCTCAATTTCGCCAAAGCGGGCGCTGTGGGTGCCGCGGTGTTCGCCGGCGAACATCACCGGCTCCTCAAGCGCCTTGAAGCTGGTCTGCCGCAGGAGGATCGGTACCTCCCGGCGCGGCGGACCTTCGATCAGGGCCTTTGGCTCAATACCGCACTCCGGCATCAGGGCCTGCGCGCGGTCAATATCCAGCGTCCGCGGCGTGAGGTGGTTGATATGGCATCCCGGGAAGCAGACCACATCGGCAATCAGGCGATGTTCGCGATGCAGCGCGTGGTAGGTCTCCTCATCGACGGTGGCATGCCGGTGCCAGCGGAAGGTCTCCAGCGCCTCCTGCACAAACTCGCGGGCTTCCGCAGGGGTGAACGCCCCTTCGGCCTCGTGCCGGGCGATCAGCGCCAGGCAGCGGGGAGTGAATATGTTGCGCCGGGCGAGGATCGCCTCGGCCCGCTCGCGCAGAGCGCGGTTTTCGATCAGCTCCAGACGCAGCAGCGAGGTAAAAACCCGAAACGGATTGCGCGCCAGCGCGGCATCGTCGACAGGACGAAACGCCGTGGAGTGAACCGGCACGCCGGCCTGCGAGAGATCGTAATAGCTGACGGGATACATCCCCATAATGGCAAACATGCGACGCAGCGTCGCCAGTTCCTCCGCTGTGCCCACGCGGATCGCCCCGTGGCGCTCAACGTTCAGGCGCGCCAGCTCGTCGGCGTTGGCCAGTTGTTCATGCAGCTTCGGATTATTTTCCAGTACCGCCAGGTTGACGTCAGCCACCAGCTCCAGCAGCGTCCCGTACTGCGGAACTTCCTGCTGGTACATGGCCGACATGGCCTGCGAAAAGTGCTCCCGAATCTCATCAGCCGTGATGGTGTTCGCCATGATGTGTTACCTCCAGTGAATACTTCCTGGAGTGTAGGAAAGCTGCCTCCCGGCGGGGGGAAGAATTTACAAACTGTGATGGCGATAACCTGCTTCCGGTCACGGGCATAGCGCAGAACATAACCGATGGTTATGAAAAACACCCGGTAATTTCACTTTAAATTAACAATACATTTACACACACTGTTTCTGGCGACATTACAACAACATGCCCCTCTACCCTCTATACGGAGTACCCGATGAACGATAAATGGTCCCCGCGCGAGGTTATCCATCGCGATTACAGTAGTCACCCGCCCGCTTACGCCCCGGGCTATAAAACCAGCGTCCTGCGCTCCCCGAAAAACGCCCTGATCTCCCTGCAGAACTCGCTGTCGGAGATCACCGGCCCGGTGTTTAGCCGCGACGACCTGGGTCCGCTGGATAATGACCTTATCCTTAACTATGCCAAAGAAGGCCTGCCGATTGGCGAGCGGATCATTGTGCACGGCTATGTGCGGGATGGCTTCGGCCGACCGATGAAAAACACCCTGGTGGAAGTTTGGCAGGCCAATGCCGGCGGCCGCTATCGACATAAAAAAGATCAGTATCTGGCGCCGATTGACCCGAACTTCGGCGGCTGCGGCCGGGTGCTGACCGACGAGAACGGCTATTACTGTTTTCGCACCATCAAGCCCGGCCCCTACCCCTGGCGCAACCAGGCCAGCGACTGGCGTCCGGCGCATATTCATTTCTCGCTCTCGGGCGACGCCTGGGCCCAGCGCCTGATCACCCAGATGTATTTCGAAGGCGACCCGCTGATCAAGCAGTGCCCGATCGTCAGAACCATTAATAATGACGACGCCGTGCGCACCCTGATCGCCGAGCTGGACATGCACGCCGCCGTGCCGCTGGATTGTCTGGCCTACCGCTTCGACCTTGTTCTGCGCGGCCATCGCGCCACGCTGTTTGAAAATCGCACTCAGGGGGCCGCCCGATGAAAGAGTATCTGCCTGAAACCGCCTCGCAGACCGCGGGACCCTATGTTCATATCGGTCTGGCGCCGGACGCCGCGGGTTTCCATATTTTTGAGAAAAATTTTGGTCCGGTTCTCACCACCGCCGATACCGTCGGAGAACGAATCACCATTGAAGGCCGGGTTATCGACGGCTCCGGAACCCCGGTCCGCGATGTGCTGCTGGAGATCTGGCAGGCCAACGCCGCGGGACGCTATAACCATCCTGACGATCGTCAGCAGCAGAAAGCGGTCGACCCGGGCTTTCGCGGCTGGGGGCGCACCTGCTCTGACTTCACCTCCGGCGTCTGGCGCTTTGAAACCATCAAGCCCGGCGCGGTGGTTGGCCGCGATGGCCGTCTGATGGCGCCGCACGTCAATCTGTGGGTGGTGGCCCGGGGGATCAATATTGGCCTCAATACGCGGATGTATTTCGCCGATGAGCACGAGGCCAACGCCAGCGACCCGGTGCTGAATCTCATCGAGTGGGAGGTGAGACGCAAAACCTTAATCGCTGAGCGCGAAGTTCGCGGTGCGGAAGTGGTCTATCGTTTCGACATTTATCTGCAGGGCGAGAACGAAACCGTCTTTTTCGATATCTAGCGGCCATGCAGACCACCGCCGTCGCCCCGCCCCGCCCGGGCGACGGCGTGTTAAACCATAGGGAAAGATCTTGTAATGTAATCAGCTCAAATGTTAATAATATTTTGCTATCTGGTTATCAAATTTAAACAAGGCCGCTTGTCTCTTTCACCGCTGTGTTTTTAACATCATCTTACTATGGAAAAAAATGGTCTCTTCAGTCAGCGCATTCGCTTGCGCCATCTACACACCTTCGTGGCCGTCGCTCAACAGGGAACGCTGGGGCGCGCGGCTGAAACTTTAAATCTGAGCCAGCCAGCACTTTCAAAAACGCTTAACGAGCTTGAACAGCTGACCGGTACCCGTCTGTTTGAGCGGGGACGTCTGGGGGCGCAGCTGACCCTGGTCGGGGAACAGTTTCTGACTCATGCCGTGAAGGTGCTTGATGCCCTTAACTCGGCGGGTCAGGCGCTGAACCGTAAAGAGGGCCTGAATAACGATATTGTGCGCATCGGCGCGCTGCCTACCGCCGCGCTGGGGATCCTGCCGACGGTGATCGGCCAGTTCCATAAGCAGCAAAAAGATATCACGCTGCAGGTCGCCACCATGAACAACACCATGCTGCTCGCCGGGTTAAAGTCCGGGGAGATCGACATCGGCATCGGACGGATGTCCGATCCGGAGCTGATGAGCGGCCTGCATTACGAACTGCTGTTCCTGGAATCCCTTAAGCTGGTGGTTCGTCCGGGACATCCCCTGCTGCAGGAGACGGTGACCCTCAGTCGGGTGATGGAGTGGCCGGTGGTGGTCTCGCCAAAGGGCACCGTGCCGCGGCAAAACGCCGAAGCGCTGCTCCAGAGCCAGGGGTGTAAAATGCCCGCCGGCTGCATCGAGACTCAGTCCGCTTCCCTGTCGCGCCAGCTAACGGTTGATTTTGACTATGTCTGGTTCGTCCCTTCCGGGGCGGTGAAAGACGATCTTCGCCGTGGCGTACTGACCGCCCTGCCGATTGCCACCCAGGGCGCCGGGGAGCCCATCGGCATTTTAACCCGCGTCGATGCGACGCTGACCCCCGGGACGCACACCCTGCTCAGCGCTATTCGTAAATCAATGCCTGCCTGATCCGCCGCTCCCCCGGCCCGTCGCGGCCGGGGAGCCGACGCCGACTGAGACACATTCAGCAAAATAATCATTTAGTGCGAAATTATTTATTAACATTTGCGCAAATTTCTTTAACAGATCTATCATATCGCGATTTCACCAAATGGTTCATAAGAAATCAAAGAAGGCAATAAATTTGGCTTTATGAAGATGCAAACCGCTTCATTCAAAAATGAAACAAAATAACTTTGTTTCATTTGGTTCGTAATGAGGTGGCTGGTGTGGTTAAGGAGATTTCATGACAACTGGCAACGCGCCGCGCGGATTCCCCCGGATCCTGCAGTGGCTTCTCGCCGGACTGATGCTGATCATCGGTCTGGCTATCGGTATTCTGGGGGCAAAACTGGCTCTCGTCGGCGGCACGCTGTACTTTGCGCTGATGGGCGTGGTGATGGTTATCGCGGCAGTGCTAATTTTCCGTCGCCGCCGCGGCGGGATTTTGCTGTACGCCGTGGCGTTTATCGCCTCAGTGATCTGGGCGATCGGCGACGCTGGCTGGAACTTCTGGCCGCTCTTCTCGCGCCTGTTCGCCCTTGGCGTGCTGGCCTTTCTCGCCGCCCTGGTCTGGCCTTTCCTCGCCAGCCCGCCGGCGAAAAAAGGCCCGGCTTTTGCCATCGCCGCCGTGCTCGCCGTGGCGCTGGCGGGAAGCTTTGGCTGGATGTTTAAATCCGAACCGCTGGTCAGCGCCACGGAAGCGGTACCGGTGAAACCCGTCGCGCCGGGCGAAGAGCAGAAAAACTGGGCGCACTGGGGCAACACCACCCACGGCGACCGCTTCGCCGCTCTCGATCAAATCAACAAGCACAACGTCAACCAGCTGCAGGTAGCCTGGGTGGCGCATACTGGGGATATTCCGCAGAGCAATGGCTCCGGCGCGGAAGATCAGAATACCCCGCTGCAGATTGGCGATACCCTCTACGTCTGTACCCCATACAGCAAAGTGCTGGCGCTGGATGTCGACAGCGGCAAAGAGAAATGGCGCTATGACTCCAAATCCTCTTCGCCTAACTGGCAGCGCTGCCGCGGCTTAGGCTATTACGAAGATAGCCAGGCGCAGACGACGCCAGCGTCAGGCGCCCAGCCTGCCGCCTGCTCCCGTCGTCTGTTCCTGCCGACGATCGATGCCCGCCTGATCGCCATTGATGCCGACACCGGCAAACTGTGCGAGAGCTTCGGCGATCGCGGTATTGTCGACCTCAGCGTCGGAATGGGCGAAGTCAAAGCGGGCTACTATCAACAGACCTCCACCCCGCTGGTCGCGGGCAATGTGGTGGTGGTGGGCGGCCGCGTCGCGGATAACTACTCTACCGGCGAACCGCCGGGGGTGGTCCGCGCGTTTGACGTCCATACCGGTAAACTGGCCTGGGCGTGGGATCCAGGTAATCCGGCGCTGACCGGCGTACCGCCGGAGGGCCAGACCTATACGCGCGGCACGCCGAACGTCTGGTCGGCGATGTCTTACGACGCGAAGCTGAACCTGATCTATCTGCCGACCGGCAACGCTACGCCAGACTTCTTCGGCGGCGAACGAACCGCGCTGGACGACAAATACAGCTCCTCCATCGTCGCTGTGGATGCCGCGACCGGCCAGGTACGCTGGCACTTCCAGACCACCCACCACGACCTGTGGGACTTTGACCTGCCGTCTCAGCCGCTGCTGTACGATCTGCCTGACGGCAAGGGCGTCACCACCCCGGTGCTGGTGCAGACCAGCAAGCAGGGCATGATCTTTATGCTCAATCGCGAAACCGGCGAGCCGGTGGCGAAAGTGGAAGAGCGACCGGTGCCGGTGGGCAACGTCAAAGGCGAGCGCTACTCGCCGACGCAGCCTTACTCGGTGGGAATGCCGATGATCGGCAACCAGACGCTGACCGAGTCCGATATGTGGGGCGCGACGCCTATCGACCTGCTGCTGTGCCGTATCCAGTTCAAAGAGATGCGCCACCAGGGAGTCTTTACCCCGCCGGGGGAAGACCGCTCCCTGCAATTCCCGGGCTCGCTCGGCGGCATGAACTGGGGCAGCGTCTCGGTGGATCCCAACAACAGCCTGATGTTCGTTAACGATATGCGTCTCGGTCTCGCCAACTATATGGTGCCGCGCGAGAAGGTAGCGAAAGACGCCAGCGGCATTGAGATGGGCATCGTGCCGATGGAAGGCACGCCGTTTGGCGCCATGCGCGAACGTTTCCTGTCGCCGCTGGGCATTCCGTGCCAGAAACCGCCTTTCGGCACCATGTCCGCTGTGGATCTGAAAACCGGGAAACTGGTGTGGCAGGTGCCGGTAGGCACCGTAGAGGATACCGGGCCGCTGGGGATCCGCATGCATATGCCGATTCCGATCGGTATGCCGACCCTTGGCGCGTCGCTGGCGACGCAGTCCGGGCTGCTGTTCTTCGCCGGCACCCAGGATTTCTACCTGCGCGCCTTTGATACCGCTAACGGCAAGGAGATCTGGAAATCCCGCCTGCCGGTTGGCAGTCAGTCCGGCCCGATGACCTACGTGTCGCCGAAAACCGGTAAGCAGTACATCATTATCAATGCGGGCGGCGCCCGTCAGTCTCCGGATCGCGGCGATTACATTATCGCCTACGCGCTTCCTGACCATCATTGATTGACCTAAGTAAAAGGGCCCATTCGGGCCCTTTTTTGCGGCTGACGAAACGCCTTGCGCGTTAGCGATTACTGGTCGCCAAAGTGGATCACGGTGCGAATCGATTTGCCTTCATGCATCAGGTCAAAGGCCTCGTTAATTTGCGCCAGCGGCAGGCGATGAGTAATAAACGGGTCGAGGCGAATTTTACCCGCCATCGCGTCTTCCACCATTCCCGGCAGCTGGCTACGGCCTTTCACGCCGCCAAAGGCAGAGCCGCGCCACACCCGGCCAGTCACCAGCTGGAACGGACGGGTCTTGATCTCCTGCCCGGCGCCGGCCACGCCGATAATGACGCTCTCGCCCCAGCCTTTATGGCAGCATTCCAGCGCCGCGCGCATCACATTGACATTACCGATGCACTCGAAGCTGAAATCCACCCCGCCGTCGGTCAGCTCAACGATCACATCCTGAATGGGCTTATCGTAGTCGTTGGGGTTGATAAAGTCGGTAGCCCCCATCTCTTTCGCGAGAGTGAACTTATCGGGGTTAGTATCGACCGCCAGAATCCGCCCGGCTTGCGCCTGCACGGCGCCCTGGATCACCGCCAGGCCGATGCCGCCCAGACCAAAGACCGCGACGGTATCCCCGGGCTTAACCTTCGCCGTGTTATGCACCGCGCCGATGCCGGTGGTCACGCCGCAGCCCAGCAGACACACTTTATCCAGCGGCGCCTGCGGATTGACTTTCGCCAGCGAGATCTCAGCGCAGACCGTGTATTCGCTGAAGGTGCTGGTGCCCATGTAGTGATAAATCGGTTCGCCGTTATACGAGAAACGGGTGGTGCCATCCGGCATCAGCCCTTTGCCCTGGGTGGCGCGCACCGCCTGACAGAGATTGGTTTTACCCGACTTACAGAACTTGCACTCGCCGCATTCGGCGGTATACAGCGGGATGACATGATCGCCCGGCTTAAGACTGGTGACGCCCTCGCCCACTTCCACGACCACGCCGCCGCCTTCATGGCCCAGCACCGCCGGGAAGACGCCTTCGGGATCGTCGCCGGAAAGGGTGAAGGCATCGGTATGGCACACGCCGGTATGGGTGATTTTCACCAGAACTTCGCCTTTTTTCGGCGGCGCGACGTCAATCTCTACGATTTTTAACGGCTGACCGGGGCCAAAGGCCACTGCTGCGCGTGATTTCATAACTGTCTCTTCCTCGTCGTGATGTTATTTTAAATAAGATCGTAGCAGATGACCGACCTCTGCCATTCTCGCGGCCCGCTGGTCCGGGGTGGTGTCGCCGCTGACCAGCTCGTCCTGCAGGTGGATCTCCACCATTTCGCCCATCAGACCGTTTGCCGCCCCGCGAATCGAGGCGATCTGCTGCAGGATAGTCATACAGGGTTCGCCGGACTCCAGCGCGCGTTCAAGGGCTTCAACCTGGCCGCGGATGCGGCGTACGCGGCTGAGGGCCCGTTTTTTATCTTCAGGTGAATGTGGCACGATAACGCCTCCGTATCATATAGGGGGGTATACTATATTTTATTAGCCGCAAAGGCAAAAAAAAACCCGTCGCGGGACGGGGTCTGAATGTTGAAGCGAATGATTCAGCGCTTACGGGGCATCATTCGCAGCAGGGTATTATCTTTCCACCAGTAATGATGGAGCAGCGCGGCGAAGGCATGCAGGCCAATCACAAAGTAACCGGCATTCGCTAACCATTCATGGATCGCTTTCAGGGTGTCCACCCGCTCAAAATCGCTCTGCGGGGCATACGGCATCGTCAGGCCAAAGGCGTACCAGGGATTCCCGCGCCAGTACATCATCACCATGCCGATCAGCGGCAGGGCAATAAACAGCAGATAGATAACCAGATGGCCGAGATGGGCAAAACCGGTCATCATTGGCGACGGCTTCGGCACGATCGGCGGCGTCGGCGTTTTCAGCCGCACCAGCAGACGCGCCGCCATCAGCACGCAAATGGCGATCCCGCAGGAAACATGAATCATATTAATCAGCGGCCGATCGCTGCGGGGGAAAAATCCGCGCAGCTCCATCGCCGCATAGGCCACCACCACCAGCAAAAAGACCAGCCAGTGGATGCCAATCTGCAGGCCGGAATATTTATCGCGCATGGAATATCCTTAATGGAAAGTGTGATGCTGCCAACATAGCGGCCTTCCCTTAAATTTTCATTAACCTTTACGTTGAATTAACAACTGATTACCGCATTCTGCCGAGCCGCTGCGCCCGGGCCACGCGAACGGGCGCCGGATACCATCAGCTATTACAAAATTAAACAGTTTTGTTACCTGCCGCCGCGCTCTCCCCTCTATAGTTGAGAACATCTGTCGGCCACGCTGCGTATGGAGATAAAAATGAAGAAAATCAGCTTACCGCTATTGCTGCTGACCGCGTTGGCCAGCCCGACTTTCGCCGCGGACTGTCAGCCTAACGGCATCGGCGGCTCATTTTGCATAAACGATGACGGGACCACCACCGACACGGTGCCGAATGAAGTCAACGGTATGGATACGTATTCGAACAATGGCGGATACAGCAGTTCTCTGCCCGACCAGTCGGGGGCAGAGGAAGCGCTTGAAGGGTCAACGCTGTCGACGCAGCAGGACAGCGTCGCCAGCAGCGGTCAGGGAGACAGCGCCCTGGCGGGCCGCGACTGGCATTCGCCGTCCAATCTGAATGATGGCGCCGCCACCTCCAGTATGAGCCTGCTGGATAAACCCTGAGGCCTGGCGTCAGGCAAAGCTCCAGCCTGCGGCGCCGATGGCGACGGCGAACAGCAGGCAGGCCAGCGCCGTTTTGCGTAACAGCATGGTATAGAAGGAGATGGCGACGCCAACGAATACCACCAACAGAATGGGCCACATGCTTAATAACAACAGCAGAAAACCCTCAATATTATTATGGATTACGCTTTCCACATCCGCATCCCTGCCTCATCGTCGATAAAGTAAGCAGAATTTAATATGTAACATGAATACATTCAAATAAAATATAAATGTAAATGATTATGCGCCGCATTCTGCTGCGCCGGCCGGGCCTGGCGCAGGCGTTTGTTTCTTTTACCTTTTTTCAATCGTTTTAAAGCGTTAGGTATCTGTTGTATAATGACGTGCACTTTAACTAAAAAAAGAGTGCGACCATGATTGATTCCTCATTGCCATTAACCGACATTCACCGCCACCTTGACGGTAACATCCGGGCCCAAACCATCCTCGATCTTGGCCGCGAGTTTAACATCACCCTTCCCGCTACCACCCTTGACACGCTGCGTCCCCACGTCCAGGTCACCAGCCTGGAGCCCGATCTGGTCAGTTTTCTCGCCAAGCTCGACTGGGGGGTGAAAGTCCTGGCCTCGCTGGAAGCCTGCCGTCGCGTGGCGTATGAGAACGTCGAAGACGCGGCGCGCAATGGCCTGCTCTACGTGGAGCTGCGCTTCTCCCCCCGCTATATGGCGATGACCCACCAGCTGCCGGTCGACGGCGTGGTAGAGGCAGTGATCGCCGGGGTACGTGAGGGGTGCCGCGATTTCCAGGTCGATGCCCGCCTGATCGGCATTTTGAGCCGCACCTTTGGCGAAGCGGCCTGTCAGGAAGAGCTGGCGGCCCTGCTCGCCCACCGCGATGGCATCACCGCCCTCGACCTCGCTGGCGATGAGCTGGGATTCCCGGGGGCGCTGTTCCTCAGTCATTTTAACCAGGCCCGCGATGCCGGGTGGCATATCACCGTCCACGCTGGCGAAGCGGCCGGCCCGGAAAGTATCTGGCAGGCCATCCGTGAACTGGGCGCCGAGCGCATCGGCCATGGGGTAAAAGCGGTACAGGATCCCGCCCTGATGGACTATCTGGCCGAGCACCGCATCGGGATTGAATCCTGCCTCACCTCGAACGTGCAAACCAGCACCGTGCCCTCTCTGGCCCAGCATCCGCTGAAGCAGTTCCTTGAGCACGGCGTGCTGGCGAGCCTCAACACTGACGATCCGGCGGTCCAGGGGGTCGACATTATCCACGAATACACCGTGGCGGCACCGGCGGCGGGGCTGAGCCGGGAGCAGATCCGCCAGGCGCAGATCAACGGACTGACTCAGGCGTTTCTCAGCGAACAGGAAAAAGCTGCGCTCATTCAGCGGGTGGCCAAAGGCTGATTACCGGCCCGGCAGCCGCGCTGCCGGGCTATTTTTCACACCAGGCTGAGCGTGGCGCGGTGCCGGGCCGACTCGATACCGAGCTCAATCAGGGTCATGATCTGAATCGCCTCGCTGGCCGGGACCGGGTTTTCTCCCACCCCGTTGAGCGCATCGCGGATAGCGGCATAGTAAGCGGGATAATTGCCCGGCAGCGTCAGCCACGTCTCCTCGCTGCGTTCGTCGCCTTCGGCGCGAGTGAGGGTACCGTCACGCATATCATACCCCCAGTCCTCCTGCGGCAAACGTTCGCCATTTTTCAACCGCTCCTCCTGCGGGTCGAGACCGTACTTGATATAGCTGGCCCGCGAGCCGTGGACGATAAAGCGCGCGCTCTCCGCGGCGGCGAGCAATGTGCCGTGCAGCACCACCCGCCGCTGGGGATAGGCCAGCACCGCGTGAAAATAGTCAGTGGATTGCGCGCCGGGCCGAAGCTGAGCGAGATCGACCGTGATGCTCACCGGCAGACCAAACAGCGCCACCGCCTGGTCGAGCAGATGCGGTCCAAGATCATACCAAATTCCGCTCCCGGGTCCCGCCTGCTCCCGCCAGCGCTGGCGCACCTGCGGCCGGAAACGGTCGAAATGTGATTCGAAGTAACCCACCTCTCCCAGCTGGCCTTCGTTGATCAATGTTCTGACCGTTAAGAAATCACTGTCCCAGCGCCGGTTGTGAAATACCGACAGCACCCGACCACAGTGCTTCGCCAGGCTCTCCAGCTCGCGAGCCTGTGACAGTGTCACGGTAAAGGGTTTATCCACCACCACGTGCTTCCCGGCCTCCAGCGCCGCTTTCGCCAGTGGGAAGTGCGTGTCGTTCGGCGTGGCGATGACCACCAGATCGATCTCCGGGTCGTTCAGCAATTCACTCGCCGCACTGACCACCTTCACGCCAGGCCAGTCGGCATGAACTTTGGCCGCGTCGCTGCTGGAGACCGTCGTCAGCGCCAGGCCCGACGTGCCGCTGATTAACGGCGCATGAAACGTTTTGCTGGCGTAGCCATAGCCCACCAGCCCCACCCGGATCGCATCACTCATGTTACCGCCTCGCTTATTCAGCTGATGTCAATATCTGGTTAATGAGAATATTCTTACAAAACGCGACTCAAACTTATCATTTTTCCACTTACGGTTTTACCGCATGCGTGCAAAATCAGACAGATACCCCTTGTGATCTGCTGACCATGGAGTAACATTTCCCACTGTGTTCAAAGGATATTGAAGTGTTATGACGACTGTTTTTACCCGTATTGTAGAACTTATTGGCTGGATTGTTTTTGGGATTTCCGCACTGCTTTTGGTTATCGCGCACCATATTGATAATTATCAGTCGCCACCGCCAGCGGATGTGGTGCAGACAAAGTAGCGCCGCCGTGAAACAGTGACCTGCTTCGCAACTGTGCAACCGGTTTCAGAAACCGGTTGCACAGCTCTCCTTGCTTTGATTACACTCCCTCTATCATCAGACTGGGAGCTTTTTCATGGCCGCTTTTCCGCAACATTTTTTATGGGGTGCCGCTACCGCAGCGTATCAGGTCGAAGGTGGGCACGACGCTGACGGTAAAGGACCGTCAATCTGGGATATTTACTCTCACCTGCCGGGAACCACCTTTGAAGGGACCACCGGCGATATCGCCGTCGATCACTATCACCGTTTTCGCGAAGACGTGGCGTTGATGGCCGAGATGGGCCTGCAGAGCTATCGCTTTTCCATCTCCTGGCCCCGCCTGCTGCCCACCGGGCGCGGCGAGGTTAATGAAGCGGGCGTGCAGTTTTATAGCGATCTGATCGATGAACTGCTGGCGCATAATATTGAGCCGATGATCACCCTCTATCACTGGGACCTGCCGCAGGCCCTGCAGGATGAGGGCGGCTGGGAAGCACGCAGCACCGCCGAGGCCTTCGCCGAGTACGCCCGCCTGTGCTACGCGCGCTTTGGTTCGCGGGTGAAGCTGTGGGCGACCTTTAACGAGACCATTGTCTTCATCGGCCACGGCTACATTAACGGCCTGCATCCCCCGGCCGTTCGCGATCCGGCGCGCGCCATCCAGGCCTGTCATCACGTGTTTATCGCCCATGCGCTGGCGGTGAAGGCTTTTCGCGAGATGGCCGTGGCGGGCGAGATTGGTTTCGTCAATGTGCTGCAGCCGCATACCCCACTCACCGACAGCGAGGCAGACCGGCAGGCTACCGACCTGGCTGACGCCATCCATACCCACTGGCTGTACGATCCGGTGCTAAAAGGCGCCTATCCTGCTGCCCTGCTGGCGCAGACTCAAGCGCTGTGGGGCGTACCGCGCTTTGCTCCAGGGGACGACGCGCTGCTGCGAGACAACCGCTGTGACTTTATCGGTCTGAATTACTATCGTCGGGAAACGGTATCCGCCCAGCCGCCCGAAATCCCCACCGGCGGCGAGCCTGGCGTGGAGGGGTTATTCTATTTCGTGCGTAATCCGCAAAGCACCTATACCGAATGGGGCTGGGAGATCTGGCCGCAGGGGCTGACCGACGGCATTATGATGATCAAGGCGCGCTATGGCGATATCCCGATCTATATCACCGAGAATGGCCTTGGGGCGAAAGACCCGATTATTGCCGGTGAGGTGGTCGACGATCCGCGAATCGCCTATCTGAGCAGCCATATTGGCGCCCTGGAAAAGGCGCTGGCGCAGGGAGCGGACGTCCGCGGCTATTATCCCTGGTCGTTTATCGATTTGCTGAGCTGGCTCAACGGTTATCAAAAGCAATATGGCTTTGTCTATGTGGACCACCAGCAAAATCTGGCACGCAAACGAAAGAAGAGTTTTTATTGGTACAAATCTGTTATTGCCAGCCGCGGCGAACAGCGTTAATCTTCTCCTGCGGGCGCCATTCGGCGCCCGGTCTGATTTAGAATATTCTTAAACATCTCCCTGCTCTTCAAGGCTGGCTTTGCTCCTTGTCATGGGTTTATATAACCTGAATCATGCCACGCGGCCCCGGCAGAAGGCGCCGTTGGTTGAGAGTAGGTTTAGTGAATGCTGATAATATTCAACGTAATTATTCCGATTATAAAATGGATACGAAAATGACCGTTCTGGACTATTTATTAAAATTCCGCAAAATCAGTTCGCTGGAAAGTCTTGAAAAACTATTTGATCACCTTAACTACTCCCTGACTGACACCGAAGAGATCGTTAATATGTATCGCGCCGCCGACCATCGCCGGGCAGAGCTGGTTTCCGGTGGTAAATTGTTCGATGTGGGCCAGGTGCCTAAATCCGTTTGGCGATTCGTGCAGTAAGACTGTCATCCTTCACGCCAGTTGCTTATACTTCCCGGCCTGCTTTTATATACTGGCGTTGAATAGGGGAGAAACATGACGTCTCAATCTGCGGAGCGCATCGGCGGATGGCTGTTGGCACCGCTGGCCTGGTTGCTGTTGGCGCTGTTGAGCGCCTCGTTATCGCTGCTATTTTTTGCCAATGCCCTCATGTCGCCGCAGACCTGGGCCCTGCTGCGCGCCATGAGCACCGCACACATGGCGCTGTGGGTCGCCTCGCTGCTGTTTGCCCTCGCCATGTGGTTTTATACGCTCTGGCTGACCATCGCCTTTTTCAAGCGGCGCTCGCTGGTGCCGAAACACTATATTATCTGGCTGCTCATTACGCTGCTGCTGGCGATAAAGGCGTTTGCCTTCTCCCCCGTTTCGGATGCCCTTGCTCTGCGTCAGCTACTGTTTCCGCTGCTGGCCGCAGCGCTGCTGGCGCCCTATTTTCGCCGTTCACAGCGGGTCAAACGGACCTTTGTTAATCCGTAAAAACCCCACACTTAACCTGTTGTCGCCGGTATCGTTTTATTCGATAATAAGCGGCTTTTTTTCGTTTCAGGTCGCATGATGGCTGATTATTTACTGCTCTTTATCGGTACTGTCCTTGTCAATAACTTCGTTTTAGTGAAGTTCCTTGGCCTGTGCCCGTTTATGGGTGTTTCCAAAAAGCTGGAAACCGCAATGGGAATGGGGCTCGCGACCACCTTCGTGATGACCCTGGCCTCTATTTGCGCCTGGCTGATTGATACCTGGATCCTTATCCCGCTAAATCTGGTTTATTTACGTACCCTGGCCTTTATTCTGGTTATCGCCGTGGTGGTTCAGTTCACTGAGATGGTGGTGCGTAAAACCAGCCCGGCGCTTTATCGCCTGCTGGGGATCTTTTTGCCACTGATCACCACCAACTGCGCGGTGCTTGGGGTGGCGCTGCTGAACATCAATCTGGGCCACAATTTCCTGCAGTCGGCGCTGTACGGTTTTGCCGCCGCCGTCGGCTTCTCGCTGGTGATGGTGCTGTTCGCGGCGATCCGCGAGCGTCTGGTGGTGGCCGATGTCCCCGCGCCGTTCCGCGGTAATGCCATCGCGCTGATTACCGCCGGTTTAATGTCTCTGGCCTTTATGGGCTTTAGTGGTTTGGTGAAGTTGTAATGAGCGCAGTCTGGATAGCCGTGATCGCCATCAGCCTGTTAGGGCTGATTTTCGGCTTAATACTGGGGTACGCGTCGCGCCGTTTCGCGGTGCAGGACGACCCGGTGGTGGAAAAAATTGATGAACTGTTGCCGCAGAGCCAGTGTGGGCAGTGCGGCTACCCTGGCTGCCGCCCTTATGCGGAAGCGGTGGGCGTGCAGGGTGAGAAAATTAACCGCTGCGCGCCGGGTGGCGAAGCGGTGATGTTAAAAATCGCCGCCCTGCTCAACGTCGACCCGCAGCCCGTCGACGGCGACGAGCAGGCAGCCGAGCCAGCCCGCATGCTCGCCGTGATTGATGAGCCGAACTGCATCGGCTGCACCAAATGTATTCAGGCGTGTCCGGTGGATGCCATTGTCGGGGCGACCCGCGCCATGCATACCGTGATGAGCGACCTGTGCACCGGCTGCAACCTGTGTGTTGCCCCCTGCCCGACCCAGTGCATTTCTCTCGTTCCGGTGGCGACGACCCCGGAGACCTGGAAATGGGATCTGCATACGATCCCGGTGCGAAATATTCCTGTGGAACAACATGTTTAAGCTATTTTCCGCTTTCCGAAAAGACAAAGTCTGGGATTTTAACGGCGGTATTCACCCGCCGGAGATGAAAACCCAGTCAAACGGCACCCCGCTGCGCCAGGTTTCCCTGCCGCAGCGCTTTGTGATCCCGCTGAAGCAGCACATCGGCGCCGAAGGCGAACTGTGCGTCAAGGTAGGCGACCGGGTGCTGCGCGGCCAGCCGCTGACCCGCGGTTGGGGAAGAATGCTGCCGGTTCACGCTCCCACCTCCGGCACCGTTGCCGCTATCGCCCCGCACACCACTGCCCATCCGTCCGCGCTGGCGGAGATGAGCGTGATCATTGACGCCGACGGCGAAGACCGCTGGATCGAACGCGACGGCTGGAGCGACTATCAGACCCGCACCCGTGAAGCGCTGATTGAGCGCATCCACCAGTTTGGCGTTGCCGGCCTCGGCGGCGCGGGCTTCCCCACCGGCAGTAAACTGCGCGGCGGCGGCGATAAAATTAAAACGCTGATCATTAACGCCGCCGAGTGCGAACCCTATATCACGGCGGACGACCGTCTGATGCAGGACTGCGCGGCGCAGATTGTCGAAGGGATCCGCATCCTTGCCCATATTCTGCAGCCTGACGAGGTGCTGATCGGCATTGAAGACAATAAGCCGCAGGCCATCTCGATGCTGCGGGCGGTGCTTTGCGACGCCCATGGCATTTCGCTGCGCGTGATCCCCACCAAATACCCCTCCGGCGGCGCCAAGCAGCTCACCCAAATTCTCACCGGCAAACAGGTACCCCACGGTGGTCGTTCTTCGGATATTGGCGTGCTGATGCAGAACGTCGGTACAGCCTATGCGGTGAAACGCGCAGTGATTGACGGCGAGCCGTTAACTGAGCGCGTAGTCACCCTCACCGGCGAGGCGGTAACCCGGCCGGGCAACGTCTGGGCGCGCCTTGGCACGCCGGTGCGCCATCTGCTGAACGACGCCGGATTCTGCGCCAGCGCCGAGCCAATGGTGATCATGGGCGGGCCGCTGATGGGCTTTACCCTGCCGGGGCTCGACGTCCCGGTGGTGAAGATCACCAACTGTCTGTTAGCGCCCTCCGTCAGCGAAATGGGCGAGCCGCAGGAAGAGAAAGGCTGCATTCGCTGCAGCGCCTGCGCCGACGCCTGCCCGGCCGATCTGCTGCCGCAGCAGCTTTACTGGTTCAGCAAAGGCCAGCAGCACGATAAAGCCACCGCCCACAATCTGGCGGACTGCATCGAATGCGGCGCGTGCGCGTGGGTATGCCCAAGCAATATTCCACTGGTGCAGTACTTCCGTCAGGAGAAAGCCGAGATCGCGGCGATTCGCCAGGAAGAGCAGCGCGCTGCGGAAGCCAAAGCGCGATTCGAGGCCCGACAGGCGCGCCTGGAGCGTGAGAAAGCGGCCCGCGCCGAGCGGCATAAAAAAGCCGCCGTCCAGCCTGCCGCCAAAGATCAGGATGCGATTAACGCCGCCCTGGCCCGGGTACGTGATAAACAGCGCGACGCCGCGCAGCCTATCGTGATTCAGGCCGGCGCCAGACCGGACAACAGCGAGGCGATCGCCGCCCGCGAAGCGCGGAAGGCCGAAGCCCGGGCGCGTAAAGCGCAGCAGCAGGCCGCGCCGGCGGAAACTCCGTCGACCGACGCTGCCGATCCACGCAAAGCGGCCGTGGAAGCCGCCATCGCCCGCGCCAAAGCGCGCAAAGCCGAACAGCAGGCCGCGC
>NZ_JBEAJL010000093.1:0-80183 GCF_040065275.1 Klebsiella sp. JB_Kp042
TGGCCCGCGGGCTGATGGACGCCGGCACCGACGTGCTGGATATCGGCCTGAGCGGTACCGAAGAGATTTACTTCGCCACCTTCCACCTCGGGGTGGACGGCGGTATCGAGGTGACGGCGAGCCACAACCCGATGAACTACAACGGCATGAAGCTGGTGCGCGAGAACGCGAAGCCCATCAGCGGCGACACCGGCCTGCGTGACATCCAGCGCCTGGCGGAGGAAAACCAGTTCCCGCCGGTGGATGCGGCGCGTCGCGGCACCCTGCGCCAGATTTCGGTGCTGAAGGAGTACGTTGACCACCTGATGGGCTACGTGGACCTGGCGAACTTCACCCGTCCGCTGAAGCTGGTGGTGAACTCCGGCAACGGGGCGGCGGGGCACGTGATTGATGAGGTGGAGAAACGCTTTGCGGCGGCCGGGGCGCCGGTGACCTTTATCAAGGTGCATCATCAGCCGGACGGCCATTTCCCGAACGGTATCCCGAACCCGCTGCTGCCGGAGTGCCGCCAGGACACCGCCGACGCGGTGCGTGCGCATCAGGCAGACATGGGTATCGCCTTTGACGGCGACTTCGACCGCTGCTTCCTGTTCGATGACGAGGCGTCGTTTATCGAGGGGTACTACATTGTCGGCCTGCTGGCGGAAGCGTTCCTGCAGAAGCAGCCGGGGGCGAAAATCATTCACGACCCGCGCCTGACGTGGAACACGGTGGACATCGTGACCCGCAGCGGCGGGCAGCCGGTGATGTCGAAGACCGGGCATGCGTTCATCAAGGAGCGGATGCGCCAGGAAGACGCCATCTACGGCGGGGAGATGAGCGCGCACCACTACTTCCGCGACTTCGCCTACTGCGACAGCGGGATGATCCCGTGGCTGCTGGTGGCGGAGCTGCTGTGCCTGAAGAACAGCTCGCTGAAATCGCTGGTGGCGGACCGCCAGGCGGCGTTCCCGGCGTCGGGGGAGATCAACCGCAAGCTGGGAAATGCGGCGGAGGCGATCGCGCGCATCCGGGCGCAGTATGAGCCGGCGGCCGCACACATCGACACAACGGACGGTATCAGTATTGAATACCCTGAGTGGCGCTTTAACCTGCGCACATCCAACACGGAGCCGGTGGTGCGCCTGAACGTTGAGTCCAGAGCGGATACGGCGTTGATGAACGAGAAAACCGCCGAGCTGCTCAACCTGTTAAAAGAGGAATCGCTTTGAGTCCTATGTTTTCAGCGATCTATCGCTACCGTGGCTTTATTATTGACAGCGTTAAACGGGACTTTCAGTCCCGTTACCAGACCAGCTTTTTAGGCGCGGCATGGCTGATCTTGCAGCCGATCGCCATGATTTCCGTCTATACATTAATCTTTTCTGAATTAATGCGTGCCCGCCTGGCGGGCATGGACGGCCCTTTTGCCTATAGCATCTACCTCTGTTCCGGGGTGTTAACCTGGGGGCTGTTCACGGAAACGCTCAACAGTCTGGTCAACGTTTTTCTGACCAACGCCAATATTCTTAAAAAGCTCAGCTTTCCGCGGATCTGTTTACCGATCATCGTCACCGCTTCGGCGTTCATTAACTTTCTGATCATTTTCGGTCTGTTTGTGCTGTTTCTGATCGTCACGGGCAATTTCCCGGGCATGATTTTCTTTGAAATCATTCCGGTACTGATCGTCCAGATGCTGTTCACCCTGGGCCTGGGGATTATCCTCGGCGTGCTGAACGTTTTTGTCCGCGACATCGGCCAGTTCGTCAATATTCTGCTGCAGTTTTGGTTCTGGTTTACGCCTATTGTTTACGTGTCCAAAACGCTGCCGGAATGGGTATCAGGCCTGCTGGCCTATAACCCGATGGCGACCATTATCGGTTCCTATCAGAACGTGATGCTCTATCACCAGAGCCCAGACTGGATGGCGCTGCTTCCGGTCACGGTGGTGTCGGTCATTCTGTTTTTATTTGCCTGGCGTTTATTTAAAAAACATGCCGCTGATATTGTGGACGAGATTTAATCATGAGTATCAAAGTTCAGCACGTCGGCAAGGCGTATAAATATTACCCATCCAAATGGAACCGGGTCATCGAGAAACTGCTGCCGGGCGATAAGCCGCGGCACAGCAAAAAATGGGTGTTAAAAGACATCAATTTCAGCATTGAACCCGGTGAAGCAGTCGGTATTGTCGGGGTGAACGGCGCAGGTAAAAGTACGTTGCTGAAGCTGCTGACCGGCACCACCCAGCCCACCAAAGGCAGCATTGAGATCCAGGGGCGCGTCGCTGCGCTGCTGGAGCTGGGCATGGGTTTCCATCCCGACTTTACCGGCCGGCAGAACGTGTATATGTCCGGGCTAATGATGGGCCTGAGCCGGGAAGAGATCGAGCGCTTAATGCCGGAGATCGAAGCCTTTGCGGATATCGGCGACTACATTGAAGAGCCGGTGCGCATCTATTCCAGCGGCATGCAAATGCGCCTGGCGTTCGCCGTGGCCACCGCTTCTCGCCCGGATATTCTGATCGTCGATGAAGCGCTCTCCGTTGGCGACTCCCGCTTTCAGGCGAAGTGCTACGCCCGCATTGCGGACTTCAAAAAGCAGGGCACCACGCTGCTGCTGGTTTCCCACAGCGCCGGGGATATCGTCAAACACTGCGACCGCGCCATCTTCCTCAAAAATGGTGACATCTGCATGGACGGCACCGCCCGTGACGTGACTAACCGTTACCTGGATGAGTTGTTTGGCAAACCTGATAAAGACAGCGCCAGGAAAAGCGAAACGGCTACCTCGTCAGCCAGTGGCGAAAGCCAGATGTCGCTTGATGAGATTGAAGATGTGTACCACACGCGACCAGGCTACCGTCCGGAAGAGTACCGCTGGGGGCAGGGCGGCGCGAAAATCATCGATTACCATATTCAGAGCGCCGGGGTTGATTTTCCGCCTTCGCTGACGGGCAATCAGCAGACCGATTTTCTGATGAAGGTCGTGTTTGAATACGATTTTGATTGCGTGGTGCCAGGCATCCTGATTAAGACCCTCGATGGCTTATTCCTCTACGGAACCAACTCTTTCCTCGCCTCAGAAGGGCGCGAGAATATTTCGGTTTCCCGCGGCGATGTTCGGGTGTTTAAATTTAGCCTTCCGGTGGATTTAAACAGTGGCGATTACCTGCTGTCATTTGGTATCTCTGCCGGCAACCCGCAGACGGATATGACGCCGCTGGACAGACGTTACGACTCCATTATTTTACATGTGACCAAGAGCATGGATTTTTGGGGTGTCATCGATCTTAAGTCGTCCTTTACTAGCTACCAATGACGTTGAGAAAAACGATTCCATGACTAAAAACTTAAACACGCTGGTTAGCGAATTACCTGAGATTTATCAAACTATTTTTGGCCATCCCGAGTGGGATGGCGACGCCGCTCGCGATTGTAATCAACGTCTCGATTTGATTACCGAACAGTACGATAACTTATCCCGCGCGCTGGGCCGCCCGCTTAAAGTTCTCGATCTGGGCTGCGCTCAGGGCTTTTTCAGCCTGAGCCTGGCAAGCAAAGGCGCGACTATCGTTGGTATCGATTTCCAGCAGGAAAATATTAACGTGTGCCGCGCGCTGGCCGAAGAAAACCCCGACTTTGCCGCCGAATTTCGGGTAGGCAGAATTGAAGAGGTGATCGCCGCGCTGGAAGAGGGCGAGTTTGATCTGGCCATTGGCTTAAGCGTGTTTCACCATATTGTTCATCTTCATGGTATCGATGAAGTTAAACGTCTGCTCTCGCGCCTGGCGGATGTCACCCAGGCGGTGATCCTTGAGCTGGCGGTGAAAGAAGAACCGCTCTACTGGGGCGTTTCTCAGCCGGACGATCCGCGCGAACTGATTGAGCAGTGCGCGTTTTATCGCCTGATTGGCGAGTTTGATACCCATTTATCCCCCGTTCCGCGCCCGATGTACCTGGTCAGCAACCACCGGGTGCTGCTCAACGATTTTAATCAGCCGTTCCAGCACTGGCAAAATCAGCCCTATGCCGGGGCCGGCCTGGCGCATAAGCGCAGCCGTCGCTACTTCTTTGGCGAAGATTATGTGTGCAAGTTTTTCTATTACGACATGCCCCACGGCATCCTGACGGCGGAAGAGAGCCAGCGTAATAAACATGAACTGCATAATGAAATAAAGTTCCTGGCGCAACCGCCAGCGGGCTTTGACGCGCCGGCATTACTGGCCCACGGCGAAAACGCCCAGTCTGGCTGGCTGGTGATGGAAAAGCTCCCGGGTAGCTTGCTGAGCGATATGCTGGCGGCCGGGGAAGAGATCGATCGTGAAAAAATCCTTGGCACCTTGCTCCGTTCCTTAGCGGCGCTGGAGAAGCAAGGGTTCTGGCATGACGATGTGCGCCCATGGAACGTGATGGTCGATGCCCGGCAGCATGCCCGCTTAATCGACTTCGGTTCTATCGTCACCACCCCACAGGACTGCAGCTGGCCGACAAACCTTGTCCAGTCGTTTTTCGTGTTTGTGAACGAGCTGTTTGCCGAAAACAAAAACATAAACGGTTTCTGGCGCTCGGCGCCCGTGCATCCGTTCAACCTGCCGCAGCCGTGGTCAAACTGGCTGTATGCGGTCTGGCAGGAGCCGGTTGACAGCTGGAACTTTGCCCTGCTGTTAGCGCTGTTCGACAAGAAAGCGAAACTGCCTTCAGCTGAACAGCAGCGTGGGGCGACGGAGCAGTGGATCATCGCTCAGGAGACGGTGCTGCTGGAGCTTCAGTCCCGGGTGCGCAATGAAAGCGCCGGCTCGGAGGCGATGCGTGGTGAAATCCATGCCCTGGAGCAACAGATCGTTCAGCTGCAGGCGGCACAGGATGCGTTAGTCGAGAAAGCGCAACAGCCAGTGGAAGTCAGCCATGAGCTGAGCTGGCTGACTGAGAATATGGCGCAGCTGACCGCGCTGCTGGAGTCGGCACAAGCGCACGCCCAGGCTGACATTCAGCCCGAGCTGCCGCCGGAAACCGCTGAGCTCCTCCAGCGACTGGAAGCCGCTAACCGGGAGATTCACCATTTACATAACGAAAACCAGCAGCTTCGCCAGGAAATTGAAAAAATCCATCGCAGCCGTTCCTGGAGAATGACCAAGGGTTATCGTTATCTTGGACTGCAGATCCATTTGCTGAGACAGTATGGTTTCGTGCAGCGTTGTAAACATTTTATTAAACGCGTCCTGCGGTTTGTTTTCTCGTTTATGAGAAAACATCCGAAGGTAAAACATACCGCGGTAAATGGGTTACATAAGCTGGGCCTTTATCAGCCGGCCTACCGTTTGTATCGTCGTATGAATCCGCTGCCGCACAGCCAGTATCAGGCTGATGCGCAAATTTTATCGCAGACTGAGCTGCAAGTGATGCATCCGGAGCTTTTACCTCCGGAGGTTTATGAAATTTATCTCAAACTAACGAAAAATAAATAAGGAGATTAACTTGCATATTTTGATTGATGTCCAGGGTTACCAGTCGGAAAGTAAATTCCGCGGTATCGGTCGCAGTACCCTGGCCATGAGCCGCGCCATTATTGAAAATGCCGGCGAGCATCGCGTCAGTATTCTGATCAATGGTATGTATCCCATTGACAATATTAATGATGTAAAAATGGCCTATCGGGACCTGCTGGCGGACGAGGATATGTTCATCTTCTCCGCCGTTGCGCCAACGGCCTATTGCAATATTGATAACCACGGCCGTAGCAAAGCCGCCCAGGCGGCCCGCGATATCGCTATCGCCAATATCGCGCCTGATATTGTCTATGTTATTAGCTTCTTCGAAGGCCATGGGGATAGTTATACCGTGTCCATTCCGGCGGACAATGTGCCGTGGAAGACAGTGTGCGTATGCCACGATCTGATCCCGCTGTTAAATAAAGAGCGTTATCTCGGCGATCCGAATTTCCGCGAGTTTTATATGAACAAGCTGGCGGAGTTTGAGCGGGCGGACGCGATCTTCGCTATTTCGCAGTCGGCGGCCCAGGAAGTGATCGAATATACCGACATCGCCAGCGATCGAGTGCTGAACATCTCCTCGGCGGTGGGTGAAGAGTTTGCGGTTATCGACTATTCCGCCGAGCGTATTCAGTCTTTAAAAGACAAATACAGCCTGCCCGATGAGTTTATTCTGACGCTGGCGATGATCGAGCCGCGGAAAAACATCGAAGCGCTTATTCACGCCTATAGCATGCTGCCTGCCGAATTGCAGCAGCGCTATCCGATGGTGCTGGCGTATAAGGTGCACCCGGAGGATCTGGAGCGGATTCTGCGTCTGGCGGAAAGCTATGGCCTGTCACGCAGCCAGCTTATCTTTACCGGCTTCCTGACCGACGACGATCTGATTGCTCTGTACAACCTGTGCAAACTGTTTGTGTTCCCGTCGCTGCATGAAGGTTTCGGCCTGCCGCCGCTGGAAGCGATGCGCTGCGGGGCGGCGACCTTAGGTTCAAACATTACCAGCCTGCCGGAAGTCATTGGCTGGGAAGATGCCATGTTCAATCCGCATGACGTGCAGGATATTCGCCGGGTAATGGAGAAGGCGCTGACCGATGAGGCGTTTTACCGTGAGCTGAAGGCGCATGCCCTGACGCAGTCAGCCAAATTCTCCTGGGCCAACACCGCCCATCTGGCGATCGATGGTTTCACTCGCCTGCTGCAGTCGTCCAAAGAGGCGCATGCCGGGCAGGTGGAAGGCGTGACCGCCTCGCGCATTCAGACGATGCAGAAAATTGATGCGCTGAGCGAAGTCGACCGTCTGGGTCTGGCGTGGGCGGTTGCGCGCAACGGCTTTAAGCGCCATACCCGCAAGCTGCTGGTGGATATTTCGGTTCTGGCGAAGCATGACGCGAAGACCGGGATCCAGCGCGTCTCGCGCAGTATTCTTAGCGAATTACTGAAATCCGGCGTGCCGGGTTATGAGGTTTCCGCCGTCTACTACACCCCTGGCGAGTGTTATCGCTACGCTAACCAATATCTGTCCAGTAACTTCCCGGGCGAATATGGTGCCGACGAGCCGGTGCTGTTCAGCAAAGATGATATTCTGATCGCCACCGATCTGACCGCGCATCTCTTCCCGGAGGTGGTGACGCAAATTGACAGCATGCGCGCCGCCGGGGCGTTCGCCTGCTTCGTGGTGCATGATATTTTACCATTACGTCGCCCGGAGTGGAGTATCGAAGGCATTCAGCGTGAATTCCCGATCTGGCTGTCCTGCCTCGCAGAGCATGCCGACCGGCTGATCTGCGTCTCTGCCAGCGTCGCCGAGGATGTGAAAGCGTGGATTGCGGAAAATAGCCATTGGGTGAAACCGAATCCGCTGCTGACCGTCAGCAACTTCCATCTGGGCGCCGACCTCGATGCCAGTGTACCGTCCACTGGTATGCCGGACAATGCACAGGCGCTGTTAGCCACGATGGCCGCAGCCCCTTCATTTATCATGGTTGGCACCATGGAGCCGCGCAAAGGCCACGCCCAGACGCTGGCCGCCTTCGAGGAGCTGTGGCGCGAGGGCAAAGAGTACAACTTGTTTATCGTCGGCAAACAGGGCTGGAACGTTGACAGCTTGTGCGAAAAATTACGCCATCATCCGCAGCTGAACAAAAAGCTGTTCTGGCTGCAGAATATCAGCGACGAGTTTTTGGCCGAGCTATATGCTCGTTCACGCGCGCTGATCTTTGCCTCGCAGGGGGAGGGCTTTGGCCTGCCGTTGATTGAAGCGGCGCAGAAAAAGCTGCCGGTGATTATCCGCGATATCCCGGTGTTTAAAGAGATTGCTCAGGAACATGCCTGGTATTTCTCCGGGGAAGCGCCGGCCGACATCGCGAAGGCCGTCGAAGACTGGTTAGCCCTGTATGAGCAAAACGCGCATCCTCGCTCCGAAAATATCAACTGGTTAACCTGGAAGCAGAGCGCGGAATTTCTCCTGAAAAACCTGCCGATTATCGCGCCAGCCGCGAAGCAATAATCGCTATCAACAGGGCCGCCCCGGTGGCCCTTGTGATGAGTTCGTTATGAAAATTATTTTTGCTACTGAGCCAATTAAATACCCATTAACGGGCATCGGTCGGTATTCCCTGGAGCTGGTTAAGCGGCTGGCGGTCGCTCGCGAAATCGAAGAGCTGAAGCTGTTTCACGGCGCGTCGTTTATCGATCAGATCCCCCAGGTTGAGAATAAAAGCGATACCAAAGCCAGCAATCATGGTCGTCTGTCAGCGTTTCTGCGCCGCCAGCCGCTGCTGATTGAGGCGTATCGCCTGCTGCACCCGCGGCGCCAGGCATGGGCATTGCGCGACTATAAAGATTACATCTACCATGGTCCCAATTTTTATCTGCCGCATCGCCTGGAACGCGCTGTGACCACGTTTCATGACATCTCCATTTTTACCTGCCCGGAATATCATCCAAAAGATCGGGTTCGCTATATGGAGAAGTCCCTGCACGAGAGCCTCGATTCGGCAAAGCTGATCCTGACCGTCTCTGACTTCTCGCGCAGTGAAATCATCCGCCTGTTCAACTATCCGGCGGATCGGATCGTCACCACCAAGCTGGCCTGCAGCAGCGACTATATTCCGCGCAGCCCGGCGGAGTGCCTGCCGGTCCTGCAGAAATATCAGCTGGCGTGGCAGGGCTACGCGTTGTATATCGGCACCATGGAGCCGCGTAAAAATATCCGCGGTCTGCTGCAGGCCTATCAGCTGCTGCCGATGGAGACCCGCATGCGCTACCCGCTGATCCTCAGCGGTTATCGCGGCTGGGAAGACGATGTGCTGTGGCAGTTAGTCGAGCGCGGTACGCGGGAAGGGTGGATCCGTTACCTGGGCTATGTCCCGGATGAAGACCTGCCTTATCTGTACGCCGCGGCCAGAACCTTTGTTTATCCCTCCTACTATGAGGGATTCGGTTTACCTATTCTTGAAGCGATGTCTTGCGGTGTGCCGGTAGTATGTTCCAATGTCACTTCTTTGCCTGAGGTGGTTGGCGATGCCGGCCTCGTTGCCGATCCTAATGATGTAGACGCGATTAGCGCGCATATTTTGCAGAGCCTGCAGGATGATAGCTGGCGGGAAATCGCCACCGCGCGCGGTCTTGCCCAGGCGAAACAGTTTTCGTGGGAGAACTGTACGACCCAGACCATTAACGCCTATAAATTACTCTAAGGGTGTCAGTTGAGAGTTCTACACGTCTATAAGACCTACTATCCCGATACCTACGGCGGTATTGAGCAGGTCATTTATCAGCTCAGTCAGGGCTGCGCCCGCCGGGGAATCGCAGCCGATGTATTTACTTTTAGCCCGGACAAAGAGACAGGACCTGTCGCCTACGAAGACCATCGGGTCATTTATAATAAGCAGCTTTTTGAAATTGCCTCCACGCCGTTTTCGCTGAGAGCGTTAAAGCGTTTTAAGCAGATTAAAGATGATTACGACATCATCAACTACCATTTTCCGTTTCCATTCATGGATATGTTGCATCTCTCGGCGCGGCCTGACGCCAGAACGGTGGTGACCTATCATTCTGATATTGTGAAACAAAAACGGTTGATGAAGCTGTACCAGCCGCTGCAGGAGCGATTCCTCGCCAGCGTAGACTGCATTGTCGCCTCGTCGCCCAACTACGTGGCCTCCAGCCAGACCCTGAAAAAATATCAGGATAAAACCGTGGTGATCCCGTTTGGTCTGGAACAGCACGACGTGCAGCACGATCCGCAGCGGGTGGCGCACTGGCGGGAAACCGTCGGCGATAACTTCTTCCTTTTCGTCGGCGCTTTCCGCTACTACAAAGGGCTGCACATTCTGCTGGATGCCGCCGAGCGTAGCCGGCTGCCGGTGGTGATTGTCGGGGGCGGGCCGCTGGAGGCGGAAGTGCGTCGTGAAGCGCAGCAGCGCGGGCTGAGCAATGTGGTGTTTACCGGCATGCTCAACGACGAAGATAAATACATTCTCTTCCAGCTCTGCCGTGGCGTGGTCTTCCCCTCGCATCTGCGCTCCGAGGCGTTTGGCATTACGTTACTGGAAGGCGCGCGCTTCGCCAGGCCGCTGATCTCCTGCGAGATCGGCACCGGGACCTCGTTCATTAACCAGGACAAAGTGAATGGCTGCGTGATCCCGCCGAATGACAGCCAGGCGCTGGTGGAGGCGATGAATGAGCTCTGGCATAACGATGAAACCGCCAGCCGCTATGGCGAAAACTCGCGTCGTCGTTTTGAAGAGATGTTTACTGCCGACCATATGATTGACGCTTACGTCAATCTCTACACTACGCTGCTGGAAAGCAAATCCTGAGGCCAGCTACCCCCGCCGTTGCGGCGGGGGTCAACGCGTTAGTGACGACTCTTCAGATTATCAATCACTTCCCCGAGATCCAGCCCCTGGTCCTGCAGCAGCACCAGCAGGTGATACATCAGGTCCGACGCCTCATTCTTCAGCTCGAAGCGGTCGTTCACCGTGGCGGCCAGCGCGGTCTCCACGCCTTCTTCCCCCACTTTCTGCGCAATACGCTTGGTACCGCTGGCATACAGCTTCGCCGTGTAGGAGCTCTCCGGGTCGGCGTGCTTACGCTCGGCCAGCAGCTGCTCCAGCTGATAGAGGAACAGCCACTGGTGGCCGGCGTCGCCGAAGCAGCTGGTGGTGCCTTTGTGGCAGGTCGGCCCGATCGGATTCACCAGCACCAGCAGCGTATCGTTGTCGCAGTCCGGCGTGATGCTCACTACGTTGAGGACATGGCCCGAGGTTTCACCCTTGGTCCACAGCCGCTGTTTGGTGCGTGAGTAAAAGGTGACCTTGCCGGTGGCTTCGGTTTTCTCCAGCGCCTCCTTGTTCATGTAGCCCAGCATCAGCACTTCGCCGGATACGGCGTGCTGCACGATGGCCGGCATCATGCCGTCCGTTTTTTCCCAGTCCAGCTGTTCAGTCAACATACCCTTATCTCCACGCCCTGTGCCGCCAGGTACGCTTTCAGTTCGCCAATATTAATAATCTGTTTGTGGAATACCGAGGCCGCCAGCGCGCCGTCAACGTTGGCGTCGCGGAAGGCTTCAAGGAAGTGTTCCACGGTGCCCGCGCCGCCGGAGGCGATCAGCGGCACATGGCACACTGCGCGAACCTTCGCCAGCTGCTGCAGATCGTAGCCGTTGCGCACCCCGTCCTGGTTCATCATATTGAGGACGATCTCGCCCGCGCCGCGCTTCTGCACTTCCTCCACCCAGTCGAGGGTTTCCCACTGCGTCACCCGGGTGCGGCTCTCGTCGCCGGTGTACTGATTGACGTGATACTTGCCGGTCTCTGCATCAAACCAGGTATCAATCCCCACCACAATGCACTGCACGCCAAAGCGGTCGGCAAGGCGGGTGATCAGCGTCGGGTCGGCGAGGGCAGGGGAGTTAATCGAGATCTTATCGGCGCCGAAGGAGAGGATCTGCGCCGCGTCTTCCAGCGACTTGATCCCGCCCGCCACGCAGAAAGGAATATCAATCACTTCCGCCACCCGCGACACCCAGCTCTTGTCGACCACCCGGCCGTCGCTGGAGGCGGTGATATCATAGAACACCAGCTCGTCGGCGCCTTCGTCGGCATAGCGCTTGGCCAGCGGGACGATATCACCGATGATCTCGTGATTACGGAACTGCACGCCTTTCACTACCTGGCCGTCGCGGACGTCGAGGCAGGGGATTATCCGTTTTGCCAGCATTGAATGGCCTCCGTTACGTTGAATTTACCTTCCAGCAGCGCGCGACCGACAATCACGCCGCGCACCCCGGTGCCGCGCAGGGCGGCAATATCATTGAGATCGCCGATGCCGCCGGATGACTGAAACGCCACCTGCGGGTAGCGGGCGCAGACTTCCTCATACAGCGAGACGTTGGAGCCCGCCAGCGTGCCGTCACGGGAGATATCGGTGCACAGCACATGCTGCAGGCCGACCGGCAGATAGCTCTCCACCAGCTCCTCCAGGGTCACGCCGGAGTTCTCCTGCCAGCCGCTGACCGCCACCTGCTTATTGCCGTCGGCGTCGATACGCACGTCGAGGGCCAGCACCAGCCGTTCAGGGCCAAAGCGTTTAAACCAGCCTTTCACTTCCTCCGGGGATTTCACCGCGGTGGAGCCGACCACCACGCGGGCGACGCCGGCGTCAAGCAGGGCCGCGACATCCGCCTCGGTCCGCACGCCGCCGCCGACCTGCACCGGGACGTCAACGCCGGCGACCAGCGATTTCAGCAGCGGGATCTGGCGCTTCGCCGGATCCTTCGCCCCGGTCAGGTCGACCAGGTGCAGGACTTCCGCCCCCTGAGCGGCATAGGACTGCAGGCGCGGCAGCGGATCGCTGCCGTAGTCGCGCTGCTGGCCGTAATCGCCCTGGTGGAGACGAACGACGGTGCCGTCGATTAAATCTAACGCAGGAATAATCATCACATCTCCAGGAAGTTTTTCAGCAGCTGCGCCCCGGCGCTCCCGGAGCGCTCCGGGTGGAACTGCACGCCAAAGAAGTTATCTTTCTGCACCGCGGCGGTAAACGCCTCGCCGTAATTGCACTGGGCGATGGTGTACGGGTTGACCGGCATGGCGTAGCTGTGGACGAAGTAGAAATACGCGCCTTCTTCAATGCCGCGGAACAGACGATCGCCCGCTTTGGCATACACCCGGTTCCAGCCCATGTGCGGCAGCGGCAGACCGTGGTCGGTCATCTTCGGCACCTCTTCCTCGATAATGCCCAGCAGATCGACGCCGTTGTTCTCTTCGCTGCGCTTGCCGAGCAGCTGCATGCCCAGGCAGATACCCAGCACCGGCTGGGTACAGGCTTTGATCAGGTCGATCAGCTCGCGGTCGCGCAGCTGGTCCATCGCCGCCTGGGCGGTGCCGACGCCGGGAAGAAACAGTTTATCGGCACGCAATACCACCTCCGGATCGCGGCTGACCACCGGCTCATAGCCGTGGCGGCCAATCGCTGATTTCACCGAATTGAGGTTGGCGCACCCGGTATCAAGGATCACCACATTCATTACAGCACCCCTTTGGAAGACGGCAGGGCATCGCCCTGGACGCGGATCGCCTGGCGCAGCGTACGGCCAAAGGCTTTGAACAGGCTCTCCACGCGGTGGTGATCGTTCTTGCCCTTGGTTTTCAGGTGCAGCGTCACCGCCATGGTGTAAGAGAGCGAGCGGAAGAAGTGTTCCACCATCTCGGTGCTCAGATCGCCGACGCGCTGATAGGTGAAGTCCGCCTTATACTCCAGGTGCGGACGGCCGGAGATATCCAGCGCGCAGCGGGCGAGACACTCGTCCATCGGCAGCACGAAGCCGAAGCGGTTGATGCCGCGCTTGTCGCCGAGCGCCAGCTTCAGGGCTTCGCCGAGGGCCAGGCCGGTATCTTCCACCGTGTGGTGATCGTCGATGTACAGATCGCCGCCGACGTTGACCTCCATGCGGAAGCCGCCATGGGTGGCGATTTGGTCGAGCATATGGTCAAAAAAGCCGACGCCGGTATGGATCTTGCTGCCGCCTTCGCGGTCCAGCCACACTTTCACATCCACCTGGGTCTCTTTGGTGATGCGCTCGACGTGGGCATAGCGGTCGCGGCGGGTCAGTTGCTCGCAGATGGTCGGCCAGTTCAGGGTCTCGCGGTCATAGCGCAGACCGATAATCCCCATGTTATCCGCCAGCTCAAGGTCGGTGGCCCGGTCGCCAATCACGTAGCTGTGGGCTTTATCCAGCACGCCTTCTTCCAGCCACGGCAGTACCAGCTGGGTTTTCGGCTTGCGGCAGGCGCAGTTGTCGCCCGGGAAGTGCGGACAAATCAGCACTTCCTCAAAGTTAACGCCCTGCGAGGCGAAGATCTGCATCATCAGATTGTGTGGGCCATCAAACGCCTCCTGCGGCAGGCTGTCGGTACCCAGACCGTCCTGGTTGGTGATCATCACCAGCTTATAGCCTTCCTGCTGCAGCTTCAGCAGCGCCGGGATCACCTGCGGCTCAAACGCCAGCTTGTCGAAACGGTCCACCTGGAAATCTACCGGCGGTTCGGAAATCAGGGTGCCGTCACGGTCAATAAAGAGATACTTCTGGGTCATACTTTCTCCGCAGTCAAGGCGTCAATCACGCGCTGGCTCTCGGCACGGGTACCGATAGTGATACGCAAACAGCCGCTCAATGAAGGTTGTTTATTCTGGTCACGTAAGATAATGCCCTGATCCCACAAAGATTTAAACACTGCGCTGGAGGCGGTTATCCGCACCAGGACGTAGTTGGTCTCGGAATCGAAGACCTGCTCCACGCAGGCGATGCCGCGCAGCTGTTCCACCAGGTAGCGGCGCTCGTCGAGGATCTGCGCCACGCGCTGACGCATCGCGGCGATCCCTTCCGCGCTCAGCGCCTGGGCGGCGATATCGGCCACCGGCGTGGAGAGCGGGTACGGCGCGATCACTTTCAGCAGCACGTTAATCACCTCGGCGTTGGCGAGGGTGAAGCCGCAGCGCAGGCCGGCGAGGGCAAAGGCTTTGGACAGCGTGCGCAGCACCACCAGGTGCGGGTAGTCGCTGAGCCAGCCGGCGAGCGTCGCCTGCGGGCAGAATTCAATATAGGCTTCGTCGGCCACCACGATGGCTTTGCCGCGGGTCATCTCCAGCAGGTCGCGCATCGACTGCGGGTCGATAATCTGCCCGGTCGGGTTGTTCGGGCTGCAGACGAAGACCACTTTCACCCCGTCCAGCTTTTCCTCAATGCCCGGCAGGTCGAGCTGCCAGTCGGCGAGGGTCGGCACGGTGCGGCATTCGACGCCGATGGTCTCGGCGCTGACGCTGTACATGCCGTAGGTGGGCGGGCAGTAGAGCACCGCGTCTTCGCCTGGCTCGCAGAAGGCGCGGATCAGCAGCTCAATGCCTTCGTCGGCGCCGCGGCTGACCAGCACCTGCTCCGGTTTAACCCCGGCGTAGCGGGCGTAGTTCTCAATCACCGCCTTCGGCTGCGGCTCCGGGTAGCGGTTCAGCGTCTGCTCGGTCAGCTGGAAGGCCACGGCGGTGGGGAATTCGTTAGCGTTCAGCCAGACGTCGCCTTTCCCGCCCAGGCGGCGAGCGGATTGATACGGGGTCAGCGCGCGGACGTTGGCGCGGGCTAAATCTTCAATGCTCATGCTTGCTCCTTCAGGGCGGCAACGCGCAGCGTTACGGCGTTTTTGTGGGCGTCAAGGCGCTCGGCGGCGGCCAGAATCTCAATCGTCGAAGCGAGGGCGGCAAAGCCATCGCGCGACAGCTCCTGCACGGTCATCCGCTTCTGGAAGTCGGCCAGGCCGAGGCTCGAACAGGTGGCGGTATAGCCATAGGTCGGCAGGACGTGGTTGGTGCCCGAGGCGTAGTCGCCCGCGGATTCCGGCGACCAGTCGCCAAGAAAAACCGAACCGGCGCTGGTGATGCTGTCCACCAGCTCACGGGCCTGACGGGTCTGAATGATCAGGTGTTCCGGGCCATACTGGTTGGAGATAGCCACGCACTGCGCCAGGTCGCGGGCCACGATGATGCGGCTGGCGGAGAGCGCCACGCGGGCGGTTTCGGCGCGAGGCAGGGCGGCCAGCTGGCGCTCCACGGCCTCGGCGACGCGGCTGCCCATCCCGGCGTCCGGGGTCAGGAGGATCACCTGCGAGTCCGGGCCGTGTTCCGCCTGGGAAAGCAGGTCGGAGGCGACAAAGTCCGGGTTGGCGCCGCTGTCGGCGATCACCAGCACTTCCGACGGGCCGGCCGGCATATCGATGGCCGCGCCGTCCAGACGCTGGCTGACCTGGCGTTTGGCTTCCGTGACGTAAGCGTTACCCGGGCCAAAGATTTTATCCACCTTCGGCACCGACTCGGTACCGAGGGCGAGGGCGGCGATGGCCTGCGCGCCGCCGACGTTAAAGATGGTTTTCACGCCGCACAGCTGCGCGGCGTAGAGGATCTCATCGGCGATCGGCGGCGGCGAGCAGAGCACCACCTGCTGACAGCCGGCGATGCGCGCCGGCGTCGCCAGCATCAGCACCGTGGAGAACAGCGGCGCCGAGCCGCCCGGAATATACAGCCCGACGGAGGCGACAGGGCGGGTCACCTGCTGGCAGCGCACCCCCGGCAGCGTTTCGACATCCACCGCCTGCAGCTGTTGCGCGTTGTGGAAGGTCTCGATGTTTTGCACCGCCACCGCCATCGCCTGCTTCAGCTCGTCGCTGAGGCGCTCGCCGGCGGCGGCGATCTCCGCCTCGCTCACCTGC
Source organism: Klebsiella sp. JB_Kp042 (assembly GCF_040065275.1). Lineage (NCBI taxonomy): Bacteria > Pseudomonadati > Pseudomonadota > Gammaproteobacteria > Enterobacterales > Enterobacteriaceae > Klebsiella > Klebsiella sp. JB_Kp042. The sequence goes on from NZ_JBEAJL010000093.1 coordinate 16,240, forward strand.
AGCGCGGCGACGGTGGTTTTATCAAACTTCGCGCTGTATTCGCGCAGCGCCGCGTCGCCGTTGGCTTTGACGTTATCGAGGATCTCCGCCACCGTTTTACTGATGCTGTCGGAGGCGGAAATCGCCGGGCGCGTTAAGAGTTGTTGCTGTTGGTCTGCGCTACAGCCGTTCCAGTCGATGATTGTGTTGAAGCTCATGATTGTTTTCCCCTGTGTGTCCCGTGACCGGCTGGCCGATTACTCCATCATCTTCTCAATCGGCAGCACCAGAATGGAGCTGGCGCCCAGCGCCTTCAGTTTTTCCATGGTCTCCCAGAACAGGGTTTCGCTGCTGACCATGTGCATCGCCACGCGCTGCTTGTCGCCCGCCAGCGGCAGAATGGTTGGCCGTTCGGCGCCCGGCAGCAGGGCAACCACTTCTTCCAGACGTTCGGTCGGGGCGTGCATCATGATGTATTTCGACTCGCGGGCCTGGATCACGCCCTGAATACGGGTCAGCAGGCGGTCAATCAGCTGCTGTTTGGCGTCGTCCATTTCGCCGTCGCGCTGGATCAGACAGGCTTTGGAGCGGTAGATCACTTCCACTTCGCGCAGGCCGTTGGCTTCCAGGGTGGCGCCGGTGGAGACGAGGTCGCAGATGGCGTCGGCGAGGCCGGCGCGCGGCGCCACTTCCACGGAGCCGTTCAGCAGACAGGATTTAAAGGAGATACCTTTTTGATCGAGGTAACGCTTCAGCAGGTGCGGGTAAGAGGTGGCGATACGTTTGCCGTCCAGCGCCGCCGGGCCGTTCCAGGCTTCATCCACCGGGGTCGCCAGCGACAGGCGGCAGCCGCCGAAGTCCAGGCGACGCAGGGTGAAATAGCGCGGGTCTTCGCCCTGGGCGCGGCGGCTGAGCAGCTCTTCTTCCAGCACGTTTTCGCCGATAATGCCGAGGTCGACAACACCGTCCATCACCAGGCCCGGGATATCGTCATCACGCACGCGCAGAATGTCGATTGGCATATTTTCCGCCAGCGCAATCAGACGCTGGGTGTGCAAATTGACTTTAATGCCGCAGCGGCTGAGTAATTCGCGTGAATCTTCGCTTAAACGGCCTGATTTCTGAATAGCTATGCGTAAACGGGTGTTGTCTAACATTGTTCTTTTCCTCTGAATACCTGTCTGAATCTGTCCGAATTTGGTCCAAAAAAAAGCCCCCGGAAGTGAATCTTCCGGGGGCTCTCTGCGCGTTCATGCACCACTGGAAGATCCAAATGTCTTCCAGCACACATCGCCTGAAAGACTAGTCAGGATGATGGTGATGATGGTGGTGTTTAAATTGAACGCGGTTCATAAAAATTCTCTGTGAATGACTATGCATTTGATGTCCTTTAACCTAAACCACTTTCGCCGCAGAAAGCAAGGGCTTTTTTCTATCATTAATTCATTTCACATTGAGCGAAGAAATTGTCAGTTGCCGCTGGCTGGCGTAGCCTGTAATCAGCACAGCGAAAGAGTCAGGAGCCTGGGATGAAAAAGGTCGCGATAGTCGGTTTGGGATGGCTGGGGATGCCGCTGGCGCTGTCGTTGACGGCGCGAGGCTGGCAGGTCACCGGCAGTAAAACCACGCAGGATGGCGTGGAGGCGGCGCGGATGTGCGGGATCGACAGCTATCCGCTGCGCCTGGAGCCGCAGCTGGTCTGTGATACCGAGGACCTCGACGCGCTGATGAACGTCGATGCGCTGGTGATCACGCTGCCGGCCCGGCGGACCGGGGCGGGGGAAGGGTTTTATCTGCAGGCGGTGCAAGAGATCGTCGATACCGCGCTGGCGTACCATATTCCGCGGATCGTCTTCACCAGCTCCACCTCGGTGTATGGCAACGTCAACGGTACGGTGAAAGAGAACTCCCCGCGCCTGCCGCAAACCGCCAGCGGGCAGGTGCTCAAGGAGCTGGAGGACTGGCTGCACAATCTGCCGGGGACCTCGGTGGATATTCTGCGCCTGGCCGGGCTGGTGGGGCCGTCCCGCCATCCGGGGCGTTTTTTCGCCGGCAAGTCGGCGCCGGATGGCCAGCACGTGGTCAACCTGGTGCATTTGCAGGATGTGGTGGCCGCTATCGAACTGCTGCTGCAGGCTCCGAAGGGCGGGCACATCTATAATCTATGTGCGCCCCGCCATCCGGCGCGCGGCCTCTTTTATCCGCAGATGGCCCGCGAGCTGGGGCTGCCGCCGCCGGTCTTCAGCGACAGCCCGGACGGCGGCCAGGGCAAGATTGTGGATGGCAATCGTATCTGCAATGAGCTGGGGTTTGAGTACCAGTACCCCGATCCGCTGGTGATGCCGATGGAGTGATCCGCCAGCGGTGATTCGCATACCGTAAGGGGGTAGCGATGAAACCACTGCTGGATGTCCTCGTGATCCTCGACGCGCTGGAAAAAGAGGGGAGCTTTGCCGCGGCGTCGGCAAAGCTCTTTAAAACGCCCTCGGCGCTGAGCTACACCATTCACCGGCTGGAAAGCGATCTCAATATTCAACTGCTCGACCGCAGCGGCCACCGCGCGCGCTTTACCCCCACCGGACAGATGCTGCTGGAGAAAGGGCGGGAAGTGTTGCACATCGCCCGTGAACTGGAGATCCGGGCGGTTAAGCTGCAGCAGGGGTGGGAACATACCCTACGCCTGGCGGTGGACAGCACCTTTCCCGTGGCGCAACTCTCGTCGTTGATCGCCGCCTTTTATCAACAGCAGCCGCTCACCCGGCTGCGCTTTACGCTGACCCCCTCGCTGCTGGACTGGCGGCCCTTGACGGAAGGGCAGGCCGATCTCCTGCTGGGGGCGCTCGGCGAGCCGCCGCGGCTGAGCGGCTATGATTATCTTCCGCTTGGCGAGCTGGAGCTGCTGCTGGTGGTCTCCCCGCAGCATCCTCTGGCGGCGCGCCGCGCCCCGTTGAGCTGGCGAACCCTGCGGCGTTACCGCGCGGTGGCCACCGGCGAGGGTGGGGCGCTGCTCGCCGATCAGGAGACCCTGACGGTGTGTGACGCCGCGCAGCAGCTGGCGCTGCTGCGCATGGGGCTGGGGTGGGGCTGCCTGCCGCGTTATCAGGTGCAGGGGCTGCTGGAGAGCGGCGAGCTGGTCAGCCTGGTCGTGCGCGGGCTGTCGCCTCGTCAGCGCGCGTGGATCGCCTGGAATGACGCCGCCTGCGGTTTGGCCGGGAAATGGTGGCGCGAATCGCTATTAGCAAATAGTGCTATTTTTACAATTTATCATACAGAAATCGTATAGATATTAGCATGTTAAAAATTATGCTCACGCAATGAACTTCATAACATCTTGTCAACGCCGTTGATATTGTTGCAAAATATGCGGCCTGAAAACCAGAGACTAGCCGACGCTTTTTTTAAAGTGTCGGTTATTTTTTTGGTCGAAAGACACATCATTCAATACCAAGAGGCCGGGCTTCGTACCGGATAGATATTTACTAAAAACCGACAGTCGTTGTCGCTGAGGAATAGAAAGAAATGGGGCAATTTTTTGCTTACGCGCTGGCGTTCACCGTAAAAGGGGATAACTATGTCGCATAACGCTACTCCAAATACCTCTCGCGTGGAATTACGTAAAACACTTACGCTAGTTCCGGTTGTAATGATGGGCCTGGCCTATATGCAGCCGATGACGCTGTTCGATACGTTTGGTATCGTCTCTGGTATGACCGACGGTCACGTGCCGACGGCCTACGCCTTTGCGTTAATCGCTATCCTGTTTACTGCCCTGAGCTATGGCAAGCTGGTACGTCGTTACCCGTCCGCCGGCTCGGCGTATACCTATGCGCAGAAATCCATCAGCCCGACCGTTGGCTTTATGGTGGGTTGGTCCTCGCTGCTCGACTACCTGTTCGCGCCGATGATCAACATTCTGCTGGCGAAAATCTATTTTGAAGCGCTGGTGCCTTCGATTCCGTCGTGGGTGTTTGTTATCGCGCTGGTCGCCTTTATGACCGCCTTTAACCTGCGCAGCATTAAATCCGTGGCCAACTTCAACACCGTGATCGTGGTGCTGCAGGTGGTGCTGATTGCCGTTATCCTCGGCATGGTGATTTATGGCGTGTTTGGCGGCGAAGGCGCCGGTACGCTGGCCAGCAGCCGTCCGTTCTGGTCCGGTGACGCGCACGTGATCCCGATGATTACCGGGGCGACAATCCTGTGCTTCTCGTTTACCGGCTTCGACGGCATCAGCAACCTGTCTGAAGAGACCAAAGATGCAGAGCGCGTCATTCCGCGCGCGATCTTCCTGACCGCGCTGATCGGCGGCCTGATCTTCATCTTTGCCACCTACTTCCTGCAGCTGTACTTCCCGGATATCTCGCGCTTTAAAGATCCGGATGCGTCACAGCCGGAAATTATGCTCTACGTGGCAGGTAAAGCCTTCCAGGTTGGCGCGCTGATCTTCTCCACCATTACCGTACTGGCGTCCGGTATGGCGGCGCACGCTGGCGTGGCGCGTCTGATGTACGTGATGGGCCGTGACGGCGTGTTCCCGAAAAGCTTCTTCGGCTATGTGCACCCGACCTGGCGCACCCCGGCGATGAACATCATCCTGGTCGGCGCTATCGCCCTGCTGGCGATTAACTTCGACCTGGTGATGGCGACGGCGCTGATTAACTTTGGTGCGCTGGTGGCGTTTACCTTCGTTAACCTGTCGGTGATTTCGCAGTTCTGGATCCGTGAGAAACGCAACAAGACGCTGAAAGACCACTTCCAGTATCTGTTCCTGCCGATGTGCGGCGCCCTGACCGTCGGCGCGCTGTGGGTCAACCTGGAAGAGAGCTCGATGATTCTGGGCCTGATCTGGGCCGGTATCGGTCTGGTCTATCTGGCCTGCGTGACCAAAAGCTTCCGCAACCCGGTGCCGCAGTACGAAGACGTGGCGTAAGGCGTAGCGTGATGTGAATGAGAAAAGCCGGAGGGAAACCTCCGGCTTTTTTTTCGTTTGGCCCGGTGCGATACCTTTTGCCCGGCGGCGCTGCGCTTGCGCGGGCCTACGGTGATGGTTAACCTTCTGAAATTTAATGGTTATGTAGGCCGGGTAAGCGAAGCGCCACCCGGCAACATATTGGGCACGGAGCCTGATGTATTGCCCGGCGGCGGTGGGGACCGTTATCGGTTTACCACGTTCTCAGACTCCGTAGGCCGGGTCAGGCGCAGCCGCCACCCGGCAATATGTTGGCCACGGAAACGATGGCCGGACAGTTCCGTCTCCCTTGGGGAGAGGGCCAGGGTGAGGGGACGCAACGCCGTGTGGTCATTTATGTTATCTGTGGCTTCAGCGCACATTGCGCTCCCGGTTAGCTTTCTGCGTTATGTCTCACACCGCACAGGGAGCGCACAGGGGGCGGCCAGTCGCCGCCGCCCCCTGTACCCCCGGGCTCCGGCCAGCAAAATCGCCGCTACGCGGTCCCTTCGACTTATCCCTGCAGGCTTCGGGTCGGGCCGAGGCAGCGTCCGTGCAAAACACGGCCCTCAGCCCGCATCCATGCGGGCTGCCCCGGCCTTCCGGGAACGTCTCAGCGATTTTGAGGCCGCCAGCACCGGCAGTTTCAGCAAGGCTGATGAAAAAATTAACGACAGGTCGCACGAACTCCAGGCCGGGTAAGGCGCAGCCGCCATCCGGCACACAAGCGGCACTGCGCCCGCTGTCCTTGCCCGGCGGCGCGGCGCTTGCCGGGTCTGGGGTGTTGAGCAGCCTTCTGATAGGTAAATGACTTTGTAGGCCGGGTAAGCGAAGCGCCACCCGGTACACAAGCGGCTCCACGCCTGCTGTCCTTGCCCGGCGGCGCTTGCCGGGTCTGGGGTGTTGAGTAGCCTTCTGATAGGTAAATGGCGTTGTAGGCCGGGTAAGGCGTAGCCGCCACCCGGCACACAAGCGGCACCGCGCCCGCTGTCCTTGCCCGGCGGCGCGGCGCTTGCCGGACCTGGGGTGTTGAGTAACCTTCTGATAGGTAAATGGCGTTGTAGGCCGGGTAAGCGAAGCGCCACCCGGCACAGAAGCGGCACCGCGCCCGCTGTCCTTGCCCGGCGGCGGCGCTTGCCAGGCGTAGGGTGTTGAGTAACCTTCTGATAGGTAGATGGTTTTGTAGGCCGGGTAAGCGAAGCGCCACCCGGCAGAAATCCGCGTAAAGCGGTTAAACAGGGGCATTTTTGGGGCAGCCGCAGGGGCACCTGCGGGGTGTTTATTGCGGCGGCGGTTCGAAGCAGAGGCTACGCTCCAGGCATTCGTCGCAGCTCGGCGAGCGGCAGACGATTTCCCCCTGCGACTGCAGGCAGCGCTGGCGATAAAAGAACTTCTTCCAGCGCATATGATGGACGTTCTGCGCCACCAGCTGCGGAAAGCAGTCGCTCATCAGCCGGCCCAGTTCCGCCCGCGAATCCAGACCCAGATCCTCCCATAGATGATTAAACGCCAGCGCCACCCCGGCGACGATCGGCGCCATCGGTTCGGCTCCCGGCGCGATCCACTCCGCCAGCCATCGCGCCAGCTGGCGGCGCTCTTCGTCGCGGGTGGCATTCAGCTCCGTCATCAGCCGGCGGCGGCTCAGCGCCTCGCTGTCCAGCGGCGTCGCCACCTCGCCCAGCCGCTGCTGCAGGGCCAGCCACGCCTCGACGCTGAGCCCCATGCGCAGCGGAAAGCAGCCTTTTCCGGCGTGATACCGTCGCCACAGGCGGGTCAACCAGTCGACCGGCGCCATCAGGCGACCCCCTGACGCAGGCGCGATGCCGCCAGGCTCTGTCGCCGCCGCTGCCACCAGGCGGGCAGCACCTCGGCGACCGACCGCCACGCGCCGTCCACCTGCGGCTCAATGCCCTGTCGCTCGAGCTGTTGCCATGGCGTATGGCCGATACGCACGCAGAACACCGCTTTCACGTCGGCGAGCAGCGCGAGAAGCGCCGCCAGTCTGGCTTCGTTCTCCTGCGGCCCGCACTCCTCCGCGCCGCGGCAATATTTTGGCGTAAAGCGCTCGCTCACCAGCACCATGCCGGCGGCAGACAGGCTGTAGATCGAGAAGCGGTCGGCATGGCCAAAATGACAATCAATCACCTCGCCGCGGCTGGAGGCCACGGCCACCAGGCAGGCATCATCGGCCTCCGACTCTCCCCGGGTGGCGAGGCTGGCATGAAGTTCGGCGCGCTGATGGAGGATGGGCAGCCAGTCGGGGAGGCTGTCCGGGTCCGGCAGCTGGGTAAACTGCTGGCTGCGGTCTTCGCCCAGCATGCCGATGGCGTCGGCGCGGCACTGGTGGCAATGCGTCATCTGCGGCATCGCGGCCCCGCACTGGCTGCGGATCGCGGCGAGCATCCCGGCGTCCGGCTCTGGCTGGCCGTTGAGGCCAAAGACCGTGCCGTGCTCCGGTCTGGCAATCAGCGGCATAATATTGTGAATAAACGCGCCGCTTTCCCGCAAACAACGGCTGACCTCGGCCATGCCGCTGTCGTTGATCCCCGGGATCAGCACCGAGTTTATCTTGACCAGTACCCCGGCGTTGGTCAGCCTGCGGACCCCCTCCAGCTGGCGGGCTATCAGGATCTCCCCGGCTTCCCGCCCGCGGTAGCGTTCGCCGTCGAGCCACAGCCAGGCGTAGATTTGCCCGGCGATGCCGGCATCCAGCGTATTGATGGTCACCGTAACGTGATCCACACCGACCTCCAGCAGGCGATCCACCGCGTCGGGCAGCATCAGCCCGTTGGTCGACAGGCATAATTTCAGGTCCGGAAGCTGATCGCGGACCAGCTCCAGGGTGCGGAAGGTGCGGGTCATATTGGCCAGCGGATCGCCGGGCCCGGCAATGCCGACCACCGACAGCTGCGGGATGGCCTGGGCCACCTGGCGCACTTTCAGCACCGCCTGCTCGGGGGTCAGCAGTGTCGAAGACACCCCGGGGCGGGATTCATTGCTGCAGTCGAATTTACGGTTGCAGTAGTTGCACTGCAGATTGCAGGCCGGAGCGACCGGGAGATGCATCCGGGCGAAACGGTGGTGCCCGCTGCGGGAGTAGCAGGGGTGCGCGGCGACCTTATCGGCCACCCGCGGCGCTAACGCGCTGGCGTCCGCCGACTGACAGGCGTTGCCGCCGGAAAAAGAAGAGCAGGAAGTCATGGTCGTACCTTCTTGGTTGGGCGATACCTTCCTGCTGCAAAGGGCATACCAGAGAGGGATTTTTTATCATGCTGAAAAGAAAGGTGTTATTCCGCATCCCTGCGGCAAAATATTGTCGCGTTCCCGCCGCGCAGGCGACAATGTCCTGAACCTGACACCGTGGCTTACAGACGCGGCAGGGTGATATCCATGATCTGGATCCGGTAGGCGACCTGGCGCGGCGTCATCCCCAGCAGCCGCGCCGCCTTGGCCTGCACCCAGCCGGCTTTTTCCAGCGCGGCGATCAGCCGCTGGCGTTCGTCCAGGCTGTTGTCCAGCCAGCTGTCTTCCGCCGGCCCGCTGGCGGGCAGGGCTTTGGCCGGACGTTCCTGGTGGGTGAAGAGGATCACGTCGCGATCGATCAGGCCGCTCTCGGACATCACCGCCGATCGTTCGAGGCAGTTCTCCAGTTCGCGAACATTGCCCGGCCAGCTGTACTCCATCAACAGACGGATCGCCCCCTCGCTGATCCGCAGCGTGCGCCCTTGATGCTGGCCAATTTTGCGCACCAGAAAGTGCGCCAGCTCGGCGATGTCCTCCTGACGCTCGCGCAGCGGAGGCAGGGCGATGGGCATCACGTTCAGGCGATAGTAAAGATCCTCGCGGAAGTGGCCCAACCGGACCTCCTCCTCCAGGTGGCGGTTGGTGGCGGCGATGATGCGGACATTCACCCGCAGGGTCTCATCGCCGCCGACCCGCTCCATCTCTCCCTCCTGCAGGATGCGCAGCAGCTTAGCCTGGAACGAGGCGCTGCTTTCGCCAATCTCGTCGAGGAACAGGGTGCCGCCATCCGCCAGCTCAAAACGCCCCTTACGCTGGCGCACCGCCCCGGTAAAGGCGCCTTTTTCATGGCCGAACAGTTCGCTTTCCAGCAGGTTGTCCGGCAGCGCCGCGCAGTTAAATTTGACGAAGGCGGCGCCAGCCCGCGGGGAATGGTGGTGGATGGCATTGGCGATCAGCTCTTTCCCGGTGCCGCTTTCGCCGCGTACCAGCACAGTGGTGTCCCAGCGCGAAACCTGGCGGATCACCTCCACGATCTGGCGCATCGCCGGGCTCTTGCCGACCATATTGTCAAGGCCCACCCCGCGCGACGACGAGCAGGCCGGCGGCCGTTCCACCTTCGGCGGCTGGCGGCCCGGCAGGGTGGCGGAGGCCGGGAGGATCATCAGCCGGATGGTCTGGGCGATGAGGTTGGCGACGGTTTCGAGAAAGCGGGTGCAGGCCGGCAGCCGCTCTTCCTGGCGCGCCATCGGCTGGGCCGCCAGCACGCCCATGGGCCGGGCGTTGGGCCCCATTAGCGGCACGGCGATAAACGGCAGATCGTAATCGTAGAGGCTCAGGCGGTCGAGAAAACGCTGATCGTCGGCGACCCGGGGCAGCACCAGCGATTGCCCCTGGGCCAGCACCGTCCCCACCAGCCCCTCGCCGGGACGATAGCGGATCTGCGCGCTGCCGGGGAGAGTCTGCTGCTCGGTTTGCTGCAGCGCTTCGATACTGAGGATTTCCTGCTCGCTGTCGTACAGACAGATCATCCCGTGCTGCATAAAGGCATCGTTGTGCAATACGCTGAGCACCTCCTGCAGCGTTTTGCTGGCCTCGGTGGCGCGGCTCAGCACCACGCTTATCCGCTGCATGGCGGTGAACTGCTGAGAGAGATCGAAGCGTCTGACGGTGGTGTCCGGGTCGGATTCGGGGATCATGCTTCACCTCCGGTCAGAGTGTTAAACAGCGGGAAACGCAGGGTCAGGCAGGTGCCGCCCTGCGGCCGGGAAGCCAGCTCGATGGCCCCGCGATGGTGCGCCACCAGGGTCTGGATCAGCCGCAGCTCCATGCCTTTGCCCGGCGAGTTCAGCGCGTCGGGGGAGTGGGCGTAGCGCACCTGCAGCAGCGGCACGTTGTCGGTCAGGTACAGCGCCAGCCAGCCGTCGTTTTCCTCGGCATAGAGCTGCATCGCCAGCGGGACGGAAGGCAGCTCGGCGGCGAGGGCCAGGGTGCGGTCGAACCACAGGCTTAAGCACGCCAGCAGCTGAGTGCGCTGGCCAAAGCCGATCAGATGCGGCGAGGCCATGTCCAGCTGCAGCCCCTCGGCATCGAAGCGGGTGCGGTAGAGGGCGCACAGATCGTCGAAAAAGGGCTGCAGCGGCCAGACGGCGGGGTTTTCGAGATCCAGCGACGGGCGACAGCGCTGGAGCCGGGCCATCGCCTCTTCCCCTTCGCGCCAGGCGGCCTCCAGCGCCACGTTGCCGCTGCTCTCGCCGTTCAGCCGACGGGCCGCCGCCAGCATGTTAATCGGGCAGTTCAGCTGGATCAGCGCGGCGTCCAGCGACTCGCGGATCGCCGCCAGCAGCTTGCCGGCGGTCATTTGCTGCTTCAGCCGGTCGAGGCGGCCCTGCTCCTGCTGCTGGCGCTGCTGGGTACAGTCGGCGATCACCACCAGGGTTCGCGCCAGGGCGCTGTCGATAAAGTAGCGGCTGGCCTCTTCGCTGACGCCGGGCAGCGGCCAGCAGGTCACCGACAGCCAGCGCGCGGCCCCGCGGATCGCCACCGGCAGGATCTGCTCCACGCCTGGCGTCATCCGGCCTGGGGAGACCTGCAGCTCGGTGAGCAGCTCCCGGCCGCCGCAGTCGGCGCAGAAGGTTTTATAGGCAAGGTTGTCCATCACCACCCGATCCTGCTCGTCCACTACCACCACGGCGGCGGGAATATTATTCAGCACCGCCTCCATCAGGGTCATATGGTTGCGCAGCCGCTGCTCCAGGGTATAGCTGACGCTGATATCCCGCTGCATCGCCAGATAATGCTCCAGTTCCCCTTGCGGACTGAGCACCGGAGTGATGTCAATCTCCACCAGGTACAGGCCGCCGTCCCGCCGCTGGTTAATCAGCTGGCCGCGCCACGGCTGACGCTGGAGCAGGGTATGCCACATCTCCTGATAGATCTCGCGCGGCGTCTGGCTGCTGGCCAGCAGGCGCGGGTTCTGATTTAACAATTGCGCCAGCGAATAGCCGGTCTGGCGGCAAAACGCCGGGTTGGCGTAGATGATCCTGGCGCTGGCGTCGGTGAGGGAAATCGCCACTGAGGCCTGTTCCACCATGGTAAAAAACAGCCCCGGATGTTGTTGAGTCAGCGCGCCGGCGATGGCTTCCGGCGCGGCGTTATCGAGCATCATATTCAGGGTCATCGCAAACTCCTGTGTCGCAGTTATGACAAATTGTCCGACACCCTGCGCGGATCGCGGCGGGCTGAGCCGAACCCGGATAACCATGCAAACGGTGCGCCCTTATCGAAACGACCGAACGAAACATTGATCCGACAGGGGGAAAATCCGCTGATTTTTACCTTTCGGCCCGCCGGGGGCGCCTTGCGCGGGCGCTGCGGCGGCGGGAAGCGATCCTGATGGGGCAGGGATGGGCCGTCACGGTGCAGGGCAACCTGGCACAGCCTTCGCAATACCCCTGCGGTAATCCCTATTTCCGACACCATTCCGACAGGAGCGTACTATGGCGAACATTGGCATTTTCTTTGGCACCGATACCGGTAAAACCCGCAAGATCGCGAAACTGATCCACAAGCAGCTGGGGGAGGCCGCCGCCGCCCCGGTCAATATTAACCGCGCCACGCTGGCGGACCTGCTGGCCTACCCGGCCCTGCTGCTGGGCACGCCGACGCTGGGCGACGGCCAGCTGCCGGGCCTTGAGGCCGGGGGCGAGAGCGAGTCGTGGGCCGAGTTTATCCGCAACCTCGGCGACGTCAGCCTGCAGGGAAAAACGGTGGCGCTGTTTGGCCTCGGCGATCAGCGCGGCTATCCCGATAACTTCGCCAGCGGGCTGCGGCCGCTGTACGACGCCCTGCGCGCTCGCGGGGCGACGATGATCGGCAGCTGGCCGAACGAGGGGTATGAGTTCAGCGCCTCATCGGCGCTGGAGGGGGAGCGGTTTGTCGGGCTGGTGCTGGACCAGGATAACCAGTTCGACGAGACCGAAACGCGTCTGGCGACCTGGCTTGAGGAGATCAAACCGCACTTGCTGTAGACGCTGGCGGGTGGCCTGTCGGCTACCCGCACAGCCCCGGCTGGCGCGCTAACATCTCAGCCAGCCACTGGCGCTGGTGGCGGCGCTGGCTCTGTTGATTAAGGTAATCGCGGGCGCTTTCCAGCGCCTGTTCAGGCGTCATCGGCGCGGCGGGGCGGATGGCTTCGCACCATACCAGGTGCCAGCCCAGCTCGCTGGCCACCGGCGCGCTCAGCGCATTTTCCGTCAGCGCAAACAGGGCCTCCTCCAGCTGCGGATAGAGCAACCCCCGCCCGATCCACCCCAGTCGCCCGCCGTCCAGCGCGCTCGGGCAGTGGGAGTGTCGCTGGGCCAGCGGCGCAAACGCCTCGCGGGAGGCCGCGATTTGCCCATGAAGCGCGTGGATGCGCGAGTAAACCGCCTGCTCATCGCCATCGACGGTGAGCAGCAGATGGCGGGTCAACCGCTGTTCCGGGCGCATAAACTGCGCCTGATGCCGCAGATACCACGCCTGCACCGCGGCGGGATCCGGCAGCGGCGCCTGGCTGGCAATCCCGGCGAAGGCGGTTTCCAGCCGGGCATGGTGCAGGACGATCGCCGCCCGCTCCGGCGGCGTAAATCCGCCCTCATCCAGCCAGAGGCGCAGCGAAGCGGCGAGGCCTTCCCGTAGCGCGGCGGGGATCGCCTCCGCCGCGACCTCGGCGACCAGCGCCTGCTCCACGCGGGCCTGACGCTGCCAGGCCGCCTCGAAGGCCTCCCGGTCCGCCGCGGCGATGGCCGCCGGTTCGCAGTTCCAGCGGCTCTGCGCCAGCCGCCGCCGGCCAAATCGTTGCCATGGCTGCATTATTCTTCCTCCTCTGCCAGGGCCAGCGCGGTCACCGGAACCTGGAACCAGCGGCCGCCGAAGTCGACGATATAGCCGTCCCCGCGCTCGCCCCGATCGGTGGCCTCAATACGCCCCTGCTGACCGACGTTGACCACCACTTCGCCCTGCAACGTCAGCGCCGTCTGGCAGGTGACGTTATCGCCATACTGCAGATTCCCCGCCAGCCAGGGACGATCGCCGGCAATCAGCTCCTGTTCGCGGCAGCCGACGATCCGGTCGCTCTCCGGGAAGTGGACCTGGTAGATGACCTGGTCCTGCAAGAATACCCCCCAGTCGCGGACATAGCCGATGCTGCCCCGGCGCACCAGCAGGGCGCCGGACGGCAGGCCCGCATAGGTGCCATCGTTACGGATGGCGCGCACGACGCGGACCGCTTCGCTAAAGGTAAATGTGGGTCTCATGGCGTGTTCTCCTCGAACTGCTGCTGATAACTCTCCGCCAGCAGCCGGCGCGCCAGCAGCCAGTGGGCGCGCGGGTTCTCCTCCAGCTGGTTGAGCAGGGGCACTTCCGCCCGCAGCTTGCGGTGAAAGGCGGCCAGCACCGGCAGGCTGCAATGGGCCAGACGCTCGGGCTGGTAGGGAACGGCGAAAAACTGAAAGAAGGCGTCGGCGGAGCGCAGGTCGTCTACGCCGGGGATCTGATAAAACCACTCCATGCTTACCCCCTGGCCTGCAGCGTTTCGGCGCCGCAGAGCGCGTGATAGATTGCCGCCAGCTCTTCATCCCGCGGGCTGCGTTTGCCGGTTTCCGCAAAGTGGCGGAGCGCCGGCAGCAGCTGGTCAATTTGCGCTGACGTCAGGTGATAGCCCATCCGGTCGAAGACGCCGTTAACCGCCTGGCGACCGGAGTGTTTGCCCAGCACCAGCCGATAGCCGCGGCCCAGCAGGGCGGGGTCGATCGCCTGATAGCTCTCGCTGTCGCGCAGCAGCGCCGCGACGTGCACGCCGGACTCATGGGTAAAAACCAGCTCGCCCACCAGCGGCTGCTGGGGATCGACAGGGCGGCGGGTGGCGAGGGCCACCTGTTCGCACAGCGCCGGCAGGGCGGTGAAACGCACCCCAGTCTCGACGCCCAGGCAGCGCTCCAGCCCAAGCGCCACCGTTTCCAGCGCCGCGTTGCCCGCCCGTTCGCCCAGGCCCAGCACGGTGGTGTTCACGCTGGTGGCCCCGGCGCGTACCGCCGCGAGGGTGTTGGCGGTGGCCAGCCCGAGATCGTTATGGGCGTGCATCTCGAGTTCGCCGGGCCAGACGTTACGCAGGGCGGCGATCTGCGCCGCGGTGGTAAACGGGTCGAGGATACCGACGGTGTCGGCATAGCGCAGACGGGCAGCCCCCGCCTCGCCGGCCTGCCGGGCAATATCCCGTAGCGTCGCGTCGCTGGCCCGCGAGGCGTCCTCACAGCCAATGCAGACCTTCAGGCCAAGGGTATGGGCGAGGTGGATCAGACCCGTCAGCCGCTCCAGCAGCAGCGGTAAGCTCTCGCGCAGTTTGTACTGCCGCAGCTTGTCGGAGGCGGGGATGGATATATCCACCCAGTCCATGCCCAGCTCGGCGCTCAGGCGAATTTCGCCGGCCTGCATCCGGCACCAGGTCATCAGCGTGGCGCCCGGGAGCTGACGGCGCACCAGCCGGATACGGGCGCACTCCTCCTCGCCCATCGCCGGGGTGCCGACCTCCAGCGCCTCGATCCCCGCCGCGTACAGCGCCTCGGCGATGGCGATTTTTTCGCTGGCCTGGAAGGCCACGCCGGGACTCTGTTCGCCATCGCGCAGGGTGGTGTCATTGATCAGTACGCGTCCCATTGTCGTCTCTCCGTCTTAACCGAAGACCGGCGCGAAGGCGCCATCCTGCAGGAGCGGCTGGCCGTTTCGCCAGTAGGGCGACAGGGCGCGCAGCCGGTCGATAACAGGAGGCAGGGCGGCGATGACATAGTCGATCTCTTTTTCCCGGGTGTAGCGCGAGAGGGAGAAGCGAACGGTGCCGTGGGCCGCGGTGTAAGGGATATTCATCGCCCGCATGACGTGTGACGGCTCCAGCGAGCCGGAGGTGCAGGCGCTGCCGCTGGAGGCGGCGATCCCGGCCTGATTCATCAGCAGCAGGATCGCCTCGCCTTCAATGCACTCGAAGGCCAGATTAAGCGTGCCGGGCACCCGCGGCTGGCTGCCGCCCATCACCGTTACCGCCGGAATGGCGCTCAGGAGATGATGTTCAAGGCGATCGCGCAGCTGGCTGATCTGCGCCATGCCCGGGAGGTGAACCTGCGCCAGCTCGCTGGCGGCGCCCATGCCGACAATGCCGCTGATATTTTCCGTCCCGGCCCGCCGGCCATGCGCCTGGTGGCCGCCGCGCAGCAGCGGGCGAAAACGCGTTCCCCGCCGCAGCCAGAGGCAGCCCACCCCTTTGGGGCCGTGGAATTTATGCGCCGAGCAGGAGAGCATATCGATCCGCGTCTGGCTGAGCGCCATCGGGATTTTGCCCACCACCTGCACGGCGTCGCAGTGAAACAGCGCGCCCTGCTCATGGGCCAGCTCCGCCAGCTCGGGCACCGGGAACATGACGCCGGTTTCGTTATTGGCCCACATGATGCTGACCAGCGCCACGCGTGGGCTAAGCGCCGCCCGAAACTGCGCCATATCCAGAGCGCCCTGCCGATCCACGGCGATACGGTGGATCAGGTATCCCTGGCGCTCCAGCTGTTCGCACACCGCCAGGGTGGCGGGATGTTCGACCGCGCTGGTGATGATCTCGCGCCGCTCCGGCATCAGGGCCACCGCTGAGGCGATGGCGGTGGTCGTGGCCTCGGTGGCGCAGGAGGTAAAAATGATCTCGCTGGGGTAGTCGGCCCCGAGCAGAGCGGCCACCTGCTGGTGCGCCCGTTCAAGGGCGGCCTGCGCCGGCAGACCAAAATCGTGAATCGACGAGGGATTGCCGTAAAAGTCGGTCAAAAAGGGCATCATCGCGTCGAGAACCATCGGGTCGAGACGGGTGGTGGCGTTGTTATCGAGATAAACAGGTTTCATTGTGTCCCCCTGGGGTTAGTTAACCGCGGCCGGGGCCGCCACCACGTCCATGTAACTTCCGGTGCGCTCCATCAGCTTTTGCTGCAGCCAGGCGAGGGTCATGTCGGTCATCATGCAGCCGCTGCAGCTGCCGGAGAGGCTGACGGTGACCTGGCGCGGGGTGACGCTCACCAGCGTCATGTCGCCGCCGTCGGCCTGAATGTGCGGGCGCAGCTCGTTGATGGTATCGACCACGCTTTGCCACTGCGCATCGTGGGCCGTCTCCGCCGGCAGGGGGGCGGGCGGCTGTTGGGCGAGGATCGCCGCCAGCGCCAGCTCAATTTTTTCATGGCAGGCGGTACAGCCCCCGCCGGCCTTGGTGTAGTTGATCACCTCCTCGAGGGTGGTCAGGCCGTTGTTCACCACGGCCCGGCGAATATGTCCTTCGTCGACGCCGAAGCATTTACAGATCAGCTTGCCCTCCTCATGCTCCTCCTCAAGGCTTTCGCCGCGAAAATGGGCGATAGCCGCACGCAGCGCCTCCTGGCCCATCACCGAGCAGTGCATTTTCTCCGGCGGCAGGCCGTCGAGGTAGTCGGCGATCTGCTGGTTGGTGATCTGCCCGGCTTCGGTCAGGGTGTGGCCGATAATCAGCTCCGTCAGCGCGGAAGAGGAGGCGATGGCGCTGCCGCAGCCGAAGGTCTGGAAGCCGGCCTCCTCGATGATCTCGGTGTGCGGATCAACCCGCAGCATCAGGCGCAGCGCATCGCCGCAGCTTAATGAACCCACATCGCCCACCGCGTTGGCGTTGTCGACCACGCGCGCGTTGCGGGGATGAAAAAAATGGTCTTTCACTTTCTCGGAGTAGTTCCACATGCTGTCAGCTCCAGGGATGATGACGAAAACGCCGGGGCGCGGTGCACCGTAGACTGGCGGTGGTACTGTTCCCCAAGCAATTGCGGTACCAACGCATAAAAACCTTATTTGTTAATGACCTGGCGGGTTAACCGCCCCCGACAGAGCCGACACTGTTGTGGCGTTTTGTGGGCTTTGTCACATAAACGACAGGCTCAGGGCTGCGGGTCGGGCTCCTCCCGCCACGTCTGCTCTTCCAGCAGGCGGTTAAAGCGCTGCGGATCGCGTTGCCGCGCGCTGCGGCGCTGCGCTTTTTCATGCCAGGAGAGCTGGATCTCCTGCAGTAAGCCGAGGATGGTGGTCTGGTCGGGAACCCGTTCGGCGCGGACGCCCACCTGCAGCAGCTGGCGAAAAACCGCCTCGCCAATCGCCACGCAGAACAGGGTGACGCAATCCTCCAGGGCGTGGATGCGCTCGGCAATTTTCTCGGTCTGATGGCCGCTGACGACCGGGAATTCCACCACCCGCAGCAGGGTGACCCGATCCGCCTTGACGCCGTAGACCACCAGCCGCGGCGTGGCGCCAAAATGCTGATCGACATGACGGTAATCGGAGCTGGCGAAGGCGACTTTCATCGACCACTCGTCGGCGTCGACCATCTCAAACTGACGGTTAATGGGCGGCATAATCGTCTCCTGGAGCTTGCTGGGGGTCGGCGCCCTGGCGAAGCGGCGATCGGTAGAGGGCGGTGTGGTGATGGCGGTCGCGCAGTAGATTGGCCAGTTCAAACAGCGTGTCGCGCATGCCGGCGTACCCCTGGCGAACCCGGCGAAACTCGCCGAGCCGATCGAAAAGGGGAAAGCCGACGCGGATCAGCGGCAGGGCAAACTGCTCCGCCAGATCGCGGGCGTGAGAGTTAGCCACCAGCAGATCGGCGGGTTGGTGGCTCAGCAGCTGCTGGAGATCCTCCAGATCCCCCGGCACCACCCGCTCGACCGGCAGCTGGCGCAGGCTGGGGTGGCTGGTGGGGGCGACCAGCGGGCCGGGCTGTATCCCCTGGCTGCGGGCGAAATCACACCAGGCCGCCAGCAGGTCGCCCTCCGCGGCCATCGCCATGCGCTGGCCCTGCAGCCACATATGGCAGTCGATCATCGCGTCCTGCAGCTGGCCGCGCTGGCGCTCAATCCAGGCCGGTACGCGGCGCCCGGACAGCTTCGCCAGCTGATGGATAAAGGTATCGCAGTGGTCGAGGGTCATCAGGTGCGGCAGGGCGATCACCTCTCCGCGGCTGCGCTGGCTCAGGAGCGATGCCGCCCGCTGCAGCGACACGCCGATGGCGAAGCTGCCCAGACTCTGGCCCATCTGCGCAATCTGGCGCAGCGAGGCGCCGCCCTGGGTCAGGGGCGTAAAATCCCCCTGACCCAGGTGGCCATCCATCGACAGGGAGAGGTCCGGCAGGACCACCGGCTGCAGGCCAAAGGCCTCCACGCAGCGGCTCAGCCATTCGATATCCCCTGGCGAACAGAGGTGGCTGACCAGCAGGTTGACCCGCCGGGGCCGCTGCCCCGGACGCGGCGTCGGCGCCACCCACTGCTCGATGATGCTCTCGATCACCGCGCTGTAGCCGTTTTCCATGGAGCCAAAAAAATCCGGGGTGTTGACGGTGAGGATCGCCACGCCGTTATGGCGGGGATGCGCCTCGCGAAACTGGCGTACCACCCGGGCGATATCGCTGCCCTGCGCCTCCGCCAGTCCGGTGCTGAGCAGCACAATGGCCTGCGGACTGTGGCGCTGGCAGAGGGTGTCGAGCGCGGTGAAGATATTGCCGTCGGCGCCCATGATCGTGGCGGTCGGATCCATGGCCGTCGACTGCAGGGGCACCGGGTCATGAAAATGCTGAATAAAGAAAACTTTGGCGAAGGCGCTGCAGCCCTGGGCGCCATGGACCAGCGGGATGGCCTGGGCCAGCCCAAGGCTGGCGAGGATCGCCCCGAGCGGTTGCCCGGTTTTAATCGGGCTCACCGCCAGCGGTTTTTCGCTACGGATAAGGTCTGCCATGGTGTTCTCCTAGCGCCACGGGGCGCGGGCATGCGTTTGCGGCCAGACGGGGCTGGCGAGGGTCAGACAGAGCTGGCGGGCGAGGGTGATGATGCCCTGGTAGCCAGCGTAGGCGTGCTCCCGCTCCTGATTGATATCGAGGAACGGCAGCCGGGCTTTCCAGGCGGTGTACATATTGCGTCCGCCGGCGATCATCAGATCCGCCTGATAGCGGTACACCACGTCGAGCAGGGTGCGGGCGTTGCCCTCCTCAAGCATCACCGCCTCGTCGCCCATCAGCTCCCGGATCCGCTGTTTGTCCTCCTCGGTGGATTTCCGCGTGCCGGTGGCCACCACGGTCATGCCGAGATCCTGCAGGGCCGAGACCACCGACCAGGATTTCACGCCGCCGGTATAGAGCAGCACTTTGCGCCCGCGGAGCTGCTCGCGCCACGGCGCTAGCGCCTGCTCCGCTGCTCGCTCCTCGCGGGCGATCAGTGCCTCGGTGCGGCGGCACAGGTCGTCATCCCCCAGCAGCGCCGCCAGCTGGCGCAAGGCGTCGGAGGTGGCGCGGATCCCGTAGAAGCTGCCTTCAAACCACGGCGTGCCGTAGCGTAGCTCCAGCCCCCGGGCGACGTTGATCAGCGCTCGCGAGCACACCAGCATATTGGCCTGCGCCCGGTGCAGGGTCTGGATCTCGGCAAAGCGGCCGTCGCCGGAGAGGCTGCCGAGGACGCGGATCCCCAGCTCGTCGAGCAGCGGCTGGACCTGCCAGAACTCGCCGGCGATATTGAATTCGCCAATCAGGCCGATATCGTGGCGCTGAGCCGGGGCAAAGGGCGTGTTGTCCGGCCATGGGGCGGGTTCGCGCTGGCCAATCACCTGCCTGAGCATCACGTCGCCCGCCATCCGGTTGCCAAGATTTTTGCTGCCGTAGAAGCCGGCGGCGTCAATGGCGATGACCGGGACGCCGGTGGCGGTCTGCGCGGCCTGGCACACCGCCTCAATGTCATCGCCTTCCATCGCCGGTACGCAGGTGTTGTAGATAAAGACCGCCGCCGGGCGATAGCGGTCGACGATGTGACGGACGGCATGGAACAGGCGGCGTTCGCCGCGGCCCATAATCACATCCTGTTCGTTGAGATCGGTGGTAAAGCCGAGCCGGTTGAGGGCCGGGCCGGCGCTGACGCTGCCGCGGTTATCCCACGAGCTTCCCGCGCAGCCGATAGGGCCGTGCACCAGGTGCGCGACATCGGCGATGGGCAGGAGCGTTATCTGCGCGCCGTCGAAGGCGCAGCCGCCGGCGGTGGCGCCGGGCTTAGGGGCGCTGCAGCCGGATTTTTGCTTCTGGTTGTGCTCGCAGGCGGGTTCGTCCAGCAGCGCCAGAATTTCCTTTCCCTTCATAGTGACCTCGTTGACGGTGGGAGACCGGGGAGGTGATGCAATTCGCGCTCCAGGGAGAGGGGGGTTGATTTTTAAGGAAAAAGGGTTGTGGGCTTTGCGACAAAGGCAACAATCAGACAGGGGGGAGGCGTGGATTATCCCCTGATGACTGGATTTACCGTGACAGTATTGCCGCATATTGGCGAATGACGGGAAGCGTCGATAAGGTGGAATATTCCGTTCACCAACCTTCCTCTCTATTTCATCGCGCCCTCTGCGGGTGAACGGCATGGGGGGCGTTTCGCCCGCCCCCCATGACCCCCCGCATGGCGCTGAAAATTGCCGCTGCGCGGTCCGCTCCACTCCGGCTTCATCTGGCGGAACGGGCGGACTCGACATCCCTGTCTCGACCGCCCTCTGGCCGCCGTCCTGGCGGCCAGTCCTGGATGCGCGCCTGCGTTCTCGCCAATTTTCCTGATGCGCCTAACCCCCCGCTGTCACTTTTGTCCCTGTCCTGCGGCGCTTGCCTTGCTGAAAGAAAGGATGTCCCTGTCCTCAGGCGCTTGTCTGGCTGAAAGAAAGGATGTCCCCTGCAGGGGCAAAAAAAGGCCCGCGGGGTCGGCGGGCAACAAGCACAACACAACGATTAAAAAACACGTTCCTCCAGAGGGTTATCCCGGTTGAGGCGCTTCGCTAGCCACGGCGGCAGCCGACCGGCCAGCAGCGTATTAATCGCCTCGCACTGGGCCTGGATCGTCGTGCCCGGCGGCGCTTTCATCGGATGGATCTGATGGCGGATCAACCTCGCGGCGGCAGGCCCGCCAATCTCCTGGCAAAACAGCAAATGGCAATCCTCCAGCAGCCTGGCGCGCATCTCGCTGGCGTCAGACGTCGCCGAAGGGGAGGCATAGCGGCGCAGATCCGCCAGCCAGCCGCCCTGGTCATCGAAGGCATAGATAAAAAACAGCCGGTTCTGGCCAAAATGACCATTGATGACCAGGCCATCCTGTGAACAGAAGGCGACCCGCAGCTGCGGTGTCCGCTGGGGTGACCGGGCGATGCGCAAATGGCCGGGCAGCGCCCCCTGCAGGCAGGCGATGACCCGCGCCCAGCGGGCCGGGGACATCACCGCCGTCGCCGAAGGAAAGCTGGCGGCCAGCTGAGGCTGCGTCAGGGTGGTTAACCGTTCCGGGGTCAAGGTTTCGCCGCACTCCTGCGCCAGCCAGTCGACGACTTGCACCGGCTGCAGCTCCGGCAGCGTCTGGAACAGCGCCAGCAGACGCCAGAAAAGGGTATCGTTATCGGACATTTCCAGCTCCTTATAGCAGCGTGCTGCGGGTGGCGCGCAGGCTTATCGGAAAGACCGGCCGCCCCGGCTGCGGATTGACGTAGTAGCGACGTCCCCCTTCAAGGGCAATCGCGCCGCCCCAGCGGTCCGTCTCGTCATGTTCGACCTGAAGCACCCGGGCCTCCAGATCCTGTTTGGCGATATAGGCATACAGCGCCTCGCCGCGCTCACGGAAAATCACGATGGGCATACTCCCTCCTGGCCCCGCCTGCGGCGGGGCGCCTGATGGTTAACGAACGAGGTCGAAGCTGTAATCGGTTTTGCCCAGCTGGCTGGTGTCGTGGTCCAGTTTTTCCAGCACGGCGTTCACCAGCGTCGTGACGATGTTCATCGCGCCTTCATAGCCCCAGGTGGTCTGGCGGTGCAGATGATGGCGGTCGAACAGCGGAAAGCCGAGACGGATCAGCGGCACTTCGAAGGCTTTGCCCTTCGCCAGGGTATCGCGCTGGATAAACTTGCCGTAGGAGTTACCGATCATAAAGTCCGGCTGACGGGTGAACATCAGCGACCGGAAGTGCCACAGGTCGCAGTTGATGAATACTTCGCTGTCCTGGCCGTACGGCGAGGCGTCGAGCATTTTCTTCATCGCCTTTTGCCAGCGTTTATTGGCGTTATGGCTGAGGATCACCGTCGGCTCGCAGCCCAGCTCCAGCAGGAAGCGCGTCAGGCCCATCACGAAATCCGGATCGCCGTAGAGGCCGAATTTTTTGCCGTGCAGCCAGGTGTGGGAGTCCAGCATCATGTCCACCAGCCGGCCGCGCTCAAGGGTCAGGGCGTCGGCGATCGGTTTGCCGGTCAGCTGACTGACGGTCATCAGCAGCGCGTCGGTAGCGGCCAGACCCAACGGAACGGCCACCTCCGTGGCGGGCTGATTCCACAGCTCCTGAACCACCTTTTTGCTTTTCACCAGCTGCCACGGCTGCAGCAGCAGGGTGTCAATGGCGTCCGGCGCGGTTTTGATCTCCTGCTGGCTGGTGCCGCCGGCGTACATCCGGTAATGGCCGTCGGCGGGGGTGTCGAGCACCTCTGAAGGGTCGGAGAGCAGGCTGCAGGGGACATCCATCTGCGCCATCATCCGCTTCAGCACGCGGAAGTTGCCGAGATAGGTCTCAAATCCGGTCACCAGATTGAGCTTTTGCAGTTTGCCCGGCTGCCCGGCGTAGTCAGCGGTAAAGGTCTTCGCGAACCCTTCGAACATATTGTCCCAGCCGGTGACATGGCTGCCGATAAAGCTGGGGGTATGGGCGTAAGGAATGGCGATACTGTCGTCAACAAATCCCTCTTTTTTGGCGTTGGCGATAAACGCCTGCAGATCGTCGCCGATCACCTCGGCCATGCAGGTGGTGGAGACGGCGATAATCTCGGGTTTATACAACGCGCTGGCATTCTGCAGGCCCAGATTCATGTTGTTGTTGCCGCCGAACACCGCCGCGTCCTCGGTCATTGAGTCGGAGACGCAAGCCACCGGCTCCTTAAAATGGCGGTTAAAGTAGGTGCGGAAATAGGCGACGCAGCCCTGAGAGCCGTGGACGTAGGGCAGGGTGCCGGCGAACCCCAGCGCGCAGAGCACCGCCCCGAGCGGCTGGCAGGCTTTGGCCGGGTCGACGGTCAAAGCCTCGCGCTGGAAGTTCAGCGCTTCATACTCGGCGGTGGTGGTCCAGGCAAATACCTCCTGGACGCGCTGCGCGTCGTGCGCCTCTTCAAGGCTCTTTTTGTTCTGGAACAGGGTCTGGTATTCATCCTGTTCAAACAGCGGATAACAGCTGTGAATTTTATCGATCGTTTGGCTCATGGTGTTCTCCTCCCGCGCCACAAATCGGTGGACTGACGGGACAGTGAAGGGGCAATCACGCAGACTTCAGCCACGGGGCAGTCAGTTCGTTCCACGCCGGATTGTTCAGGGTCATATCCATATCGCGGGCAAAGATGGCGAAGCCGTCATAGCCGTGATAGGGGCCGGAATAGTCCCAGGAGTGCATCTGGCGGAACGGCACCCCCATTTTCTGGAAGATATATTTCTCTTTGATCCCGGAGCCGATGAGGTCGGGCTTCAGCGCTTTGACGAAGGCCTCCAGCTCATAGCTGCTGGCATCGTCAAACAGCAGAGTGCCCTCTTTCAGGTCCGGCAGGGTGCGGTCGTAATCATCGTTATGGGCAAACTCGTAGCCGGCGGCGATGATCTCCATCCCGAGATCCTCATAGGCGCCGATGACGTGGCGCGGCCGCAGCCCCCCCATGTACAGCAGCACTTTGCGCCCCTCCAGCCGCGGGCGATATTTGGCGATGATGGCCGCCATCTGCCCCTCATATTTGGCGATCACCGCTTCCGCATTGGCGCGAATGGCGTCATCAAATTGATCGGCGATCTTGCGCAGCGATTCGGCGATTTTGGTCGGGCCGAAGAAGTTATATTCCATCCACGGGATCTGATGTTTCTCCTCCATATGGCGGGCGATATAGTTCATCGAACGGTAGCAGTGGACGAGGTTTAGCTTAACGAACGGGGTGTTCTCCATCTCCACCAGGGTGCCGTCGCCGGACCACTGCGCCACTACGCGCAGCCCCATCTCTTCCAGCAGAATGCGCGAGGCCCAGGCGTCGCCGCCGATGTTGTAATCGCCAATGATGGCGACATCATACGGGGTGCTGGCAAACGGCTGCCCTTCGCGGTTGTTCAGCACCCAGTCGCGCACCACGTCGTTGGCGATATGGTGGCCCAGCGACTGCGAGACGCCGCGAAAGCCTTCGCAGCGCACCGGGATCACCGGTTTATCCAGCGCCTTGCTGCTGGCGTTGGCCACGGCGCTGATGTCATCGCCGATCAGGCCCACCGGGCACTCCGACTGAATAGTGATCCCTTTGGTCAGCGGGAACAGCAGCTCCATCTCTTCAATCAGTTTGCTCAGCTTTTTATCGCCGCCGAAGACAATATCGCGCTCCTGAAAATCTGAGGTGAAGTTCAGGGTGCCGAAGCTGTCGACACCGCTGACGCCGGTATAGTAATTGCGCCGTCCGGCGCGCGAGTACTGGCCGCAGCCGATGGGGCCGTGCGAGATATGGGCCATGTCTTTAATCGGCCCAAACACCACCCCTTTCGAGCCGGCGTAGGCGCAGCCGCGCACGGTCATCACCCCGGGCTGCGATTTACGGTTCGAGATAATGCACTTGCCGACGCTCTCCATCTGCGGATCGCTGATCATCATGTGCTTTCTGCGCTCTTTGCGCGCGGTTTCGGGAAACACCTCCAGAACTTCCTGGATGAGCGCAAGGTTACGTTCGCCTGTTGCGTTGGTCATGGTGAGGATCCTGTGCTCAGGCCGCGTTTTCTTCAGCGGCGGTTTTACCAATGATGCTGGTGTCTTCTTCTTCCATGATGCCGAACTCCATCAGCAGCGACTCCAGCTCGTCCATGGTGCAGGGGGTCGGCACCACTTTTTTGGTGTTATTGACGATCTTCTGCGCCAGCTGACGATATTCGTTGGCCTGCTGACAGGTCGGGTCGTACTCGATCACCGTCATTCGGCGGATCTCTGCGCGCTGCACAATGTTGTCGCGGGGAACAAAGTGGATCATCTGGGTGCCGAGCTTTTCCGCCAGGGCGATGATCAGCTCGTCTTCGCGGTCGGTTTTGCGCGAGTTACAGATCAGGCCGCCGAGGCGTACCTTGCCGGATTTGGCGTACTTCACGATCCCCTTGGAGATATTGTTGGCGGCATACATCGCCATCATCTCCCCGGAGCAGACGATGTAGATCTCCTGGGCTTTGTTTTCGCGGATCGGCATGGCGAAGCCGCCGCAGACCACGTCGCCGAGGACGTCATAGAAGACGAAATCCAGGTCTTCTTCATAGGCGCCTTCTTCCTCGAGGAAGTTGATGGCGGTGATCACCCCGCGCCCGGCGCAGCCAACGCCTGGCTCCGGGCCGCCGGATTCGGCGCAACGTACATCGCCATAGCCGATTTGCAGCACGTCTTCGAGCTCCAGATCCTCGACCGAGCCCACTTCCGCCGCCATCTCCATAATGGTGTTCTGGGCTTTAGCGTGGAGGATCAGACGGGTGGAGTCCGCCTTCGGATCGCAGCCGACGATCATTACTTTCTTACCCATCTCGGCGAGGGCCGCGACGAGATTCTGGGTGGTGGTGGATTTACCGATACCGCCTTTACCGTAGATAGCGCATTGACGCATGGTCATGGTGACTTCTCCTGTTGTTGAGTGTTTGCCAGCAGAGAAGTGCAGGGAACATACCAGCTGTGATTTTTTATGCAGTTATTTGATAAATAAGTATTTTCTGTAAACCGGCCGCGCCGGGGGCCTGCGCAAACGGCACAATAACGCCACCAAATGTGCGAAACAGAACAATTTCCCGCCACCGGCCCGGCGCGGCGCTTTGTCGCCTGTTCAACAGCTTGTCGCGCCCTGTGTCTTATTCCCCGCAATTCCGCCGGACGGACCTGCGCCTCTCTTCCCTTAACCTGTTGAATTAATAAGCGACAGGCGGCAATCCGCGAGCTGGCACAGGCTGTGCTTGAAGAGGAAACAGGGTTTGCCGCGGGCTGTCGCGGTAAAGAGAACGCTCACCTTCGAGGATTGAACGATGTCCGGAAACATGAAAACAATGGATGGCAACGCGGCGGCGGCCTGGATCTCCTACGCCTTTACCGACGTGGCGGCCATCTATCCCATTACCCCCTCCACCCCGATGGCGGAGAATGTCGATGAATGGGCCGCTAAGGGGAAAAAGAACCTCTTTGGTCGGCCGGTGCGCCTGATGGAGATGCAGTCTGAAGCCGGCGCCGCCGGGGCGGTGCACGGCGCGCTGCAGGCGGGGGCGCTCACCACCACCTACACCGCGTCGCAGGGGCTGCTGCTGATGATCCCCAATTTGTACAAAATTGCCGGGGAGCTGCTGCCGGGCGTCTTTCACGTTAGCGCCCGGGCGCTGGCGACCAATTCGCTGAATATTTTTGGCGACCATCAGGATGTGATGGCGGTGCGCCAGACCGGCTGCGCCATGCTGGTGGAGAATAACGTTCAGCAGGTGATGGACCTGTCGGCGGTGGCGCATCTGGCGGCGATCGCCGGGCGGATACCCTTTATCAACTTCTTCGACGGCTTTCGCACTTCGCACGAAATACAGAAGATCGAGGTGCTGGAGTATGAGCAACTGGCGGCGCTGCTGGACCGCCCGGCGCTGGAGCGCTTTCGTCGTCAGGCGCTGCATCCGGATCACCCGGTGATCCGCGGCACCGCGCAAAACCCGGATATCTACTTCCAGGAGCGGGAGGCCGGTAACCGCTTCTACCTCGCGCTGCCCGATCTGGTGGAAAGCTATATGGCGAAGATCACCGCGCTTACCGGGCGGGAATATCACCTGTTTAATTACCACGGCGCGCCGAACGCCGAGCGGGTGATAATCGCCATGGGCTCAGTGTGCGACACCGTCCAGGAGGTGGTGGATGCGCTGAATGCGGCGGGGGAGAAGGTGGGGCTGCTCAGCGTTCATCTCTATCGGCCGTTCTCGCTGGCGCACTTCTTCGCGCAATTGCCCGCCAGCGTGCAGCGCATTGCCGTCCTTGACCGCACCAAAGAGCCGGGGGCGCAGGCGGAACCGCTGTGCCTCGACGTCAAAAACGCTTTCTATCAACGCGACGATGCGCCGCTGATTGTCGGCGGCCGCTACGCCCTCGGCGGTAAGGATGTACTGCCCAACGATATCGCCGCGGTGTTTGACAATCTTCGGCAGCCGCTGCCGAAGGACGGGTTTACCCTGGGCATTGTCGATGACGTCACCTTTACCTCGCTGCCCGCCCGGCAGGTGCCGCTGGCGGTCTCCCACGCCGGGATCACCGCCTGCAAATTCTGGGGCATGGGCTCGGATGGCACCGTCGGGGCGAACAAAAGCGCCATTAAGATCATCGGCGATAACACGCCGCTCTATGCTCAGGCCTACTTTTCCTACGACTCGAAAAAGTCCGGGGGGATCACCGTCTCGCACCTGCGCTTTGGCGACCGGCCAATCACCTCGCCCTACCTGATCCACCGGGCCGATTTTATCGCCTGCTCTCAGCAATCCTATGTCGACCGCTACGACCTGCTGGAGGGGCTGAAGCCGGGAGGCACCTTTTTGCTCAACTGCAGCTGGTCCGAGGCGGAGCTGGAGCAGCACCTGCCGGTCAGCGTCCGGCGCTATCTGGCGCAGGAAAAGATCGACTTTTATACCCTCAACGCCGTGGACATCGCCCGCGAGCTGGGCCTCGGCGGGCGCTTTAACATGCTGATGCAGGCGGCGTTCTTTAAGCTGACGGCGATTATCGATCCGCAAACCGCGGCGGACTATCTCAAGCAGGCGGTGGAGAAAAGCTATGGCAGCAAAGGGGCGAGCGTCATTGAGATGAACCAGCGGGCGATCGAGCTGGGGATGGCGGCGCTGCGTCGGGTGACGGTTCCCGCCCACTGGGCGACCCTCGAGGCGCCGGCGCCGCAGGCGACAACCCTGATGCCGGACTTCATCCGCGATATTCTGCAGCCCATGAACCGCCAGCGCGGCGATCTGCTGCCGGTGAGCGCCTTCGCCGGGATGGAAGACGGCACCTTTCCCTCCGGCACCGCCGCCTGGGAGAAGCGCGGCATTGCCCTGGAGGTGCCGGTCTGGCAGCCCGACGGCTGCACTCAGTGTAACCAGTGCGCCTTCGTCTGCCCGCATGCGGCGATCCGCCCGGCGTTGCTGAACGCGGAAGAGCAGGATACGGCGCCCGCCGGGCTGCTGAGCAAACCGGCCCAGGGGGCCAAAGACTACCACTATCATCTGGCTATCTCACCGCTGGACTGCTCCGGCTGCGGCAACTGCGTGGAGAGCTGCCCGTCGCGCGGCAAGGCGCTGCAGATGGCCTCCCTCGACAGCCAGCGCGCGATGGCCCCGGTCTGGGACTACGCGCTGGGGCTGGCGCCAAAAGATAACCCGTTTCGCAAAACGACGGTCAAAGGCAGCCAGTTCGAAACGCCGCTGCTGGAGTTTTCCGGCGCCTGCGCGGGCTGTGGCGAAACGCCCTATGCCCGGCTGATCACCCAGCTGTTTGGCGACCGGATGCTGATCGCCAACGCCACCGGCTGCTCTTCGATCTGGGGCGCCAGCGCGCCTTCGATGCCCTATACCACCAACCACCGCGGCCACGGGCCGGCCTGGGCAAACTCGCTGTTTGAGGACAACGCCGAGTTCGGGCTGGGCATGATGCTCGGCGGCCAGGCGATCCGCCAACAGATCGCCGGGGAGATGACTCGCGCCCTGGCGCTGCCGGTCAGCGACGCGCTTCACGCCGCGATGCGGCAATGGCTGGCGCAGCAGGACGAGGGGGAGGGGACCCGCGAACGTGCAGACCGCCTCAGTGCGTTGCTGGCGGCGGAAAAAGAGGGGGTTCCGCTGCTGGAGCAGCTCTGGCAGAACCGTGACTATTTCGTCCGGCGTTCGCAGTGGATCTTCGGCGGCGACGGCTGGGCCTACGATATTGGCTTCGGCGGTCTCGATCATGTGCTGGCCAGCGGGGAAGACGTCAATATTCTGGTGTTCGATACCGAGGTCTACTCCAACACCGGCGGCCAGTCGTCCAAATCGACCCCGGTGGCGGCGATCGCCAAGTTTGCCGCCCAGGGGAAACGCACGCGGAAAAAAGATCTCGGCATGATGGCGATGAGCTACGGTAATGTTTACGTTGCGCAGATCGCCATGGGCGCTGATAAAGATCAGACCCTGCGGGCCATCGCCGAGGCTGAAGCCTGGCCGGGACCGTCGCTGGTGATCGCCTACGCCGCCTGTATCAACCACGGCCTGAAAGCCGGGATGCGCTGCAGTCAGCGCGAGGCGAAGCGGGCGGTGGAGGCGGGATACTGGCACCTGTGGCGCTACCATCCACAGCGCGAAGCCGAGGGCAAAACGCCGTTTATACTGGACTCCGAAGAGCCGGAAGAGAGCTTCCGCGACTTTCTGCTTGGCGAGGTGCGCTATGCCGCGCTGCACAAAACCACCCCGGATCTGGCGGACGCGCTGTTCCGGCAAACGGAGGAGGATGCCCGGGCCCGTTTCAGGCAGTACCAGCGGCTGGCGGGGGAGTAGCAGGCAGCAGGTTAGCGATTCACGACTGCTGCATCACGTTCAGCAGCGTATCCAGCAGGCCGGGAAAACGGGCGTCCAGATCTTCCCGGCGCAGCGAAATCATATTCTCCCGTCCCTGAGGCCGCTGCCAGATCACACCGCTGTCGCGCAGGACGCGCCAGTGGTGGGTCATGGTGGACTTGGCCACCTCTTCCTGACGCAGAGCGTTACAGCTCTGCTCGCTGCCGTCGGCCAGCGTGCGGATGATCTCCAGTCGCAGCGGGTTGCCGAGCGCGGAAAGGACATTTTCCAGGCGAATTTGTTCTCGTTCAGGGTGATTGGCGATCATAATAATCCTGTGTCGGCGGTGGCGCGGCGCATGGCGGTCGCAGTCCGTATCGGCGGCTGGCGGCTACTATACCCAAACTCCTGTTCTCATGCCACGCGCGCCGCCGCAACCTGACCAATCATAATAATAGTAAAAACAGTTCGAATATACTCGTACAATTGTACTATCATAAGCGGCAGTAAAATGAACTGCGGATCATTCCGACCGCAGACTGACAGTCAAAACGACTAAGGACGCATCATGCCCCGACCCATCCCCCTCGAACGTTATCGCAACATCGGTATCTCCGCGCATATCGATGCCGGTAAAACCACCACCACCGAGCGCATCCTGTTTTACACCGGGATGAGCCATAAGCTGGGTGAAGTACACGATGGCGCGGCAACCACCGACTGGATGGCCCAGGAGCAAGAGCGCGGGATCACCATTACCTCGGCGGCGGTGAGCTGCTTCTGGCCGGGTATGGACCGCAGCTTCGAGCCGCACCGGATCAATATCATCGACACCCCGGGGCACGTGGATTTCACCATTGAGGTGGAACGTTCCATGCGCGTGCTCGACGGCGCGGTGATGGTGTATGACTCCGTCGGCGGGGTGCAGCCCCAGTCGGAGACCGTCTGGCGCCAGGCGAATAAATACCATGTCCCGCGGCTGGCCTTCGTCAACAAGATGGACCGCCCCGGCGCGGACTTCTTCCGCGTGGTGCAGATGATGATCGACCGCCTGAAGGCCAACCCGGTGCCGATTGTCATCCCCATTGGCGCCGAAGAGCATTTCACCGGCGTCGTCGACCTGGTGAAAATGCGCGCCATCCTGTGGGATGACGCCACCCAGGGCATGACCTTCAGCTACGGACCGGTCCCTGACGATCTGCTGGCGACGGCCCGCGAGTGGCGGGAGAAAATGGTCTCGGCGGCGGCGGAGGCCAGCGACGCGCTGATGGATAAATACCTCGAAACCGGCGAGCTGGACGAGGCGGAGATCGTCGCCGGTCTGCGCCAGCGCACGGTGAAGGGTGAAATCCAGGCGGTGCTCTGCGGTAGCGCCTTTAAAAATAAAGGCGTGCAGCGCATGCTCGACGCGGTGGTGGAGCTGATGCCGTCGCCGCTGGATATTCCGGCGATACAGGGCGTGGATGAGAAAGGCCAGCCGGCGGAGCGCCATCCGAGCGACGATGAGCCGCTGTCGGCGCTGGCGTTCAAACTGATGACCGATCCCTACGTCGGCCAGTTGACCTTTATCCGCGTCTACTCCGGGACGCTGAAGAAAGGCGATGCGGTGTGGAATCCGGTGAAGGGCAAGAAAGAGCGCATCGGGCGTATCGTCCTGATGCAGGCCAACGATCGCCACGAAGTGGACGAACTGCACGCCGGGGATATCGCGGCCTGCGTTGGGCTGAAGGATGTCACTACCGGCGATACGTTATGCGACCCGGATGCGGTGATTACCCTTGAGCGGATGGAGTTTCCGGAGCCGGTGATTTCGCTGGCGATTGAGCCGAAGACCAAAGCGGACCAGGAGAAAATGGGCATCGCGCTGCAGCGGCTGGCGGCGGAAGATCCGTCGTTCCGTCTGCATACCGATGAAGAGTCCGGCCAGACGATTATCTCCGGCATGGGCGAGCTGCATCTGGAGATCATTGTCGACCGGATGAAGCGCGAGTTTAACGTCGAAGCCAACATTGGTCGTCCGCAGGTCACCTACCGCGAAACCCTGCGCAAGAAAGTGACGGACGT
The DNA here is from genome assembly GCF_040065275.1 of Klebsiella sp. JB_Kp042. Classification (NCBI taxonomy): domain Bacteria; kingdom Pseudomonadati; phylum Pseudomonadota; class Gammaproteobacteria; order Enterobacterales; family Enterobacteriaceae; genus Klebsiella; species Klebsiella sp. JB_Kp042. The sequence goes on from NZ_JBEAJL010000093.1 coordinate 48,097, forward strand.
GGAGGGCAAATTTGTGCGCCAGTCCGGCGGTAAAGGACAGTACGGGCACGTCGTGCTGACCCTTGAGCCGCTGGAGCCGGGCAGCGGTTTCGTCTTCGAGGACGCCACCAAAGGCGGGGTAGTGCCGCGCGAGTACATCCCTTCCGTGGAGAAAGGGCTGCGCGAAGCGATGGGCACCGGCGTGCTGGCGGGCTATCCGGTGGTTGACGTGAAAGCGACCCTGACCTTCGGATCGTACCACGATGTGGACTCCTCGGAGATGGCGTTCCGTATGGCGGCGATCTTCGGCTTCCGCGAAGGGGCGCGCAAAGCGGACCCGGTGATCCTTGAGCCGGTGATGCACGTGGAGGTGGAAACGCCGGAAGAGTACGCCGGGAATATCATGGGCGATCTCTCTTCCCGTCGCGGGATGGTGCAGGGAATGGAAGAGCGCTTCGGCAGCCAGATCATCCGCGCCGATGTGCCGCTGGCGGAGATGTTTGGTTATTCCACCACGCTGCGCTCGATGTCTCAGGGACGAGCAACCTACAGCATGGAGTTCCACCACTACGCGGAAGCGCCGCGCAACGTAGCGGATGAAATCATCGCCAGCCGCGCGAAAAGTTAAGCCAGTCATCCCGGGTAGCGGCTTCGCCTTACCCGGGCTACTCTGGTACCAGCGCCCAGGCCCGGTAAGGCGAAGCCGCCCCCGGGCAAAAAGGTAAGCACGAACCGGGGATGCAATGCCCGGCGGCGCTGCGCTTGCGCGGGCCTACGGTCAGGTGTCCTCCCCGGTCATCGTTTGTAGCCCGGGTAAGGCGGTAGCCGCAACCCGGGAATTTCAGCCAATCAGACAATATCCTGCGCGTACTGCCACAGCGCCTTCAGCTGCGCCAGCTTCTCTTTATCATCCGCATACAGCTGATACAGTTTGTAGCCCGGGTAAGGCGTTAGCCGCAACCCGGGAATTTCAGCCAATCAGACAATATCCTGTGCGTACTGCCACAGCGCCTTCAGCTGCGCCAGCTTCTCTTTATCATCCGCATACTGCTGATACAGCATCTGCAGTTCATCGGCATAGGCCTGCAAAAACTCAGGCGTAAATACCTGACGACGGTGCTCTAACCAGCGCTGCTGCTCGGCTTCATCGAGCGTGCCGGGGAAGTTGCGCGCCCGATAGTTAAACAGCAGGCGTTCGATGCGCTTGTCGGCGAAGGTGATATCCAGCGCCGGCAGATTGCGCGGTTCCGTTTCCAGCACGATTTTCATCGCCGCGCGGTCGGCATCGCTAAAGAACCCATTGTAAAGCTGGGCGTCGACGTTTTTGGACGGCACGAACGGCTCGGCTTCGGCATACACCGCCACCACTTTCTCCCGCACCTGCGGATTCGCCCGCAGCAGCTGGGCATTCTCCAGACAGCGCTGAATGGAGATCCCCAGCCGGTCGGCATCCTGCGGGCGCAGGGTATTGGCCTGAGCCAGCACCGGACATTTATTGAGATGCACCAGCTTGATCGGCGCCGCCGGCAGATCGCCAAGCTCGGCGCGCGGGGTGTAAAGCCGCTCGCGCAGGGCGTCCGCATCCAGCTCCAGGAGCGGCGCCATATCCCCCGCCAGATCGACCATAATCACCGCATTGCGGTTTTCCGGATGCCAGGCCAGGGGCGCCACCAGGCTGGTGTTGCCGCGCGCGGCGCCGAACATGCCGGAGACATGCACCAGCGGCTTCATCTGCGGTACGTCGATGAGCGTCGCCAGCTTGCGCTTATTGCGGTGGCTGTAGAGATAGTCAAACAGCCGCGGCTGCCGGGTTTTCACCAGCTTCGCCATGGCGATGGTGGCGTACACGTCGGCCATCGCGTCATGGGCGTTCTGGTGTTCAATACCGTTGGCGACGGTCAAATGTTCAAGGCGGAAGCTCGGCAGACCCTCGTCATTTTCCGGCCAGGCGATCCCTTCCGGACGCAGGGCATAGCAGGCGCGCATCACGTCGAGCAGATCCCAGCGCGAGTTATCGTGCTGCCAGCTCCAGGCATAAGGGTCATAGAAGTTGCGATAGAAGATATTCCGCGTCACTTCGTCATCAAAGCGCACATTGTTATAGCCGACGATGCAGGTTTGCGGCACCGTGAACAGATCGTGGATGCGGCGGGCAAACGCGGCCTCGTTATCCCCTTTGGCCAGCGCTTCCTGCGGGGTGATCCCGGTGATCATTACCGCCTGCGGCTGCGGCAGGTAATCGTCAGCGGGCTTGCAGTAAAACACCTCGGGCTCGCCCAGCACGTTCAGCTCCGCGTCGGTGCGGATGGCGGCGAACTGCGCCGGCCGGTCAAGGGAAGGGCTGGTGCCGAAGGTTTCATAATCGTGGAATAAAAATCCGGGCTGGTTGACGCTGTCTTGCATAGTCTGTTCATTATCCGTGGTGGCGTGCGACCGGTATGGTAAACGATTTGCCCGGTCATCAGAAGGGTAACGGCAAGCAACATCCTCCGCCGTGTCATATTTTCTTGCAATTAAACCCTGATATGAAACGCGAAGTTCCGTAAAAAGGACGGCGGATCTGTAAATCTAGAGGATATGCCGTTGAAAGGCCGTTTGTTTATTGCTGTATCTTTGCTCGCTTCGAGCGTTTCCTGCGCATTTGCCGTCGACTTACCTGCTACGGTCGCGCCGCCTTCCATTCAGGCTGGCTCCTGGGTGCTGATGGATTACACCACCGGTCAGGTACTGACCGCGGGTAACGAACATCAGCAGCGCAATCCTGCCAGCCTGACCAAATTAATGACCGGCTACGTGGTCGATCGCGCCATCGACAGCCATCGTATCACCTTTGACGATATCGTCACCGTGGGGAAAGACGCCTGGGCGAAGGGCAACCCGGTGTTCGACGGGTCATCCCTGATGTTCTTAAAGCCAGGGGATCGCGTCAGCGTCCGCGACCTCAGCCGCGGGCTGATTGTCGACTCCGGCAACGACGCCTGCGTCGCGCTGGCCGACTATGTCGCCGGCGGTCAGCCGCAGTTTGTCGCCCTGATGAATCAGTATGTCGAAAAACTGCATTTGCAGGATACCCATTTCGAAACCGTCCACGGCCTCGATGCCCCGGGCCAGCACAGTTCGGCCTATGACCTGGCGGTGCTGTCGCGGGCGATTATCCATGGCGAGCCTGACGTCTACCACATGTACAGCCAGAAAAGCCTAACGTGGAACGGCATTACCCAGCAAAACCGTAACGGTCTGCTGTGGGATAAAACCCTGAACGTCGATGGCCTGAAAACCGGACACACGTCGGGCGCCGGGTTCAACCTGATCGCCTCGGCGGTGGATGGCCAGCGTCGGTTGATCGCCGTGGTGATGGGGGCCGACAGCCCGAAAGGCCGCGAGCAGCAGGCCGCGAAACTGCTGCACTGGGGGCAGCAAAACTTCGACACCGTGCAGGTGCTGCAGAAGGGGCAGAAGGTCGGCAGCGAGCGCATCTGGTACGGCGATAAAGAGCAGATTAAGCTCGGCACCGATCAGGATTTCTGGTTAGCGCTGCCGAAGGCGGAAGTGTCGCGGATTAAGGCGAAATACGTGCTGGATAAAAAGGATCTGGAGGCGCCGATCGCCGCCAACCAGCGGGTCGGCGAGATTTCGCTGTATGACGGCGACAAGATCGTGGGCCACTATCCGCTGGTCACCCTCGAAAGCATTAATAAAGGCGGGGTGTTCTCGCGAATGAGCGATTACCTGCACCACGAGCTGTAACCACGCCAACCGCCTCTTTGCAGGCGGTTTTTTTTCGCCTGCCGCCCGGCAGACGCGGCGACAACATCGCCGTTTTTTTCATCAGCCGCAATGGCGACTCTGTGAATTCGCGCACATACTGAGGGGGGATCTCCTGTTAAATTAACTGTATATTCATACAGTCATTTATCTCCAAAGGAGGCAAGATGAACTACAGCGTCACCCCCCTCGGCAAGAAAACCATTGCCGGTTTCCATCTGGTCGGGCCCTGGGATCAAACCGTCAGGCAGGGGTTTGAGCAACTGATGATGTGGGTTGAGGGCCGGCAGGTGCCCGCCCGCGAGTGGCTTGCCGTCTACTACGATAACCCGGAGGACGTGCCGGCGGAAAAACTGCGCTGCGCCACCGTGGTCGCCGTTGACGAGGATTACGTCATTCCCGCCAACAGCGAAGGGGTGATCATAACGGCGATTGCCGGCGGGGATTACGCCTGCGCCCGCGCGCGGGTGGTGGATCACGACTTCGCCACCCCGTGGAGGCAGTTTTTCGACAGCCTGCTGCAGAGCACGGCGTATCGCATCGCCCCTCAGCCCTGCTTTGAGGTCTATCTTAACGACGGCAACCACGACGGCTACTGGGATATCGACATGTATGTTCCCGTCGCCCGCGTCGCGTCGTAGCGATTTACCCCTGTTCCGGACAAGGATTTTTACATTCCCGGCACGCTCCGGGCGAAAAAGCAGTTACAATTGGCCTTTTCGTTTTGCCGGAGAGGGTTGTGCGCGCTGATAAATCACTCAAGCCATTTGAGATCCGCTTGTATCGCCATTATCGTGTGGTGCATGGTGTGCGGATTGCGCTGGCCTTTGTGCTCACCTTTTTGCTGGTGCGGCTGCTGAACGTGCCTGAGGGGACCTGGCCTCTCATCACCCTGGTGGTGGTAATGGGGCCGATCTCCTTCTGGGGCAACGTCGTGCCGCGGGCGTTTCAGCGCATCGGCGGCACGATCCTCGGCTCGGCGCTGGGGCTGGTGGCGCTCAAGCTTGAGCTTATCTCCCTGCCGCTGATGGTCCTCTGGTGCGCGGCGGCGATGTTCCTCTGCGGCTGGCTGGCGCTGGGCAAGAAACCCTATCAGGCGCTGCTGATCGGCATCACCCTGTCGGTGGTGGTCGGGGCGCCGCCGGGCGATATGCATACCGCCCTGTGGCGAAGCGGCGACGTGATCTTCGGCTCGCTGCTGGCGATGCTGTTTACCGGTATCTGGCCGCAGCGGGCGTTTATCCACTGGCGCATCCAGATGGCCAGCTATGTCACCAACTTCAACCGCCTCTACCAGGCCGGCTTCTCGCCAAATCTGGTGGATCGGCCGCGGCTGGAAAAGCATCTCCAACAGGCGCTCAACGACGTCGTCAAAATGCGCGGGCTAATCACCCCCGCCAGCAAAGAGACGCACATCCAGAAGGCGATCTTCGAGGCTATCCAGACCGTCAGCCGCAACCTCGTGTGCATGCTGGAGCTGCAGATCAACGCCTGGTGGGCAACCCGTCCGGGCCACTTCGTCATGCTGAACGCGCACACTCTGCGGGAGACGCAGCAGATGACCCAGCAGACGCTGTTGGCCATCGCCCACGCCTTGTATGAAGGGAACCCTCAGCCTGTGCGCGCCAACAATGAAAAGCTGAATGAAATCGTTCTCGAACTGCGCCAGCTGATGAAAGAGCAGGGTGACGATAGCCTGGCGGAAACCCCGATCCATGGCTATGTTTGGCTCTCTATTGAACTGGCGCGCCAGCTGGAGCTGCTGTCGCATCTGATCTGCCGCGCGTTGCGCAAATAAGCACCAGATGCACCGGGTAACTGCATGGGTTGTTTCGATTCAGCAGCGTTTAGGGTTATGATAAACGCAAAGGAAAAAACATTGTCATCAGCGACTGCTAGCAGTTATGTTAGCCCTATAACGCAGTCGCTTTACGAATCCGAATCTCAATTATTAGGGGTGTAAAAATGGAAACAACTAAGCCTTCTTTCCAGGACGTACTGGAGTTTGTTCGTCTGTACCGTCGTAAGAACAAACTGCAGCGTGAAATTCAGGACGTTGAGAAAAAGATCCGTGATAACCAGAAGCGCGTTCTGCTGCTGGACAACCTCAGCGACTACATCAAACCGGGCATGAGCGTGGAAGCTATCCAGGGCATCATCGCCAGCATGAAGAGCGATTATGAAGACCGCGTTGATGACTACATCATCAAGAATGCCGAGCTGTCCAAAGAGCGCCGCGACATCTCTAAAAAACTGAAAGTGATGGGTGAAGCCAAAGTCGAAGGCTAATCCCAGCTGTCCGGCGGCGGTCAGCGTCGCCGGGCTGTTCTGCACTACCACCTCCCGTCTCTTTTTCTGCGAAAACTTTGTCCCGGCAACTGCCTCTCTGCACCGACTCTTTGCTATACTGCCCCGCGAAAACGTATTGATATCGGAAAGGTTTCTCTCATCCTGGCCGGGCATCTGACGCAGCGGCGTCAGGGCGATATCTCAACACCTCTCACCTCTCCGACGATCGATTCGCCAGAAGACAAACTCAGGTGCTGACCGGGCGCGACAGAATCTCTTCCGCTGCTTTCGCCGACAGGAGTCAACCCCACGTGATTAAGTCATTCTTTGCCGCACTCTCGTTTATCAGCCGTCTGCCGGTCCCGGCGCGGTTATCTCAGGGCCTGGAGATCGAACAGTACCAGCGCAGTATCGTCACCTTCCCGCTGGTCGGTTTATTGCTCGGCGCCATCGCCGGCGCGGTGGTGTACCTCCTGCAGCCGTGGTGCGGCGTCCCGCTGGCGGCGCTGTTCGGCGTGCTGGCGCTGGCGCTGCTCACCGGCGGATTTCACCTTGACGGGCTGGCCGATACCTGCGACGGCATCTTCTCCGCCCGCACCCGCGATCGAATGCTGGAGATCATGCGCGACAGCCGGCTGGGTACCCACGGCGGGCTGGCGCTGATTTTTGTGCTGGTGGCGAAGGTGCTGGTGGTCGGCGAACTGCTACTGCGCGATGTCAACCCCATCGCGGCGTTGGCGGCGGCCTGCGCCGTCGGTCGCGGAATGGCGGTGCTGCTGATGTATCGCCATCGCTATGCGCGGGAAAAAGGGCTGGGCAATCTGTTTATTGGCAAAATTAGCCTGCAGCAGACGCTGGTGACGATGGCGCTGGCGATCGCGCTGGCCACCGCCCTGCTGGGGCTGCAGGGGCTGCGCGCCGCGCTGATTGCCCTGGTGCTGATCTGGGGTCTGGGGTGGGCGCTGAAGCGAACCCTCGGCGGACAGACCGGGGATACCCTCGGAGCGGCGATCGAGCTGGGTGAATTACTCTTTTTACTGGCGCTACTGTAAGGCCTGGCATCAACGGTGAGGAACAGAATGGAAACACTTTCGGCGTTACTGGCTGCCATTCCGCAGCCCGATGTGACGGGCATGGCGCGCGCGCAGCAGCATATTGATGGCCTGTTAAAGCCGCCCGGCAGCCTTGGCCGTCTGGAGAGCCTGGCGGTACAGCTGGCCGGTCTGCCGGGGCTGCAGGGGCAGCTGGCGCTGACTGAAAAAGCCATCGTGGTCATGTGCGCCGACCACGGCGTCTGGCATGAAGGCGTGACCCCTTCCCCGCAGGCGGTGACGGCCATTCATGCCGGCAATATGGTGCGGGGCAATACCGGCGTCTGCGTGCTGGCGGCGCAGGCTGGCGTGAGAGTGGAGGTGGTGGATGTCGGCATCGACGCCGAGCCGCTGCCGGGCCTGATCAACCTCAAGGTGGCCCGCGGCAGCGGGAATATCGCCCGGACGGCGGCGATGAGCCGTCAGCAGGCGGAGACGGTGCTGCTGGCCAGCATGCGTTTCGCCCGCCAGCTCGCCGCCGACGGGGTGAACGTCTTTGGCGTGGGGGAGCTGGGGATGGCCAATACCACCCCGGCCGCTGCGACGATCAGCGTCCTGACCGGCAGCGACCCCGACGCGGTGGTGGGCTGCGGGGCCAATCTGCCGCTGGCGCAGCGGGGCCATAAGGTGGCGGTGGTGCGCCAGGCGATCGCTCATAACCAGCCGAACCCGGCGGACGGGCTGGACGTGCTGGCGAAGGTGGGCGGTTTTGATCTGGTGGGTATGACCGGGGTGATCCTCGGCGCGGCCTCCTGCGGCCTGCCGGTGGTGCTGGATGGCTTCCTCTCCTACGCTTCGGCTCTGGCGGCCTGCCGCATGGCCCCGGCGGCGCACCCGTATCTTATCCCTTCGCACCTGTCGGCGGAGAAAGGGGCGCGGATCGCCCTCGACGCGCTGGGTCTGCGCCCGTATCTCGATATGGACATGCGCCTGGGGGAGGGCAGCGGCGCCGCGCTGGCCATGCACCTGCTGGATGCCGCCAGCGCGATGTACCACCAGATGGGGACCCTGGCGCAGAGCAACATTGTGCTGCCCGACAGCGCGCCAGCGTCCTGATGATAAAGCGCATCGTCTCGAGGAAGGGGGACGGTGCGCCGGGTTTACAGCGCCTGCTGCCAGACCGCCTGCGGCAGCAGGTAAACCTGCGCCGGGGCGCGCATACCGTCGCTGACAATATGGCCGATACCGCTGGCCATCACCGCCAGGGTGACGTCAAAGGCGTTAAGGCTGTCGCCGAAGCCGGCGGTCAGGTTGAGCATCGAGCCATTGGCCATCAGGTAGACGGTTTTGTCAGCCATGCGGTAGGCGTTGATATACGGCATCACCTCTTCCTGAGGGTACTGGCGCAGGTACTCGCCGTCGATCTCTTCCGCCACGTGGCCGACGTTAAGGATAAACACGCCCGCTTTCGCCCGGTCCAGCGCCTGGCGATTAACCACGTTTTTACCGCCTGTCGCGGTGGCTACCACGTCCGCCGAGGCGATAGCCTCCTGGAGATCGACCACGTGCCAGCCGTCATAGGCCGCCTGCAGCCGACGGGCAGGATCGATCTCCGCCACCATCACCTGGCCGCCAAAGGCTTTTGCCGCCGCCGCGACGCCCTGGCCAACCAGGCCGTAGCCGATCACCAGCACTTTTTTCTCATGCAGGGTGAGATGAGTGGTCTGGAAGAAGGTGTGCCAGGCGGTGAGTCCGACCATATGGCGGTTATGCAGCCCCTCTTTGACCGGCAGATCGTCCCAGTTAAAGATCGGATAGCCGGGCTGAATATCCCCCAGCCGATTGACGCCGGAGCCGGTGGCTTCCAGACCCGCCACGATGTTGCCGAACTCGCCGCGCTGGTGGAGGAGGGTAGTGATATCGGCCCCCATTTCGCACAGGTGAGTGGGCTGCCAGGCGATCGCTTTTTCCCACGACTGTTGCCAGTCGGCATCGCTCATATTGCGCCAGGCGCAGGCCTCGGCGCCGCGCTCCACCAGCCAGGCCACCACGTCGTCCTGCACGGTGGTGGGGTTACAGGTGGTTAAAAAGACCTGAGCGCCCTTGTCGAGGATCCCCTGCACCAGCGGGATCATTTTCATGTCGAGGTGCATACAGCAGGCAAGGCGGACGCCGCTGAGGTCGGGCAGGGCGGCGACCTGACGCAGGGTACGCGGCATATTCTGGCTGGCCCATGCCACTTCTTTCGCTAAAGAGATTTTATTATTCACTGGGTTATGACCTTCAGTTCGCAAAAGGGGTATCCCCCTGACAGAAAAGGGATTCTATCAGCCCGGGCGAGAATTCACAGCCCTGCGCCGCCCGGAAATCGCCGCCCGCGCGATCCCCTGCTAAATACAGGGTTGTTAATGTAAGGTTAAAAAAAGAAAATAAAATATAAGTAACTCCTATGATCTGAGCGATAAAGCGATGTTGAGTGTTATTCCCGCAGGCCTGTTTTCACGGCTGCGGATTTTCCTTGGGCGGCTGAAGCCGCACGCGCTGCCGGTGGCTCGTCGGCATATTGTGCTGGGCTCCATCGGCGCCGGTACCGGGCTGGCGGTGACCAGCATGTTCAGCCACTGGCTGCTCGGCGAAGTCAACCTGTGGTTTATTGCCCCCATGGGCGCATCGGCGGTACTCCTGTTTGGCGTGCCGAGCAGTCCGCTGGCGCAGCCGTGGTCGATTGTCGGCGGCAATGTGCTGTCGGCGCTGATCGGCGTCACGGTGGGTATGCTGGTGCCCGACCCGGCGCTGGCCTGCGGGCTGGCGGCGGCGCTGGCCATCGCCGGGATGTATTTTCTGCGCTGCCTGCATCCTCCCGGCGGCGCGGTGGCCCTGACGGCGATCCTCGGCGGCGCCGGGGTACACAGCGAAGGCTATCACTTTGTGCTGACGCCGGTGCTGCTCAACTCGCTGATGCTGGCGCTGCTGGCCATCGTGTTTAACAATCTGGTTGGCCGCCGCTACCCCCATCCGCTGGCGGCGGAGGAGGTCAAATCCCGTGCGCTGCCGCTGGGCATTTCGGTTACCCGGGAAGATATTCACGCCGCCCTGCTGGAAGGCCAGTTCCTCGACATTGACGAAGACGATGTCCAGGAACTGCTGGAAAATATCGAACAGCAGGCGCGCCAGCGCATCGCGGCGGCTGGCCGCCGCTGACAGCGCCCTCCCGGCCGCGGGTTAGAGATCGCCGGTTAGATACTGCGCGACCCCGCGGCCAAAACTCCAGTCGCCTTTCTGGTTGCTGATAATCGACACCATCACATCATCGCCGCTCAGGCCGCAGTGCTCCGCCAGCTCCTCCTGCAGAATGGCGAAGAAACGCTGCTTCTGCGCGTCGCTGCGCGGGCTGGTATAGACCCGCACCACCACCTGATCCCGCGTGCGGGTCAATCCGAGGCCGGTATCTTCAATCACCATATGATGGGCTTTGTTTTCGTGAACAATCTGGTAGCGGTCGCGTTCCGGTACCTCGAAGGCGCGCAGCACGGCGCGATGAGCGGCATCCAGCAGGGTTCTGATCTCCTGTTCCGTACGGCCTTCAATCAGGTCAAATGTCAGTAATGGCATGCAGGTGGTCCTTATCGTTAGGGAATAATCGCTGTCTGATATGGATGCTAGCCGATGCCGTCGCGGGCAAAAACCGCTATAGTTGAATACATTGTTTTTACTGGTGAACAATCAATATGAGCGAGAGTCGTCCGGAGAGTTACTGGGCCCATCTCTACTGGCTGACGGTGCTGGAAGAGCAGAAAAGCTATACCCGGGCCGCGGAAAAGCTGGGGATCAGCAAGTCGGCCATCAGCCAGAAAATCAGCGAGCTGGAGCGGGTGACCGGTAAAACGCTGGTCCATCGCACCACCCGCAGCGTCAGCCTCAGCGACGACGGGCTGCGGCTGGTGGCGGAGCTCAGTGAGCCGTTTGGCCAGCTGCGGGATATTTTCACCGGCGCCTGCGATGAGGGCGGGCCGCTGCGGGGGACGTTGCGCCTGACCGCGCCGGTGGCCTTTTCCCGTCAGCAGCTGGTGCCGGCGATCGCGCCCTTTTTACATCAACATCCCCAGCTGCATCTGCAGCTGGAGGTGACCGACCGGCTGGTCTCTCTCGGCAGCGAAGGGTTCGACCTCGCCATCCGCCACTGTCGGCGCGAGGCGCTTCCGGACACCCACGTCGCCTGGCCGCTGTGCCACACGGCCACGCTGATCGTCGCATCCGCCGACTATATTCGCCGCCATGGCCGCCCGGAGACGCCCGACGATCTGCGTCAACACCAGTGCCTGACCTATCCCCGTGGGCCCCAGCGCCCGCACTGGACGTTCGCCTCCCGCCAGACGCCCGATGAGCGGGTGACCATCAACGTACAGGGGCCGTTCGCCACCAACAACAGCGAGTCGCTGCGCGATGCGGTGCTGGCGGGGTTGGGGGTGGCGCTGCTGCCGGATTTTAGCGCCCGGGAGGCTATCGGCCGCGGGCTGGTGCAGGAGCTGCTGCCGGCGTGGCAGCCGGTGGAGGTGTTCGCCGATCGGCTGTACGTCATCCGGCCCTATACTCCGCGGGTGTCGCGCGCGGTGGAGACCTTTAGCCGCTACCTGAAAGCGACCTTCAGCGAGCCGCGTCCAGCTCCCGGGCCAGCGCCTCGCTGAAGCGGGGGAGCAGATGGCGCTCGCCGGGAAGCAACTGCGCCAGGGTGACGGTTTTGTCGGCGCGGTAGACCCGCCCGCTGCCGAGCTGCGCTTCGAAGGCGTTCGCCGCCTGATGCGCCGCGCTAAGGTCGGCGTCAATAAGGATCACCGCGTGGGCCAGCACCACATGGCCGCCGCTCGCCGTCTGCGGCCGCCAGTACTGGGCGGTACCGACAATCTTGCGCGCCTCCTCTCCCTCTCCGCAGGCGAGGTTATACCGGCCATCGCAAAAGGAACCGCTCACCGCCCGGGCGTGGCTGGCAACGCCGAAGCGCGCGAGGGTGCGCTGCAGCACAGCGCACAGCGAGTGATAGATGGGTTCGGCGGCCTCGCCGAGCGGCTGCTGCACCGGCCAGGCGAGGCTGAGGTTGATAATCCCCGGCCCCTGGGGCACCAGACCGCCCCCAGAGCGGCGGAGCCATACCGGCCAGCCCCGCGCGGCAAAATGCGCGCTGACCGCCGGCAGGTCCGCAAACTGACGATAGCTCCCCGGCACCACGAATCCCTGCGGCGCCTGCCAGAGCTGGGCGACGGCCTCGCCGGCGCCGGCTTTGGCAAACAGCGGTTGTTCCGCCTGGGTGGGGTCCTCGCAAAACTGCAGCGCCAGCGAGGCGGGGGTAAAGCGGCGTGGCCAGCAGTCGGCCAGGGGCAACAGAGACATGCGTTCTCCTTACCGGAGGGCGCGGGTCGCGCCCTCCGAAGGCTGGTCAGTCGACAGTATGCTTTTTCATCAGCAGCGCGGTGAGCGCTGACAGCAGGCAACCCGCGGTCAGATAGAGGGCCACGCTGTGCCAGGAGCCCCCGGAGAAGGTGACCAGCGCCGCGGCGATAAAGGGCGTAAAGCCGCCGCCGACCACGCTCGCCACCTGGTAGCCGACGCCGGCGCCGCTGTAGCGATAGCTGGCGCCGAACAGCTCGGTAAACATCGGCTGCTGGACGCAGACCACCATATCATGGGCGATATTGGCCAGCATCAGGGCGAAGAACAGGATCCAGAAAACGGACTGACTCTCCAGCGCCATAAAGAACGGAAAACCGCTCAGCGTGCCGATCAGCGCCCCGGTAATATAGATCCGCCGACGGCCAAAGCGGTCTGCCAGCCAGGCGAAGCAGGGGATAGTCAGACAGCTGAGGCCGCCCACCAGCAGGCCGATGTTGAGGAACAGCTCGCGCGGCAGGCCGAGGTTTTGCGTCGAGTAGTTGAGGGCGAAGGCGGTGACGATGTACATGGTCAGCAGTTCGCACAACCGCAGGGCAATAATCAGTAAAAACGCCCCGGGATGGCGAAGCAGGGCTTCCACCACCGGCAGTCGCTTTTTCACCTGCGGCGCGTTGGCCTGGCTCTGCTGGGCTTCAAACTCCTGCGATTCGGCCATACCGTTACGGATCCACAGCGCAATCAGAACCAGCGCCACGCTGAACAGGAAGGGTAAGCGCCAGCCCCAGCTGAGGAACTGCTCGTCGGTGGTCAGGCTGCTGATCAGCGATACCAGCCCGGTGGAGAGCAGCAGGCCGACGCCGTAGCCCACCTGCACCCCGCTGCTGTAAAAGGCTTTTTTTCCCTTCGGCGCGTTCTCCACCGAGAGCAGCGCCGCGCCGCCCCATTCGCCGCCGACGGCAAAGCCCTGAACCGCCCGCAGGAACACCAGCAGCACCGGCGCCCACCAGCCGATCTGGCTGAATGAGGGGAGCAGGCCGATGCAGGCGGTGGCGATACCCATCATCCAGACGGTCATCATCAGCATCCGCTTGCGCCCGAGACGGTCGCCGAAGTGGCCAAAGATAATCCCGCCCAGCGGGCGAAAAAGAAACCCGACGCCGAAGGTGGCAAACGCGGCAAGGGTGCCCATCGCCGGGCTGATTTGCGGGAAAAATTCGCGGTTGAACACCAGCGCGGCGGTAATGCCATAGAGAAGAAAATCGTACCAGTCGACCACGGCGCCGGCAAAGCTGCCCCATGCCGCCCGCCGGGCCCGATGGAGCGAATCCGGCGCCTCGCCGGGCTGCACGCTTATTGTTGAATCCATACCCTGTCCTGTCAGTCACGTAATTCGTTGTTATTGGAATGAGACGCTTTTCGCGTAGCGTCTGCACTGAGACTACCGCGCAGCGGCCGTGGAGGAAAGTAGTTTGCCTGCTAAGCGGCGAGCTGGTGCAAAAATAAGCGACCGGAAAGGCGGGCGAAATCACACCCTTTACTCAACATTCTGGCAATTTGCCAGCAAGCTTATACTTTTAATTAAATCAACGGATAACAAAGAGGAGCACCTTTTAAGAATTGACGTAAATGGTTTACACTTAACATGTCTCCTTCTCTGGAATGGTGAGTTAAATGCGTCTACTTCTTGCAGTTTTATTTTGTTCTGTCATGTTGCCTTCTGCTTATGCTGAAAAACTGCCTGCGCCGACAGGAAAACCTGTACTGACCATTTCCGGCAAAATCGGAAATACGAACGTCGGTGACAAGGCGGTTTTTGATCTCGCGATGCTGGAAAAGCTGGGCATGAAGACGGTGGAAACCACCACCCCCTGGTATACCGGCAAGGTCCGTTTTGACGGCATTCCCCTTAATAAACTCATGGATTTAGTCGGCGCTAAAGGTCAATCCGTCCGCGTGCTGGCGCTCAACGACTACACCACCATTATCCCGATGGACGATTTTTATAAATTCCCGGTCATTATGGCGTTAAAAATGAACGGCCAATATATGCGCGTTCGGGATAAAGGCCCGTTATTTATCGTCTACCCTTACGACAGCAGCGCTGAATTACAGAACCAGATCTATTATTCCCGATCGGCCTGGCAAGTTTCTAAGATTATAATAGAGTAAGGGTCGGATCTTGAATCGAATACTCACGGCTATTATTTTGTCGTTGTTTATTGTGACTGGATATATTACTTATCTGGTGCATGAGCGACAAAGTGAGTTGCAAAAATTTACCCGCTATACGGACTCGTGGTCAATGTCGCAGATGGTATCGGAATATATGCGACTGGAGTCTCGTCTGGCGGGAATGGCGATTGGGGCCGAAGGGGCGGACCACGATGAGGTGCGCCTGCGCCTCGAGATCATGATGAGCCAGATCGAACTCCTGCAGGAGGGCGATCTGGGTCGCTTTATTAATAAAAGCGAACAGCGGAAGGCGGTGGTCGCCACGCTGATCCGCAATCTCCATTTGCTTGATAAACAAGTTGATACCATGACGCCGGCGCAGGTTAAAGCGATCCTGCCGGTGTTAAGCGAGCTGGATGGTCCCCTGACCTCAATGGCGGCCGCCACGCTGACGCAAGATATTAATATCGTTAATATCACCCATGATAAAATTCAGCATCTCTATTATATCTACTCGGTGATCTCCATTCTGCTGATCGCCATGTGTATTTCCCTCGGGCTGCTGATGCTGCGGCAGAATAATAACCTGCGGCGCGCCCACGTTCGTATGAAAACCCTGGCCAACGATCTGCAGGCCTCGAAAGAGAAGCTGCAGGTGCAGAACCGTCGACTGCAGTACGATGCCTACCATGATTCGCTGACCGGTATGCCAAACCGTCTCTCTTTCTGGCAGCGTCTGCAGGAGATCGTCAATCAGGTGCGCCCCTATAATGGCTGCGCCGTGGTGATGCTTTTCGACCTCGACAGCTTTAAGGATGTAAACGATACCCTCGGGCATGACGCCGGCGATAAGTTGCTGCAGGATCTGGCCAGCCGCCTCTCTTTTTTCCGTAAAACCTCAGAGACGCTGTATCGTCTCGGCGGCGATGAGTTCGCGATGCTCTCTTACGATCTGACCGAAGAGATGGCGCTCGAGCGGGCCAATGTTATCCGGGAGAAGATCAGCCAGCCCTATCAGATCTACGATGCGCAGATTAATATCGACGCCTGCATCGGGATCGTGATCTCTGATGGCGAAAGCCGGACCGATTATCTGTACAAGTGCGCCGACCTCGCCCTGTATGAGGCGAAAAAAGAGGGCAGCGGCCATGTGCAAATCTTCCGGCCCGGAATGCTGCAGCGTCTGCAGGAGAATAAATCGTTTGAAGACGATCTGCTGCAGGCCCTGGCCCATGACGAATTCAAAGTCTACTACCAGCCGATCGCCGATACCGTTACGCGCGAAATCTACGGTTATGAAGCGCTGGTTCGCTGGTTCCATCCGGTGCGCGGCGCCGTGCCGCCGACGGTGTTTATCCCGGTGGCAGAGAAAATCGGCCTTATCAATGCCCTCGGCGAGTGGGTGCTGAAAACCGCCTGTGCCGAAGCGGCCAGCTGGGCGACGCCGCTCAAGGTCTCGGTCAACGTTTCACCGATTCAGCTGATGAACACCTCGCTGACCGACACCATTATCAGCGTATTGCAGCAGACTGGCCTCGACCCGCGACGGCTGGATCTGGAGATCACCGAGTCGGATGTGTTCAATGAGAACACCCGTTCGCTGGAAATTCTCAGCCAGCTGCGCGAGCAGGGCATTCAAATCTCCATCGATGACTTTGGTACCGGCTATTCTTCGTTGTCGCGTTTAAGCTACTTCCCGTTCGATAAAATCAAAATCGACCGCTCGTTTGTTATCAATATTCCGGAGCAAAAAGACGATCTGGATATCGTGCGCCTGATTATCAGCATGGGAAAGAGCCTGCATATGCGCATTGTGGCTGAAGGTGTGGAGACCGAAGAGCAGTTGGCCTCGCTGCAGGCGCTGGGCTGCGACCTGGTGCAGGGCTATTTAATCGGCAAACCGAGTCCGCTGCGCTAAATGAAATATGAAGGCCCTTAAAGATATTATTCTGGGCGATTTCAGCAAGCTGAAATCGCCTTTTTTATTTTCCCTTAGCGCTAATCCCAGAGGGGTATAAAAAGGAGTAGAGATAAAATTCGCCAGGAAAATAATATCCTTCACCTTTGAAAGAGGTATATGATATGCATCATATAGGCTATTTCTGACCGTATCCTTTGCGACGGTAAAGTGAGGCGCAATCATGCAGCGAATTATTATTCCCACCCATTACGTTCATACCCGCAGCACGCCGCTGTGGACTAAGGAGACCGCTCCGGCCTCTATCTGGCGCCGCCATCTGGACGCTGGCACCCGCCAGGGGGTCTATCCCCGGCTGTCGGTGATGCAGGGGGCGATCCGCTATCTCGGCTATGCCGATGAAACCAGCCCCGAGCCGATTGAAACGCTGACCATTGAAGCCGGCCAGTTTGGCGTTTTTCCGCCGGAAAAATGGCACTGCATTGAGGCCCTCTCGGAGGACACGGTATTTAATGTCGACTTCTATGTTGATCCGAAAACTCTCATCGAGGGATAAAATTATGAACAGTGAAAATAAAGGTTATACCTTAGCGGTAGAGAATGGCCGGCTTCAGCGGAAACAAGAAAAAATATTCCTCAAACCGATGGTCTTGTATATTCCGCAGCAGGCGGTAGAGGCCGTTAATGGGCTGCTGAGCGCTCTGCCGGACGACAATTTAGAGGGGGAGTTTGTGCTGACGGTCACCAATAACAATATCGGCGTCTCGGTCGATAAAAGCTTTTCCTCGCTGGCGGCGCTGCGCGACCCGCTTACCGCGGCCGATGCGGTGAAGGAGCTGATCAATATCGTCCGCGGCTATGAGTCCGACGAAGAGACCAACGTTTGCGGCTGGTAAGGCCGCTATCCCGCTGCCGGCTGGCCGCTGTCGACCAGGGCCATCTGACCCACCAGCCACTCCCGCAGCGCGATAATATCCGCCCGCTGCGCTGCCGCTTCGGTGGTGACCAGATAGTAGCTGGCGCCCGGCAATGCGCCGCTGAATGGCGCGGATAACACTCCGCGCTGCAGCAGATCCCGCGCCAGCAGTTCGCTGGCGATCACCGCCCCCTGGCCGGCCACCGCCGCCTGCAGGGCATGGGTTTCATCGCTAAAGGTTAACCCCGCGTCAATATTCAGCGTCGGCGGTCCATAGCGGCGACGCCAGTTCTCCCAGCTCGGCGAATCGGCCGGTACGTGCCGGTTGGCGACGTGAAACAGCGTCACCTGCGCCAGATCGTCAGGCCGGCTGAGGGCCAGCGTCGGGCTGGCGACCACGATAAAGCGATCCTTATGCAGCAGGGTACAGCACAGATCCGGCTCGGGCGTTTCGCGATAGCGAATCGCGGCGTCCACCGTGCCCAGATGCAGATCCACCCGTTCGACGCTGGTATGCAGACGCAGGTCGATAGCCGGAAAGCGGGCGGTGAAGTCCGCCAGCCGTGGCACCAGCCAGTGGGTGAGAAAATTGGAGGTGGTGGTGACGGTTAAGGATGGCGGCTGGCGGGCCTGGGCTATCTGGACGACGGCCTGCTCCAGGGCGCTGAAGGCGCGCTGGGTAGCGGCGTAGAGGATCTCGCCATCGGCGGTCAGGCTGACGCCCTGCGCGCTGCGTTCACAGACCCGGCACTCCAGGACCGATTCCAGCAGTTTAATCTGATGGCTGACCGCCGTCGCGCTGACGCCGAGCGCTCCGGCGGCCAGTTTAAAACTACGCTGGCGGGCGACGGCGTGAAAGGCGCGCAGGGCGCCCAGCGGCGGCAGGCGGGGGGTTCTCATGGCTGAGTTTTTCTCATCTATGGCTGAAAACTATGCGTTTGTGTGTCCCTGTATAGTGGCGATAGGCTACGGGCATGTAAAGACGATGACATGAGTTATTTTCATGCCGTTTAATGTGTCAGGAGCTGAATATGCACGTTTTACACCACCATGCCGCCACGGACGCGGCGGGAACCATCGACCCGCGCGGTCGCGCCATCGCCCTCAGCGTAGTCTTCGCCGCCGGGGCCTTGCTGTTCATCATGGCCCCCGTTATCGGGGCGAGCGGCACGCTGGGTCTGCTGGCGCTCCTGATCGCGGCCTTCGGCGCCGGATGGGGATTCGCGCGCGCGCAGCCCTGGCTCTATCGGGCGCCCCTGACGGCGACGCGCTGGGCCTTCCTGGTGTCGGCGGCCGGCTGGCTGCTGGCGCTGGTGGCCTGGTATGGCGGCCAGGCCTGGCCGGCGCTGCTCCCCGGCGTGATGTACGGCAGCGCGGGGGCGGCTGTCGCCTGGCGCGTTGCCGCGGGACGGGCGGCACTGTCGGGTCGCCGCGTCAGCGGCGCCACGGCGCTGAGCGTGGCTGTCGCTATCGCGGCGACGCTGCTGACCTGGCACACCGCCGGGGCAGGACGCGGCGGCGTGAACTTTGCCTTCGCCGTGCTGCTGGACTGGGCGCTGCTCGGCGCGCTGATTGTGCGGATCCGCCAGCAGGAGAGTGCGGCGTAACCGCCGCCGCTTGCCGGGTTCAGGCGAGCCGATCAAGCGAAACGGGATAAGTCGTCCGGCGGGGTGATAAATTTCTTCTACACTGTTACTGGCATCACATTCCTGCGCGGCTGGCATCTCCGCCGGCCGCCGTCGGCATTCAGTCCAGGCACGGGCCTGCAGGCTGGTTATCCTGAAAGAGGAGTCTGTAACATGGCATTTGTCACCACCCAAGACGGCGTCAATATTTACTTCAAAGACTGGGGTCCAAAGGAAGCTCAGCCGATTGTTTTTCATCACGGCTGGCCGTTAAGCGCCGACGACTGGGATAACCAGATGTTGTTTTTCCTTGCCGAAGGCTTTCGGGTCATCGCCATCGACCGCCGGGGCCATGGCCGCTCCGATCAGGTCAGCGAGGGGCATGATATGGACCATTATGCGGCAGACGTCTCGGCGGTAGTGGAGCATCTGGATCTGCACAATGCGGTCCACGTCGGGCACTCCACCGGCGGCGGCCAGGTCGCCCGCTACGTGGCCCGCTACGGCCAGCCGCAGGGGCGGGTGGCGAAGGCGGTGCTCATCAGCGCCGTTCCGCCGCTGATGGTCAAAACCGAACAGAATCCTGGCGGCACGCCGATCGAGGTGTTTGACGGTTTCCGCAAAGCGCTGGCGGCTAACCGCGCCCAGTTCTATCTCGACGTCGCCTCTGGCCCGTTCTATGGCTTTAATCGTGACGGAGCGGAGGTGTCGCAGGGGACGATCCAGAACTGGTGGCGACAGGGGATGATCGGCAGCGCCAAAGCCCATTATGAAGGTATTAAGGCGTTTTCAGAAACGGACCAGACCGAAGATCTTAAGTCGATTACGCTGCCGGTGCTGGTCATGCAGGGCGATGACGATCAGGTGGTTCCCTATAAAAATGCCGCTATCCTGCAGGACCAGCTGCTGCCCAACAGCCAGCTGATCGTTTACCCTGGCTTCCCGCACGGGATGCACACTTCCCACGCCGATACCATCAACGCCGATCTGTTGGCGTTTATCCGCGCCTGATCTTCCCTTTCGCCGGGCGGAATGCCGCAATGGCCTTCCGCCAACGCCCCGGCCGCCCGTCGCCGGGGCGCGCCGGTTGACGAGCAGGGGAAATCTGCTTAACTCATGGGATACCTGACGACTATTTTCCCCCTGGCAGGATAAAACGCCGGGTTTCCCGCGGGAAGCCCGGTGGAATTCTGCGCAAGAGACAAGAGAGAGACAATGAAATTAGCCGGACTTCATCCCGACGAGCAGCGTCGCCTGCAATCGCTTCGCTCTTCCGGGCTGTTGAATAGCGGAAAAGAAGAACGCTTTGATCGCCTGACCAGGCTTGCCCGTTCGCTGTATAACCTGCCGGTGGCGTCCATCAGCCTGGTAGGGGAAGATCTGCTGCATATCAAATCCTGTGCCGGTCTGGATGTGGACACGGTGCCGAGAGATATTTCATTTTGCGCCCATACCATTTTGCAAACCGACCCGCTTATCGTGAACGACATGCAGCAGGACGAGCGTTTTCACGACAACCCGCTGGTGATCCAGGCGCCGTTTATCCGCTTTTACGCCGGGTACCCGGTGCAGCTGCCGGATGGCGCGACGGTGGGGTCTTTTTGCCTGATGGACCATCAGCCGCGTTCGTTTTCCGCGCATGAAATGCAGATCTTAAGCGATCTGGCGGCGATCGTGGAGGATGAGTTCAAGGTGCTGGATGCGGCAACCTCTGATGAGCTGACGGGACTGTTTAACCGCCGGGGATTCCTCACCCTGGCCGAGTATGCCCTGCTGACGGCCCAGCGCCGTCATGAGCCGGTCAGCCTGGCGTTTGTCGACCTCGATCGCTTTAAGCACATCAACGATACCTGGGGGCATGAAGAGGGCGATCGCGCGCTGATCGCCATCGCCGATTTGATGAAAGCCGCCTTCCGTGAATCCGATATCCTCGCCAGGCAGGGGGGCGATGAGTTTATTATTCTGTTCGCCAATACCAGCCGCCACGATGCCGCGGCGGCGATGGAGACGCTCAGCCACAACGTGGCGCGTTTCAACCAGCAGGCGGCTCACCCCTGGCAGCTGGCGTTCTCCTGGGGCTGCGTGGAGTACGATCCCGCCAGCCACCCCAGTCTCAACGCGCTGGTGGCCACTGCCGACCGCCTGATGTATCAGGCGAAGCAGAAACAGGGGCGCGAGCGCCGTTAATCCTTTGCGGCGGCGGCATTCAGCAGGTACTCCTGCGCCTGCTGCCGCTTCTGCGCATAGTCACCGAGCAGCGCCTGCTGCGATTTCCCCGCGTTGTCATAAAACAGGCCGCCCTGATCGGCGATAAAGTCATAATGCTGTTCCAGCTGGCCTATCACCCAGTCGATACGTTGCAGGGTGAGCAAGGTGCAGGACTGGCCATGCAGGTCGTCTTCAATATCCAGCACGTGTGAGCGGAAGGCCTCCAGGGCAAACAACCGGCTCAGCGCGGCAGGGTCCGCCAGCGCCGTCTCCCAGCGCGCCGTTATCTGCTGAAAATGAGCCTGCACCTGCGGAGATGCCCGCCGGGCGCGAAGCCAGACCAGCTTGCGCCGGTAGCTTTCGACCGCCAGCCGCTTCATCTCGCGATACTGCGCCAGCTGCTGTTCGGCATCGGGCACCCGGGTCATCAGCCAGCTAAAAAAGAAGCGGGTCTCAAAGCGCTCGACAAAGTGAAACAGGGGATCGGCCAGACCGTTGCTGTTGAATTCTCTCAGCGGGTCGAAGGGATACATATAGCCAAAATCGAACAGCCACAGCTGCTCCTCCCGGTCCACCAGCAGGTTCCCGCTACAGAGATCCCACTCCATCAGCCCCTGCTCCTCACAGGCTTCCAGCGTGGTGAACAGCTGAGCGATCAGCGGCGGGGTCAGCTGGTGAATCGGCTCGCCATCGATCCAGGGGGAGAGGAGGATGCCGAGGCGATAATCGGCATACAGCGTCGGGACGATGTGGGTGAAGCGCGGCGCGGTATTTGGGTCATCCTTCAGCCGTTGCAACGCCTGCCGGCGCTGTACCTCGTTTAAAAACGACAGCTGGCCGTTAAGGTTGGCAACGCCGGCGACGGCGCGTCGTTTCTTTAAATTGTACTCCTTGCCGGCGATGCGCAGCCGGTAAACCTCGCCGGTCAGCCCCGAACCGTATACCTGCACCACATAGGGTGAATCCGCAGCCAGCGCGGCGAGGGTCTCCGGCGGCAGTGGACAGTGATTGACGTCGCCGACGATAAGAGGTTCTCCGCTGCGATCGAACGCCTGCTGCTGCTGTTGTCTGAGGTTCATGGCGCCTCCTTATCAGAAATGGGACAGAGTGATTTATCCACGCTATCTCACCCGCAAGCGTCAGCAAAATCATCCTACCGCCGGGCGCTTTTTCAGGCTGAGCGGTGGCGCGTTCATGGAGGATAGCTGGGGCGTAGGGCGGCGGCCCTGACGCCGTTGTCAATGAGGTGTTTACCAGGCTGGGTGCGATTCAGAGTTAACGCCAGAGACGCAAGAAAGCAAAAAGCCTGCTCGAAAGCAGGCTTTTTAAATTTGGCTCCTCTGACTGGACTCGAACCAGTGACATACGGATTAACAGTCCGCCGTTCTACCGACTGAACTACAGAGGAATCGTGTGGAGTCGTATCTTAGCGGCGAAAAATCTTTTGTCAAACATCAATTCGCCCGTTCAGGTGCAACTGCCGCTTCTATCAACAATTTGTTGTCATTTCCGACAATGATTACGGAAAAATACTTTGCAGGATATCCATTTCTCGATCATCATTTGAAATGTTGTTTCAACATCTCTCACTAAGGTCTCTCTTGAACGTCACCTCCGCCGTACGCCAGGCCGTCGAACGGACATCCTGGTTTAAAAAACGTCAGCGTTATCGTGTGCTGTACTGGCGCGAAATCAGCCCTCTCGCTGTGCCCATTCTGCTGGAAAATGCATGTGTGCTGTTGATGGGGGTGTTGAGCACCTTCCTTGTCAGCTGGCTGGGCAAAGAGGCCATGGCCGGGGTGGGCCTGGCCGATAGCTTTAACATGGTGATCATGTCGTTTTTTGCCGCTATCGATCTGGGTACCACGGTGGTGGTGGCCTTTAGCCTCGGCAAGCGAGATCGGCGGCGGGCGAGAGCGGCCGCGCGCCAGTCGCTGGCCATTATGACCCTGTTTTCCATTGTGCTGGCGGGAGTGATCCACGCTTTTGGTCAGGAGATTATTAATTTTGTCGCCGGCGATGCCACCCCGCAGGTGAAGGACCTGGCGCTGACCTATCTCGAGTTGACGGTGCTGAGCTATCCGGCGGCGGCGATTGCGCTGATCGGCAGCGGGGCGCTGCGCGGCGCCGGGACCACCAAAATCCCGCTGTTGATCAACGGCGGGATGAACATCCTCAATATCCTAATCAGCAGCGTGCTCATCTATGGCCTCTTCTCCTGGCCGGGGCTGGGCTTTGTCGGCGCCGGTCTCGGGCTGACCATTGCCCGCTATATTGGCGCCATCGCCACTATCTGGGTGCTGATGGTGGGCCTCAATCCCGCGCTGCGGCTGTCGCTGAAGGGCTACTTCAAACCCTTTAACTTCGCCATTATCTGGGAGGTGATGGGGATCGGCATCCCGGCCAGTATCGAATCGGTTCTGTTCAATGGCGGTAAGCTGCTGACCCAGATGTTTGTCGCCGGGATGGGCACCAACGTTATCGCCGGCAATTTCATTGCTTTTTCGGTGGCCTCGCTGATTAACCTGCCGGGCAACGCCCTCGGCTCCGCCTCGACGATCATTACCGGCAAGCGGCTGGGGAAAGGGCAGATTGGCCAGGCGGAATTCCAGGCCTGGCATGTGTTCTGGCTGTCGACCATTATTCTGACGCTGATTGCCTGGGGCAGCGCCCCGTTTGCAGGCTTTATCGCCTCGTTCTATACCCATGAAGAAGACGTAAAAGAGGTGGTGAAGCAGCTGCTGTGGCTCAATGCCCTGTTTATGCCGATCTGGTCGCTGTCGTGGACTTTACCCTGCGCCTTCAAAGGCGCCCGTGACGTACGTTATACCATGTGGGTGTCGATGCTCGGCATGTGGGGCTGCCGGGTGGTGGCGGGCTATACGCTGGGTATCGTGCTGGGGATGGGGGTGATTGGCGTCTGGTTAGGGATGGTGCTCGACTGGGCAGTGCGCGGCGCGCTGTTTTACTTCCGCATGGTGAGCGGCCGCTGGCTGTGGAAGTACCCGCGGGTGAAGGCCTCAACGCCGGAAACCTGATCCGTTTGCCGGATAATCGCCATTTTTTGCGCAAAGTGAGGAATTATTCGGCAAACGATTCATTTTATTAAAAACAGGCTTTACAGCGTCCGGCGTCATCGTTAATATGCGCCCCGTTCACACGATTCCTCTGTAGTTCAGTCGGTAGAACGGCGGACTGTTAATCCGTATGTCACTGGTTCGAGTCCAGTCAGAGGAGCCAAATTCCTGTTTTCAGGCGTGCTTATAAGTTCCTATTCAATTAGGTTTCAATGAGTTAGCGTGAAAATCTTTCCCGATGCATATCTGATTTTCCCTCCGCATCCGGCGAAATTGGTGGTCTGATTTGGGGTCATTATCAGTTCGATAATGGAATGACCACCATATGTCCCTTTCCGACGCGAAAATCCGCACTATCAAGCCTTCTGATAAACCCTTTAAACTGACCGACTCTCAAGGTCTGTATCTGCTTGTCAATCCGGGCGGTTCACGCCTCTGGTATCTCAAATATCGCTTCAACCGAAAAGAATCCCGTATAGCATTAGGTGCCTATCCGCAGGTCTCGCTTTCTGACCCCCGTCAACAGCGCGACGGTATCCGTAAACTACTGGCGCAGAACATCAACCCAGCGCAACAACGTGTTGCCGAAAAAGCCGCCGCTTCACCGGAAAAATGCTTTGAAGCCGTGGCACTCGAGTGGCATAAGACCAACAAAAAGTGGTCGGCTGACTATGCAGAGCGCATCCTTGCCAGCATGAAAAATCATATCTTTCCGGCGATTGGTCATCTGCCCGTCACGATGTTAAAAACACAGCATTTCACGGCGTTGCTGAAAGTTATCGAGGACAAAGGCTTTCTTGAAGTCGCGTCCCGAACCCGGCAGCAACTCTGCAACATCATGCGTTACGCCGTTCAGCAGGGGCTGACTGAAAACAATCCGGCGCTGCATCTGGAAGGCGTCACCGCGCCGCCG
Source organism: Klebsiella sp. JB_Kp042 (assembly GCF_040065275.1). Taxonomy (NCBI): domain Bacteria; kingdom Pseudomonadati; phylum Pseudomonadota; class Gammaproteobacteria; order Enterobacterales; family Enterobacteriaceae; genus Klebsiella; species Klebsiella sp. JB_Kp042. The sequence goes on from NZ_JBEAJL010000093.1 coordinate 73,375, forward strand.
GTTTAAAATCACTATCCCGCCCTGCCGCTGGAGCGGTTACCCGAATTGTTTGAGCGCATTGGTGATTATCAGCAGGGACGGCAGTTTACAAGGCTGGCGGTGGTGCTGACACTCCATCTGTTTATTCGCTCCTGTGAGCTGCGCTTCGCCCGCTGGAGCGAGATTGATTTCAGACACAAAATCTGGACCATTCCCGCCACACGGGAAACGATTGAGAAAGTTCGTTTCTCTGGCCGAGGCGCATAAATGCGTACTCCGCACATTGTGCCGCTTTCCCGACAGGCAATTGCTATTCTGAAGCAGATACAAGAGATTTCCGGCCATCTGGAACTGGTGTTCCCCGGCGCACAGGCCAATAGCCCTTGTTTTTTTATTGGGGCTGCGAACGATACCCGAGCGCCGGGGCGGCAGCCGTTGAGGTGTGGTGGGGCTTCGGTTGTGCTCTCTGAGCAACCGCCCGCTTGCGCGGGTTATCCCCCGGATCGTCCAGATCCTCCTCGGTATCGGTTCATGTTCTCCTTATGGGTTAAATGGCCTGAAAAGGCAGTGTCAGAATCCAGCCATGAGCTGGCGCAGTTGAGTTATCTGGTGCAAGTCGAAAGGACTGCGTGCGTCACTTTCTCGCGACTTTGCGGTTAAAGTGACTCACTGGTACTGGTGCAGCATCTGAAAATTTTTCGTCTGGTGCAGTTTTACGGTCACGCGGCAGCAAAGCCTTCGGCAATGCAGACCACTGCTCGTCATGAAGGAATTGACGCTCCGGTTCAGGGAGCGTCAGTGTTTACAGTACAAATCCGTAGTGAGAACCATCCGGCAGTTCAACATCAAGACGTAGCTTGCCGCCAGTCGCTTCAACGTAGCGTTTGAGAGTTGAAAGCTTCAGATCGCGCCCTGGTTTTTCCATTCCTGCAACGGTAGGTTGCCTGATGCCCAGCGCCTGTGCCATCTCCACCTGCGTTTTCTGTACTTTCTCACGCAGTTCGGCAAGGTGAATGTTGAGCAGTATGTCCGTCGCCATCGCCTGAGCTTCGGCCACGACTTCAGGTTTTTCATCCGCAATAAGCTGTTCCAGCGTTCTGCCCATCGCGTTACTCCTTCTCTTTTAATGTGTTCAGCCAGTTCGTGAATTCCCTGTCAGCAACAGGGAGCATCTCATCGTAAAAACGTTTTTCATTGCCGACCTTATTTCCGGCACAAAGCACAATGCCGGTACGGGTCGGGTCAAAAGCGAAAAACGCCCGTATCGGATCGCCCCGACTCTGAATACGTAGCTCTTTCATGTTGCTGTAGCGGGAACCTCTGACCGTATCGGCATAAGGTCTGGACAAACCTGGTCCCTTTTCCCGAAGGACCAGCAGTGCTGCAAGCACGCTGACCCTGTCGGTATCGTTGAGCGAGGCAAACCAGCGATCAAACGTATCCGTTGTTTTAATTGTCCACACGGGACCTCCCAATTAATATAGGTTAAATGCTATATAGATGTAAAGCTATAAAGTGGATTATGAAGTGATGGGATGAGGGATTCATGCGTCATTACTTCAAAGATGAAGACGCATTCGGGTATTTCAGTGAATAATATGCAAGACATTTACCGTTTTACGACCTGTACCGAAAAACCAGTTCAGGTATTAACGCAGTGTGAAGAGTGACCTTAACTGCAACGCAGTCCGACATTTTCAAAGGTATTGTCGGTAACGGGACGACCAGCCTGAAATCAGGCCGCTTCTTGCAGGTCATGGAAGCGTAAGGGCAGCCCGGAGGGCCATTCGTTGCATGGGGGAAATTATACGAATGTAACTGGCGCAGAAAGAGGAAACTGTTTTTGCCTGAAAAACATTTCCCGTTGATTTGATGCTGAGTTGCCGCGCGTCACTGGCGTTCTCTCGAACTCCCACCCGCAAGGGCAGGCAGAAGATCGGGAGGATCTGTTTACCTTATCGATACTCTGATTTACGGTCGCGCGATGGCCAGATGTCCTCAGGCGCAACATCTAACGCTTCAGCAATCAATCTTTCGCCTTTGGGGCAGTGGCGGGTAAGCGCATTAGCCAGCGTGGAGGACGCCAGCCCGGCATGACGGGAAACCGCCGCCAGCGACATTCCCCGCTTTTTCAGCGCCGCGATAATGTCGGCAGAATGCCAGTCCTGTCGCATCATGCGGCCACCTCGTCGATAAACTTCACGCCATTGGCAGTGCGGATCCAGCGCGGCGCTTTCATTTCCGCAGCGAAATAGTTGATCAGTTCATACAGCAAGCCGCTAATGTGTTTCTCCATTTCAGAGTAAAAGCCTTGCCCTGCCAGCATCTGCGTCAGGGAGAGACAGTAGCGACAAAGCTCTGTGCATTCAGGCTCGAAACGGGGGAAATTTGCAGGGAGGGTGTCAACGGTCAGGCTTTCAATAAGATGGTGCGGGACGGGTTCTAACAACGTGGGTTGTAACAGCGTCAGACAGGCATTGAGCTTGCCGCATAGCGCCATTTTCAGTGTGGGATCGTTGCTTTCAATCAGGGCTTCGGCGAAGGTTTGGCAGTGATCGGCCAGTACAGTGAAATCCGTGGCGGCATTAAAGGGAACAGCAAATAATGGATGTGTTTGGATTGGGGTAGTAGCCATAGTGGTAGCCTCCTGTAACGGGTTTAAAACCCACCACCAGAGGTTCCAATCTCATGGTGGTGGACTGAACGGGGTTGGAACTACCGGCGTTACAGGCAACCGGCGCACCTTACGGTGCCCCCGCCCAGCCCACCATTGAGGTATAGCCGAGCGCACGACATAAAAAAAGACGCGGGGCGCGTCGTATGTCGCCTGTAACATTCCTCAGGGTTCCAATCCCGGCACCTGATTTTGCAGGTACGGGTAAAAGATACCGCTTTCGGTCGAAAACGGCAAGCGAGATTGTGGGAAACGGATCGCAGAATACAAATAGTGATGGATAATCGTTTCCTGCCGTCAGTTGAGCTGGGATTGATCTGAAAGAAGCAGTAAAGTTGTCCATGAAAGAAGGAGTTTTCTACAAAAGTTTGTCAGGTGGGGTTAAACTTGCTAGTAATTGTATTAGCTCAGACCTGATCTGACAGTTGCTGGTTATTTATACAGATAACTGTCAGATCAGGTCTTTATTTTCCCTAAAATTAAATCATTATATTTTTCTTAATGATATTTTTCTCATAATCTATCAGATTGTTATTTTCATATAATCTATCATTCTTTATTAATTGAATAACTGATTCATCAGAAAGAGTATTTGGAATAAATTTAGAAATTTTATCAATTGCAGATTTTGGAATCCCATACTCAATTAAAATGTTCAAATGCTCTGGAATAAAATCATTTTCAATTATAGATGAATAATATAAATAGTTACCAGGAACTAGTCCATAAGTATTGCATATATAAAGTTGTAACTCATTCAGCACTGAAAGTAATTTAGGCAACTTATATTGAAACCAGTGTCTCAGGATATAAAATGAATCTTTAATAGATTCATCCAATAATTTACTTCTTTTATCTGGATTTAAATTCTTTGCTTGACTCAACTTATAATCATACATGCTTTTAACTAACTTGATTATATTTTGAGAAAGGCCATAATCAAAAGTAACTTTAGTCAATCTCTTTGAAGACATCTGATTATTTTTTTCATTTTCTTTTAATAGAAAATCCCAGCAGAGTTGCACACAAAACTCTAATTGATTGTATTTTGGTGTCGCATTCCATGAAAGCAAAGAATGAATATTATAAATATTTAATCTTAAATAATCTAAGAGCTTCTTCTGTCCTCTAATATTAATTGAGTTCTTTTTGAATAATAACATCTCCTCATAGGGCAATGAAGCTATGAAGTTGTATCCTTCCGAATTTTTATCCTGAACTTCATCGGCATCCAAATTTATTAAGATTTCTTCATTAATTGGATTTTGCTCAAAAAAAGGAATATCAATATAAACAGCCTCTTTTTTGGGAGGAGGATTAAAATTAAAGACATTCCCTGAATAATGCTGCATTAACCTACCCGCGCGCCCCTTTATATTTGAATAGTCAAAAAAATCGATATCTAAACTATCCCCTTTCTTATCATCAAAGTAAACTATATTTTTTGCACTAGTATTTACACCCTCAATAATCGTTGACGTACAAAATAAAACACTAATTAAACCATCATTAAAATAATCAATTACAGATGACGTTATATGCCGAGGCAAAGCTCCATCATGAAAGGCCACTCCTAATCTTAAAGACTCAATCAAAGACCATGACGTTGAAATATTTTCTCTATCCATTCAATTAATGGTAGATTATTAGATCTGTTCGTATTCTTATTTTCAGAAATAAAATTAGAATAATTTTTTGACAGTTTTCTTGCCTTAGCAGGAGACGCACAATAAATAATAGATTGTTCATTACTCCGTTCTACGAGCAGATCGAATAGTACTTTCTCTTTGAATTTCGCCTTGTTACCTAGATTTCCAAATAAGCCATCATAGCTCTCATAAACATTAAAACTATTACACCTAACAAGACTATATTGGCTTTCATAAAAGACAGCATTATATTTATCTGAAAAACCAGGTGTTATTCCATCTATATTAGGCCCCAGGAAATAAAACCTTGGAGTGCCTCTTTTAAATATCTTGATAAATGCATTATTTAAAGATTGATGTCTTTCATCATCTCGCTTCGAACTAAATTTATAGAATTCATCGACAATAAGAAAATCTATTTCAGGAAACTCCTCATACTCATTGACTCTCTCAGATGTTAATAGAAATATATTTCCTTTTTCTGAGGAACTATATGCTTGATTAGTCCGTATAATTAACTTATAGTTATCAAGATATCTGGAAAGTTTTTTCCTGGTTTCATCCAGCAAAGCAAGCGTTGGCTGAATAATCAATATATTTTTATATTTCATCGAAGCCACGATTTCTTCAATCAATAGACTTTTGCCAAAACTTGTTGGTGCACTTGCTATAACATTTTTATCTGAATTAATAAGATCAAGTAAATATTTCTGTTCATCGTGAAAAATCTTACCTTCAATATTTAATGATCGATTATTCTCAAATCTAATTTTTTGTGCAGAAGAAGATAAATGTAAATTTTCTTTCAAAAGATAGGGATAAAAACCAGCAGACTCAATTAAGTCTGCTAATATATGATCTAACTCGCGAGAATAATCATTTCTATTTTCAATAAGTTGAATAAGTAAATCTCTACCAACTGCCTCATTCATTATGAGTTGGTGAGCACATTTCTGATAAGTTTCAAATGTATAGTCAAAAATGTCTTTACATTCAACACCATTATTTTCATCCATAATATCACCCACCAATTTGCTGAATTAAAGATAGTTTTTGATGAAGTTTTTTTACTAACTCGATTTTATTATTGACAGGAAATAACATAAGAATAATATTTAGATGACTTTTTAAAGGATGTGTATAATTATCGTCAAAATGTTTTTTTAACATTAATATTTTATTCTTATAGTATTCTGAAAACTCAATGGAAGTTTCATCATCAAATTTAGTAAAAGTATCACAACTATACGTACACAATAGTGGTATATTTATATTATTAAGTTTATCAGATAGTTTTCCACCTGATGATAATGTTTTAATCCAGTATTCTTGCTCAGGGGTGTTTTGTGTATGACGTATTTTCTTAGATATGAGATTCAATTCTGAGTTGAAATAATCTGACTTAAAATGCTCCTCAACATCTTTTATTAATTCATTTATACCTTTTTTCGGGTCAATATACAATTTTGATTCACCCAACCAAAGTGTCTTATTCAGTGGGTCAATATGTACTGCATCAAAACCATGCACAGTATGTCCAACCGAATCTTTAAAATAAATTTTAGATAATAATGGAACCGTATTGTGGAAATCTCTTAATATAAGATGAAGTATAAGCTCACCGAATTCACCACGTCGAAGATATTTATCAGCAATATCGTCAGTTAAAGCACCAGAATTTAAATAAAGATCTTTGACTTTTTGGTATTCATCAATTTTATAAATTGATCGAGATGCATCTATCAGCTTTGACAATGTTTCAGTATTATCTGTCTGCGTCCCTTCATGAAACCCATAAGCAAACTCATGTAATGCAGATAATATCTTCATTACTAAGGGATCTAAGCGATAAAATGATACGCCACTATCATTTATATCAAAACCGACCAAATAACTACACAGATCCGCCCCTTTAACTCTTTCTTCTATCACTTCATGTGCTTTAAATGGTCCCATGCTCTATCCAGCAATTGCAAATAAAAAATTAAAAATCAATAAGATATCTCATTTCCTACGATGCCTAAACATCTAAACTCTATTGAAGATGTACCTCCAAAAGAATCTATACAATGATTCATTAACTTATTGAATATTATAACCAAAAGTTAAACCAACCAATACTGTGTATTTTTACAGCAGCATAATGAGAGCCAGAGTATCTACCACTTGTAGTATCAGATATTTGATGTTGTAGGGAACGTAGAAATAGCCAACGATAGTGTAGTAGCAATTATTGCTAATTTACCTCAACACCAAAATTGGTTATCCAATAAATATTTCATTAAAAATGGTGGTCACTCTGGTGGTCTTGACAACCAAGAATTTTTATTTTATCTTACCAATCAGCCAGTTAATGGCAAAGGCGATCCCAGTCAGAGGAGCCAAATTTAAAAAAGCCTGCTTTCGAGCAGGCTTTTTGCTTTTCTGTGGCTTTGTTGAATAAATCAGATTGCGGGTAAGTCTCCCCCGTAGCGGGTTGTGTTTTCAGGCAATACGCACGCTTTCAG